>JBEVGU010000120.1:0-7435 GCA_040511595.1 Actinomycetota bacterium | reverse complement strand
GAGGGTCGACCGAGCCTCGCCGAACGCGGGGGCGACGCCCACGGTCCCGTGCATCGGGTCGAAGGGCAGCTCCACCGAGAACTCGCCGTGGCGAGCTTCGTACCGCACGACCCGGCGCGAACGATCTGCCTCGTAGACCCAGACGAGCTCGGGGAGTGGCTCCTGCAGGGTCACCGTCCGCAGGGTCGACGTGAGCGCGCCGAACAGCGGGAACGTCGTGGACACCGCCCAGTCCCGGGCCGGCTCGATCGAGACGAAGTGAAGGACCAGGGTGTCTCCCGGCTCGGCGCCTTCGACGTAGAAGGGCCCGGTCTGGGGGTTGAACGCGGTGATCAGCTGCGAGGGGATGTCGTCGGTACGGCGGACTAGGCCGCCGAAGCAGTCGTCGGTCCAGACCTCCAGGACGTCTCCCGGCTCGACCTTCCTGACCGGCGAGACCCCTCCGAAGGTCCACGCGAATTCGCTCGGCTCGGGTCGGTAGGACACGACGTTCAGACCGGGCATGAAAGCCTCCTCGAGGGCGACCCGGTCGCGATCGTAATACGCCGTCGGGTGGCGTGCGCCGACCCCTTCGCTCAGCAGGTGGAGCTGCGGCGAACGACCTCAGCGAACCGCCGGAGCAGCTCGCTGGCCCGTTCCTCATGGCCCTCGATGTGCCGGTCGGCCTCGACCAGGATCTGCTCGGTCGACTTGCCCCAGGAGCGGACCTCCTCCTCGCCCGCGGCGTCGAGCCAGAGCTCGATCTCGGCACGGTCCACCTCGAAGTGGAACTGCAGTCCCCAGGCCGCACTGCCGTAGCGGAACGCTTGCAGCGCCACCTCGTCACCGGTCGCGAGCAGGGTCGCGCCGTCCGGGAGCTCGAACGTGTCCTCGTGCCAGTGGAACACCGGGTCGCCGTCGGCGAACACCGAGAGGAGCTCGTCGTCGGCGGCGACGGCCGTGGGGTGCAGGGCGTTGAAGCCGATCTCGCGGATGCCTGCCGGGTACACCGGGTGGTCGAGCGCGCGCGCGAGCATCTGGGAGCCGAGGCAGATGCCCAGGTACGGGACGCCGGCGTCCACCGCCTTGCGGATGGTGATGAGCTCGTCGGACAAGAACGGGTACCGGTCGGTCATGTCGACGTTCATGGAACCGCCGTACAGGACGATCCCGGAGATCTCGGACAGGTCCGGAGACCGGGCGCCCGTGTGAGCGCGGTGCTCGATCCACGGGACCCCGGCATCACGCAGCGTTCGGGGCGCGACGCCGAAGGTCTCCCAGTCCTCGTGTCCGATCAGCACCACCGGCCGCATGGGCAAACAAGTGTAGCCATGGCCGGGAAACGCGTGCCCAGCGGCTCGGCTCCGGCGCTCAGCCGCGCTCGAAGTACCGCATCAGCTCCCAGTCGGTCACGCAGAGGTTGTCGAAGATCGTCTGTTCCTGCACCGCGGTGTTCAGCAGATGCCCGTAGACGAAGTCGCCGAAGGCCTCCTTGGCGACCTTGCTCTTGCGGAGGGCTTCGACCGCCTCGTGCAGGCTCGAGGGCACCCGCGGGACGCGCTTCGCCTCGTAGGCGTTGCCCACGAACATGGCCGGTGGCTCGATCTCGTTCCGGAGGCCGTGCAGCCCGCCCGCGATCGTCGCGGCGTACCCGAGGTACGGATTGACGTCGGCTCCCGGGATGCGGTTCTCGACGCGCGCCGCGGTGTGCTCGCCTACCGTGCGGAACCCACACGTGCGGTTGTCGCGGCTCCACACGATCGCCGTCGGGGCCCACGACCCGAGCTGGTAGCGCTTGTACGAGTTCACGAACGGGGCGAACATCCACGCCATCTCGCGCGCCGTCGTCATCAGGCCGCCCATGTAGTGGCCGTAGGTCTTCGAGATGTGGTGCTCGGCCTTCTCGTCGAACATCAGCGACTTCGTGCCCTTGGCATTCCACACGCTGGAGTGCATGTGGCACGACGAGCCGGCTTCCTCCATCGTCCACTTCGCCATGAAGGTGGCGGCCACGCCGTTGGCGGCGCAGATCTCCTTGACCCCGTGCTTGTAGAACGCGTGGTAGTCGGCGGTGGTGAGGGCATCGGCGTACGTGATGTTGATCTCGTGCTGGCCCTTGCCGAACTCACCCTTCGAGAACTCCACCGGGATGCCCGCCCCGCGGATCCCGTTGCGGATCTGGCGGATGATCCACTCGTCCTTCGTCGTCTGGAGCATGTGGTAGTCCATGATGTAGCTCGACGTGGGCCGGGCGTCGCGGTACCCGCGCTCGGCCAGCTCGTCGTAGCCGTCCTTGAAGAGGTAGAACTCGAGCTCCGAGCCGGTCTTGATCGTGAACCCTGCCTCGGCGGCCCGCTCGATCTGCCGTTTCAGGATCTGCCGCGGCGCGACCTCGACCGGCTCGCCCGTGTCCTCGTCGGCGACGTCGCAGATCACCATGACGGTCTTCTCGAGCCACGGGCACCAGCGCAACGTGGCCATGTCGGGCACCATGCGGAAGTCCCCGTACCCGGTCTCCCAGCTCGCATACTCGTAGCCGGGCAGCGGCTCCATCTCCATGTCGATCGCGAGCAGGTACAGGCATGCGTGCAGACCCTCCTCCCCGAGGATCTCGTGCAGGAAGAAGTCGGGCATCACGCGCTTGCCCATGAACCGGCCCTGCAGGTCGGTGAACATGCACAACACGGTGTCGATCTCGCCCGCGTTCGCGCGTGCCTCGAGCTCAGCCGCGTCCAGCAAGCCCGTTCGTTCCGTGGCTTGTTCCATCTCCCCCTCCTGGAAAGGACGGGGCGGCGGGCACGACGCCCGCCGCCCTCGTCACTCCGACCCTCGTGCTGATTCGACCGCTACGAGCCGGAGACCTCGTCGACGTGCATCGAGCCGAGCTTCTCCTTCTCGGGGTCGCCCTTCTCCCCCTGGGTCAAGGCGAACTCTTCCTCCGGCGACAGCACCAGGCGGTGCCGGCCGGCGACCGCGAAGTAGAGGATGCCGAGCACGAAGTAGATCAGGGTGCCGTACACGCCGGGTCGGTAGTCCTCGTTGGAGTACAGCGAGATCAACGAGATCACGGCGATGATGCCGCCGATCGCGGCACCGGCGACGCCCACAGGGCTCCGGTATGGACGGTCGATGTTCGGCAACCTCTGGCGCAGCAGGATGAAGGACAGGCACTGCATCGCGTAGGAGACCACGGCGCCGAACACCGCCATGTACAGCAGTGCGCCGACGATCTTCCCCGCGAGGACGCCTTCGGACTTCCCGAGCTGGTAGATCAGCACCGCCAGCGCGTATCCGACGACCGCACCGGCGATCAGCGCCACGTACGGTGTCCTCCGCGTGGGGTGCGTGATCGAGAGCCACTTCGGGAAGTAGCCGGCTCGCGAGAGCGAGAACGTGTTCCGACCGTACGCGTAGATGATCGTGAAGAAGCTCGCGATCAAGCCCGTCAGGCCGACGAGGGCGAGCAGGTCGGCCGATGTGCCCTCCCCGAAGACCGCCTTGAACCCGTCGAACAACGGGGTCGCGGAGACCCCGATCTCCGCCGCTCCGCCGCCCACGCCCGTGTTGAGGAACAGGACGAGCAGTCCGGTGACCAGCAATGTCGTCATGCCCCAGAGCGTGGCGCGAGGGATGTCGCGCTTCGGATCCATCGATTCCTCCGCGGCGAGCGGGAGCTCCTCGATCGCCAGGAAGAACCAGATCGCGAACGGGATCGCCGGGAAGATGCCCCCGATCCCCTTCGGCAGGAACGATGTGCCTCCCGACTCCGGCGGGATGTTGGTCCAGAGCGACGAATCGAACTTGCCCGACACGAGCACCGAGATGAAGAAGAAGGCCAGGATGCCCAATGCCAGGATGTTGATGACGACGGTGAACCGCATCGTGGCTTCGATGCCGACGATGTTCAGCGCGACGAAGATCACGTAGAACACCGCCCACCACGTGACCGGGCTGTTCCACCACGGTTCGCTCGCGAGGTCGAACAGGCTCACCACGATGTCGTGCATCAGGAAGCCCATGGCCCCCACGACCACGGCCGGGGTGATGACGTACTCCATGTTCTCGGCGAGCCCCGTGATGAACCCGCCCCACGGTCCCATCGCCGAGCGCGCGAAGGAGTACGCGCCTCCGGTGTGCGGCAGGGCCGGCGACATCTCGGCGATCGAGAAGCACAGGCCGTAGTACATGATCGCGATGAAGCCGGTGGCGATCAGCAGCCCCCCGAACCCGCCTGCATCGAGGCCCAGGTTCCAGCCGTAGAAGTCGCCCGAGATGACGGCGGCGACCCCCAGCGACCACAGGGACCAGAACGCGGCGTGTCGGCGGAGTCCGCGCTTCTCGAAGTAGTCGTCACCGACGTCCTTGTAGGTGACGGACCCGACCTTCCGCTCCCGCTCAGACATGTGCACACCCCCCTCGAGCCGGACGTCTCTCGACGGCTCAGCGCGTATCGAGCCACATCGGGGTTTGTCTGTCAAACGTTGGATGCTGGGTCGTCCCCGGGTCGGCGAGCCCTCACCCACGAGAGGATCGCGGCCGAGCCCAGCATCGTGGCGATCGCCGGCACCGCGCCCCACGAGTCGACGAGCCACGCGAAGACGGGGCCGACGGCGACCGCCGCCAAGAACACCGGTGTACGGAGTCGGAGCCGGAGGGCACGTCTCGCGATGAGGAGCGTGAGGGCGATGCCCAGGAACGGCCACCAGTCCCACTCGGTGGAGGGTGCAGGCCACCCCGGAACGCCGACGCCCAACGGCTCCATCGCCCCATCGTAGGTCCGCGCGCGCGAACGGGGAGCGCGGGGACCGAGGGGCCGCGGTTGACGTCATTTTGTCAGACAAAGTAGGGTCGAGGCTCACCGCGTCGACAACCGCTGATCGAGAGGACCTCCGACCCTTGAAGAAGCGCCTTTCGTTCCGGGTCAGGGACGAACTGGCGGCGCGCATGAGCTCGGGGCATATCGCCCCGGGATCGAAGCTGCCGCCCGAGCCCGTCCTCGCGGAGGAGATGGGCGTGTCCCGGCCGACCCTGCGGGAGGCGCTCCGCTCCCTCGAGGAAGACGGCCTCGTGACCCGCACGAGTGGGGCCGGCACCTACGCGACCCATCGGCCGCGTCTGCGGAACAACCTCGATGTGAACTTCGGTGTCACCGCAGCGATCGCGTCGTCGGGGATGCGGCCGGGCACGACCGAGTCGACCGTGCACTCGGACCAGGCCAGCGACGAGCACGCGGAGGCCCTCGACCTGCACCCTGGCGACCCGGTGGTGATCCTCGAGCGCATCCGTACGGCCGACGACCGTCCGGTGGTGCTTTCTCGCGACGTCGTCTCGGCGAACAGGATCTCGGCCGCAGAGCTCGCCTCGATGCCGCTCGACGGCTCGCTCTACGACCGGTTGGAGCGCATCGGCCGGCCGATCGCGCACGGCGTGGTCTCCGTCGAGCCGGTGCGGGCCGACCGCGCGATGGCCCGGCGGCTGCGCGTCAAGACGGGGGCCTTGTTGATGTTCCTGCGGCAGGTCGACTACGGGAGCGACGGCGAGCCGTTGCTGCTCTCGCTCGAGCATCACCTGGCCGAGGCGTTCGAGTTCACCGTCGTCCGTCGGGGACCCGGAAGGAGGAAGTCGTGAACGCCACGAGCGTCGGCAAGCAGATGAGACTGAAGCGCGTGATCGATCAAGACGGGGTGTCGGTGATCTGCGCGCTCGACCACGGCATGACGTCGCCCACGTTCCTGGAACCACTCGCCGACATCACCCAGCGCACCCGCGAGTCGGTGGCCGGCGGGGCCAACGTCATCATGATGAGCAAGGGCATGATCCGCGTGGCCAGCGACGGGTTCGCGCCGACCACGTCGCTCGCGCTCCTGCTCTCGGCGAGCGCGAGCCCCGACGGTACCCGGCCGCAGATCGTGCACATCGCCCAGGTCGAGGAAGCGCTCTCGCTGGGAGCCGACGCCGTCGTGCTGTTCACCGCGCTCGGGGGCGACACGGAGGCCGGCATGATGGAGATCCTCGCCACCGTGGGTCGCGAGTGCGCCGTGCTCGGCATGCCGTTCATCGCTGAGGCGGAGTTCCCTACGACCTACGCGACGGTCGAGGAGCTCACGCAGCAGTTTGGCTTCGAGTACCTGCGTCGCAACGTGCGCCTGTGTGCGGAGCTCGGCGCCGACATCGTGAAGACCAACTGGCCGGGCGACCAGGACTCGTTCGCGAGGTGCGTCGAGGCCGCCAACGGCGTCCCGGTCGTGCTGGCGGGCGGATCGAGGCTCGAGGACGCCGAGCTGCTGCGACGCATGGCCCAGGCGATGGATGCAGGGGCGATCGGGTGCTCGGTGGGGCGGAACATCTTCATGCACGCGAACCCCGAGGCGATCACGCGCGCCCTGTCCCGGGTCATCCGGGAGCGGTGGTCGCCGGAGAAGGCGCTCGACGCGCTCGCCGAGGAGACCGCCTGATGCGCGCGGCCCTGATGACGGCCGTCGACCGCGTCGAGGTTCGGGCCGACGCGGTCGAGCCGGCCCTCGACCCTGCGGGAGCCCTCCTGCGGGTCGAGGCATGTGGCATCTGCGGCACCGACGCTCGAACGTTCTTCAACGGCGACCCCAAGGCCCCGCCTCCCTGGCAGCTCGGACACGAACCGGTCGGCGTGCTCGAGCAGGTCGGGCCGGACGCCGACCTCCCGCCGGGCGTGGCGCGAGGCGATCGCGTGTTCCTCGGATCGATCCTCACGTGCGGCGAGTGCCGCTGGTGCACCGAGGGGTTCCAGAACCTCTGCGAGGACCATCTGCTGTACGGGTACGAGCCGTTCCCCGGGGCCTACGCGGACCTTGCGGCCGTGCCCCCGATCGGCATGAAGAACCTGATCGCCCTGCCGCCGGAGCTGCCCTCCGACCTCGCCACCGTCGCGGATCCATTCGCGTGCGCGCTGAACGGCATCGAGCAGCTCGACGTCCGCCTCGGCGACACCGTCGTGATCCTCGGCACCGGCCCGATCGGGTGTTGGCAGGCCGTGATGGCGCGAGACCGCGGCGCTTCGAAGGTGTACATGACCGATGTCTCCGGTGAGCGGTTGAAGATCGCGCTCGACGCGATCGGTCACGCGGTCGACGACGCGTGGGTCGCCGGCGAGGACAACGGCGTCGAGGACGTGATGTCGCGCACCGGTGGGCAGGGCGCCGAACGCGTCAGCGTCGCGGCGCCGGCGAAGCCGGCGCAGGAGGCGGCGCTCGAGATGGCGGCCAAGCGCGCCGTCGTCGTGTACTTCGCGGGCCTGCCGAAGCACGACCCGGTGAGCCCGCTCGACATGAACCAGCTCCACTACAAGGAGCTCGCGATCCTCGGCGCGTACGGCGCAACGCATCGTCAGTACCGGATCACGATGGACTACCTCGACCGGCGCCAGGAGGACCTCGCGCGCGTGGTCACGCACCGGTTCCCGCTCGACGACATCGCGCAG
>JBEVGU010000119.1:0-30095 GCA_040511595.1 Actinomycetota bacterium | reverse complement strand
GTTATCCCAGTGTCTGGGGCAGGTTGCCCACGTGTTACGCACCCGTTCGCCACTGATCCCCGGGCCGAAGCCCGGTTCACCGTTCGACTTGCATGTGTTAAGCACGCCGCCAGCGTTCGTCCTGAGCCAGGATCAAACTCTCCGTAGAGATAGTGAACGTCTCGGGCCCGAAGGCCCGAGGGTTGCTATCGGTGTTGGAGTCGGCCGGCCGCGGGCAGGCACTGCCCGGATGACCAGCCTTCGTGATCTGGCCCCGCCCGAGCGATGCTCGGACGGATCCAGTACAGCCGTCAGGATGTGGATGGGCACGGCGAACCGAGCCATCCGCCTGACGGGAAAGGCACTGGCTTTTGACACACTGTTCAGTTCTCAAGGTGCGAGGGTCGGCGCGTCACCCCGCTCGAGCGCGGCAGAACCGCACGGAGCGTGCTCGGCGCCGACCGATGATGCTAGCAGACCCGCGGGAACCGTCAACCGTGCGGCTCACGCGCGGTCAGGTGAGTCGAACGAATTGCCGCCGTCCGACCGCCAACACCTTCCCGCGCAGAGCATCCGGCTCATACTCCGCGTCGGCGTCGGTGACGGGCTCGCCGTCGAGGCGTACACCTCCACCGGCGACCGCACGCCGCGCCTCCCCGTTCGAGGTCGCGAGCCCAGTCTCGACGAGCAGCCGCGGCAGCCACACGCGGCCGTCGCGGGTCGCCGCCTCGGGGATCGGTGTCTCGGGCACGTCGTCGGGCACGGCGTGCTGTTTGTGCACGATGTCGAACCGCGCTTCCGCCGCCCGGCCCGCGCCCTCGCCGTAGTAGAGGTCGACCAACAACGCGGCCATGCGACGCTTCTGCTCGTTGGGATGCATCGACCCGTCGGCGAGCCCCCGTTCCACCGCGTCCACCTCGGCCGGGTCGAGCGGCCCGCAGAGGCGGAGGTACTTCACGATCAGCTCATCGGGGATCGACATCAGCTTGCCGAACTGTTCATCGGGCGGATCCGTGAGCGCCACGTAGTTGTCGAGGGACTTCGACATCTTCCGGACCCCGTCGAGCCCTTCGAGCAACGGCATCGTCAGCACCACTTGTGGCGGCTGGCCGTACGCGCGCTGCACCTCGCGTCCCATCAGGAGGTTGAAGGTCTGGTCGGTGCCGCCGAGCTCGACATCGGCTCGGACCGCCACCGAGTCGTAGCCCTGCAGCAGCGGGTAAAGGAACTCGACCACGCTGATCGGGTGCCCCAACCGGTAGCGCTCCTGGAAGTCCTCTCGCTCGAGCATCTGCGCGATCGTCGCCACCGACGCCAGCCGGATGAGCTCCTGCATCTCGAGGACGCCGAGCCACTCGGAGTTCCGGCGAAGCTCGGCTCGCTCGACGTCGATCACCAGGCCCGCCTGCTCGAGGTAGGTCTCGGCGTTCGCGTCGATCTGCGCGGGCGTGAGCATCGGGCGGGTCTCCGATCGACCCGACGGATCGCCTACGAGGCCCGTGAAGTCTCCGACGATCAGGACCGCGACGTGGCCCTCGTCCTGGAACCGCCGCAGCTTGCGCAACACGACGGTGTGTCCGAGCGTCAGGTCCGGTCGACTGGGGTCGATACCGAGCTTCACTCGGAGGGGACGTCCCTCTCGGAGCTTCTCGTCGAGGGCGTCGCTCGGCACGACGTCGGCCGCACCGATCGCGAGCCCGGACGCGCCCTCGGCCCCCATGGCGCCGGATGCTACCAGTGCCGTCTGCGGGAACCGGCGGAGGACGCGACGCGGCGCGGTTCCACGGGATCCGGCCCCACCAGGGCTACACTCGCCGTCGATGCACGTCCGCCGAGGCTTCCCCGTGATCGGCTCGTTGGTGCTGCTCGCCACGCTCGCGAACGCGTGCGACCTGCCCGAGATCGACGAGTACGACCCCCTGCCGCTCGCGCAGACCTCGTTCCTGTTCGCCGCCGACGGATCGCTGATAACCGAGCTCCACGCGGCCGAGGACCGGGTCGTGCTGCGCAAGCGGCAGATGGCGACATGGGTGCGTGAGGCGGCGGTCGCGATCGAGGACCGCAGGTTCTACGCTCACCACGGGGTCGACGCCCGCGCGATCGCCCGCGCCGCCGTGGTGAACGCCGGCGAGCACGCGGTGGTCGAGGGCGGCTCCACGATCACGCAGCAGCTGGTGAAGAACCTCTACGTCGGACAGGCCGACACCCTACGGCGCAAGCTCGACGAGGCATCCCTCGCATGGCAGCTCGAGGACCGGCTCTCGAAGGCCCAGATCCTCACGAAGTACCTCAACACCGTATACCTCGGCCAAGGGGCTTACGGGGTGCAGTCGGCGGCCCGGACGTACTTCTCGATCGATGCGAAGCACCTCACGCTCGCGCAGTCGGCTTTGCTCGCCGGGCTGATCTCGGCCCCCAACCATTTCGATCCGTTCGTGCACCTGGAGAGCGCGTACGGCCGGCGCAACGTCGTGCTCCGGTCCATGCTCGAGGCGTCGATGATCGAGCCCCAGGACTACCGTGACGCCATCCGCGAGCCCATCGTGCTGGATCGGGGCGAGGCGACCGCACGGTACCGGTTCCCCTACTTCGTCGACTACTTCAAGCAGTGGTTCCTCGCGAACCCGGCGTTCGGCGACAGCCGGCAGGAGCGGTACAAGCTCCTGTTCACAGGGGGCCTTCGCATCACGACCACCGTCGACCCCCGGCTGCAGGGGCTGGCGGAGTCCGCGGTGCGATCCGTGCTCGCTTACCCAGCCGACCCCGACGGGGCGATGACCGTCATCGACCCGCGCACCGGGTTCGTGCGCGCGATGGTCGGCGGCAAGAACCCCGACTACTGGCACGATACCGACGCCGGGCGCGTGAACCTCGCCACGGGCAAGGGCGGCCTCGGACGCCAGACCGGCTCCGCCTTCAAGCCCTATGCCCTCGTGGCCGCCCTCGAGAGCGGCATGTCGCCCTCGACGGTGTTCGCGGCTCCCGCCTCGATCGACATCCCGATCGAGGGTGGCCGCATCTGGCATGTCACGAACGCCGAGGGAAGCGGGTACGGCACGATGACCCTGCAGAGTGCGACGGTGAACTCCGTGAACACCGTCTACGCTCAGCTGATCGATCAACTCGGTGCCGCGAAGGTCGTGGAGACGGCGGAACGGATGGGCATGCGGTGCTGCCTCCGGGTCAGCGAGCCCCGCACCCCGCTCCAGCCCTACCTCTCCGCGGTGCTCGGCACGAACGGTTCGAACACCTTGGAGATGGCGAGCGCCTACGGCACCCTCGCCACCGGCGGCCGGCACGTGAACCCGGTGCCCGTGATCAGCGTCACCGGCCCTCAGGGCGAGGTGCTGTGGCAGGCGCACCCCGCCCCGAAGCAGGTCCTCGAGCCACAGATCGCCACGGTGGCCACCGACATCCTGCAGGACGCGGTCTCCTACGGCACCGGGCGAGCGGCGATCATCGGGCGACCGCAGTTCGGCAAGACCGGCACGGCCGAGACGCATACCAACGCGTGGTTCGTCGGCGCGATCCCCCAGCTCACCGGGGCGGTATGGATCGGCTTCCACGAGGGCTCGATCCCCATGGAACCGCCCCGCACGCGCATCACCGTGTTCGGCGGCACCTGGCCCGCGCAGATCTGGCGCCTCTTCATGCTGCGCGCAGCGTCCGGCCTTCCGTCCCGCGACTTCCCGACACCGGAGGTCGGCTACGTCTCGGTCTCGGTCGACGTCACGCAATCGCCCCCGTGCCTGCCCAATGCGTATACGCTCCCCACCGACATCGACACGGTGCAGTTCATCCAGGGAACCGAGCCGACGAACGTCTGCACCACGCCGACCCGGGTACAGTCCGTACAGGTGCCCTCGGTGATCGGGCTCGATCAGGAGACCGCGACCCTGCTGCTCGAGGAGGCCGGATTCTTCGTGGAGGCGCGACTCGAGGTGTCGACCCAGCCGCCGGGCACGGTGATCTACCAGGGCCCCCCGGCCGGCACCCAGGCCACCCAGACGGGCGTCGCGACGATCACGGTGTCGACCGGGGACGCGGAGCCGCCGGCCCCGGACGCCCCCGGCTGACGAACGGGTCGCCGCGCACCACGTATCGCCAGGGACGGTCGGCGCCGGCGTTGACGCCGACACGTCGCGACGTCGTCACCGCCGACGGGTCCACGGGCGATCCGGCCTCGATCCACACCTCGCGGCCCCGCACGAGGTCGGCGCCGTCGAGCGAGCGGTCCACGGCCAGAGCCTGAGCGAGCTTCCCCGGACCCGAGCACAGGGCCGGTGGGTGATCGAGTCCCCGGTGCATGGCCATGGCCTCGAGCCCCTCGAGCGGCTCGAGCGCCCGCACCAGCACGGCGCTGCCCTCGCCGGAGGACCGCGTGACGACGTTCATCATCCAGTGGTTGCCGTACGTGAAGTACACGTAGAGTCGTCCGGGCGGGCCGAACATCGTGGCGTTACGGGCGGTCTTCCGCCGGTACCCGTGGCTCGCCGGGTCGCCCGGCTCGTACGCCTCGGTCTCCACGATCCTCCCCGCCAGCCGCTCGCCCTCGGCCGTGCGGCGCACGAGCGTGCGGCCGAGCAGCTCGCGGGCCACCTCCACCGCGGACCGCGCGAAGAACGTCCGCGGCAGGCGCGTGCGGCTCAGCGCCTTCCCTTCCTGAGGAACCGCTCCAGCCTGGTCATGGGCCAGGCGTTGATCACGTCGGCCTTCGAGAGCCACCCTCGCTGAGCGGTCGCGACCCCGAACCGCATCACGTCGAGGTGTCCGACGGCATGGCTGTCGGTGTCGATCGAGAACCTCACCCCGTGACGGCGAGCCCACAGCGCGTGTTCGTCCCGCAGGTCGAGCCGGTCGGGGAACGCGTTGATCTCGAGCGCCGTGCCCGTTCGCCCCGCAGCCTCGAAGACCGCCTCGAGATCCAGGTCGATCGGGTCGCGGCGACCGATCTTCCGCGTCGTGAGGTGCCCGATGATGTTGACCGACGGATGTTCGATCGCTCGGATGACGCGCCGCGTCATCTCGTCGCGCGGCATCGCGAAGTGCGAGTGTACCGAGGCCACGGTGAGGTCGAACCCGTCGAGGAACCCCTCGTCCCAGTCCACGTCGCCGTCGGGGCCGATGTTCAGCTCGGTGCCGTGGAGCAGGCGCATCGTGGGATAGCGACTCGCGATCTCGCGCAGCCGGTCGCGCTGCTCCAGCATCTTCTCGTCGGTCATCCGCTGCATGAACAGGTTCGGGGCATGGTCGGTGATCGCGTAGTACGCGTACCGGTGTTCCGAGGCAGCCTCGACCATGCGCTCTAGGGGCGCGAGCCCGTCGGTGAGGTCCGTGTGGGTATGCAGGTCGCCCTTGATCTGCCGCAGCGTGATCAACTCGGGAAGCTCGCCGGCCAGCGCCGCCTCGATCTCGCCGCGATCCTCACGCAGGGTCGGCTCGATGAACGGCAATCCCAGGCGCGCATAGACCTCCTCCTCGGTCTCGGCCGCCAGCAGCCTGCCCGACTTCGCGCGGAATAGCCCGTACTCGTTCAGCTTCAGCCCCGCGCGGACCGCCATCTCCCGGATCCGGATGTTGTGCGCCTTCGACCCGGTGAAGTAGATCATCGCGGCGCCCCACGCTTCCAGCGGGATCACCCGGAGGTCGATCTGGAGCCCACGATGGGTCACGATCGAGGACTTCGTGTCGCCGGAGGCCAGCACGCGATCGGCCACGACGTCGGCCGCGAACGCCTCCATCACCGCCTGCGGCCGATCGGCGGCCACGAGCAGATCGACGTCACCGATCGTCTCGGCCATGCGGCGCAGCGACCCCGCATAGGCGGCTCGTCGCACCCCGGGCACGTCGAGCAGGCGCCCCAGCAGGTCCTCTGCGACCTCGAGCGCCTCGCTGACCAGGACCCGGCCTCCCGACGCGCGCAGCCGCTGCGCCCCGGCGAGCACGTTGCGCTCGGTCGTGCGGGAAAACCCCTTGAGCGCCGCGAGCTCGCCGCGTTCGGCGGCGGCCACGAGCTCGTCGACCGATCCGATGCCGAGCTCCTCGTGCACGGTCAAGGCCTTCTTCGGCCCGAACCCCGGGATCGCGGTCATCTCGCGGACACCGGCGGGCACCTGGTCCCGCAAGGACTCCAGCTCCTCGAACGTACCGGTGCGCAGGAACTCCGAGACCTTCCCGGCGATCGACTTCCCCACCCCCGGGATGGACATCACCCCTCGATCGTCGATGGTCCGCAGGTCGTCGGGGTAGCCGCCCACGGCGCGCGCAGCCTTCTCGTAGGCCCGGGGCTTGTACGGATCGTTCCCGACGATCGCGAGCAGGTCGGCGAACTCCAGGAGGGCCCGTTCCACCTCGTCGTTGGACCGCGGCACGGGCCGCCCGCCTCAGGCGACGCCGAATAGGCGTAGCAGCAACGCCTTCTGAGTGTGCAGCCGGTTCTCGGCCTGGTCCCAGACGGCCGAGCGCGGCCCGTCGAGCACGTCGGCCGCGATCTCCTGCCCCCGGTGAGCGGGAAGGCAATGGAGCACCACGACGTCGTCGCCCGCGACGTCGACCAGGGCCTGCGTGATCTGGTACGCAGAGAACACGAGCATGCGCTCGTCGGTCTCCGCCTCCTGGCCCATGCTCGCCCACACGTCGGTGTACAACACGTCGGCGCCCCGGGATGCCTCGGTGGGGTCGGAGGAGATCTCGATCGCTCCGCCGGTCTCGCCGGCGATCTCCTCGGCGCGCTGCACGACCTGTGGGATCGGCTCGAAGCCGGGCGGGGCCGCGACCCGAACCCGCATGCCCGCCTTCGCACCCGCGAGCAGCAGGGAGTGGGCAACGTTGTTCCCGTCCCCGAGGTACGAGAGTGTGCGGCCTTCAAGCCCGCCGAGTCGTTCCCGCACGGTCAGCAGGTCGGCGAGGGCCTGACAGGGATGCTCGAAGTCGGAGAGCGAGTTGATGACCGGGATGGTCGCCGCTCCGGCCAAGACCTCGAGACGTTCCTGCTCGAAGGTCCGCAGGACGATGGCATCGACGTATCGAGACAGCACCCGCCCGGTGTCCTCGATCGTCTCCCCCCGCCCGAGCTGCAGCTCGCTCGACGACAGCACGACGGGATGGGCTCCCAGCTGGGCGACGCCGACTTCGAACGAGACCCGGGTGCGGGTCGACGGCTTCTCGAAAACGAGGGCGATCGTCCGCCCCGCGAGCCGCCCCTGGAACGCCTCGGGTCGCGTCTTGACGTCGGCCGCCAGATCGAGGAGCTCGCTCAGCTCCTTCGGGCTCAGGTCGTCGACGGAGAGGTAGTCCTGATCCACGGCGCGGAGTCTATCGACATCGGCCGTCGCGGAGCCAGTCGGCGCAGCGACCGAGCCGATCACCCCTCGCGCAGCTCGGCTCCGAACGAGGATCGCAGCCGTTCGACGATCGCGGCCACCACCGGTTCGGACTCCTCCCGGGTGAGGGTGCGGTCGGGCGCTCGCAGGTCGACCGCGAAGGCGAGGCTCTTCGTGCCCGGCGGCAGCGGCTCGCCTCGGAACACGTCGAACAGCACGCAGCGCGCCAGCAGCTCCCCAGCCGCCTCCTCGAGCGCGGCCTGCACGTCGCCGGCCGCCGCCTCCTCGGGGACAACGAACGCCAGGTCGCGGTGGACGGGCGGGTACCGCGACGACTCGACGACCGTCATCGAGTCATCGGCGAGGGCCAGGAGGCGGTCGAGTAGCAGCTCACCGGCGGCGACACGACCCTCGATCCCGAACGTCGCGGCCACCCTGGGATGCACCTCGCCGACCGCGCCGACCGGCGATCCGCCGACCTCCACGGTCGAGGATCGTCCCGGGTGGAACGGCGCTCCGGACGGTCCCGCGAGCCGCCAGCCACGACCCCCGAGCTCGGCCAGGACCGCGGCCACGACGCCGGTCGCATCGAACGCGTCGTACGCCCGGGTGGGCGCGTACCATCCTTCCTGCGGCGATCCGGCGAGCGCGAACGCGACGCCTTGACGCTCGGCCACCCCGTCGTCGAGGCGGAAGACGATCCCAGCCTCGAACACGGCGACATCGGGCACGCCCCAGGCCTGATTCCGGCCCACGGCGCGGAGGAGCCCGGGGAGCAATCGCGTCCGCAGGAACCCCTCGTCGGCCTGCAGCGGGTTCGCTATGGGTACGGCGTCGTCGTCGCCCGTCGTCGCGAGCTCCTCCGCCGAGGCGAACGGCATCAGGCGCACCTCACGCAGACCGGCGCGGACGAACGCGTCGCGCACCCGCGAGCGGAACGCGTATGCGGCCGGCACCCCGCCCGCCTGCGGGATCGCCGGCACCGTCGAGCCGACCCGGTCGTACCCCAGCAGGCGGGCCACCTCCTCGATCAGGTCGACCTCTCGCTCGATGTCAACCCGGAAGCCGGGCACCTCCACCTCGAGGGCGTCGGGGCGTACGGGCCTGGAGACCATACGCAGCCGATCGAACGAAGCCTCGGCGTCACGGGAGGTGACCTCGTAGCCGAGCAACGCCGAGGCGCGCGAGGGCCGCATCGCCACCCATCGGCGAGGTGGCGTGCCCCCCGCGTCGGTGACCCCCCGCGCGACGCTGCCCCCGGCCCACGCGGTCATGAGCTGGGCGCCCCGAGCCGCCGCCGCCTCGAGCGCCTCCGGGTCGGTGCCGCGTTCGAAGCGATGGGAGGCCTCGGTGTGCAGGTCCAGGCGGCGGGCCGTGCGGATGACGCCGGTCCTCGTGAAGTACGCCGACTCGAGCAGCACGTCCGTCGTCTCCTCGCTCACCTCCGAGGTCGCCCCGCCCATGACACCGCCGATCGCGACCGGCCGCTCGACGTCGCAGATCAGCAGGTCTTCGCTCGACAACACGCGCTCGACGTCGTCGAGTGTCGTGAGCCGTTCCCCCTCGATCGCCCGGCGCACCACGATGCCCGGCCCCGCGAGCCGGTGCAGGTCGAACGCGTGCAAGGGTTGCCCGAGCTCGAGCATCGCGTAGTTCGTCGCATCGACCACCGGTGAGATCGGGCGCATGCCGCATGCCGTCAGCCGGGCTTGCGCTCGGACCGGGGTCACTCCCCGACCGAGCCCCAGGACCACCCTGGCCACGTAACGCGGACAGGCGTCGAGGGCATCGACGCGGATCGGGGCGATGTCGGAGGTCGGCTCATCGGACTCCTCGAGCGGTGGCAGCGGGTCGACGAGCGGAACAGCGGTGAGCGCGGCTACCTCGCGGGCGACGCCGATCACGCTCAGGAAGTCCGGGCGGTTGGGCTCGACCTCGATGTCGAGCACCTCGTCGTCGAGCCCGAGGGCGTCGACTACGTCATCGCCCACGGCGACCCCCTCGCCGTTGAGCACCAGGATGCCGGTGTGCACATCGGCGATCGCGAGCTCGCGCGGCGAGCACATCATGCCGTTCGACATGACCCCGCGAAGCTTGCGAGGGGCGAGCGGCTCCGCCAGCACCGGCACGCGCGAGCCCGGGGGCGCCCACGGCACGAGATCGCCCGCCTCGTAGTTGTGCACGCCGGCGACCACGACGTGCTCGCCTGCCCCGTCGTCGATGGTGACCACGCTCAGCGACTCGGAGTTCGGATGGTCCTCGACCTTCACCACCCTCGCCACCACGACCCCCTGCACCCCCCGCCAGGGCCGGAGCACCTCCTCGACCTTGACGCCGTGCAGGGTGAGCCGCTCCGCGAGCCCGGAGGCGGTCTCCTCGGTGGGGCAGAACTCTTGCAACCAGGACCAGACGATCCTCATGCGACCCCTCGGAACTGTTCCAGGAACCGGACGTCGCCGTCGACGAGCATCCGTATGTCGGGGATCTCGTAGCGCGGCAGCGCCACCCGCTCGATCCCGACCCCGAACGCGAACCCCGTGTACCGCTCGGGATCGTATCCGCAGTTCTCGAGCACGACCGGATGCACCATTCCCGCCCCGAGGAGCTCGATCCACCCGGTGCCGCAGACGCGGCAGCCCGCTCCGTCGCACTTGAAGCACGAAACGCCGACCTCGCACCCCGGTTCCACGAAGGGGAAGAACGCCGGTCCGAGGCGCACACGCCGGCGCTCACCGAACATCGCTCTCACAATGACCTCCAGGGTGCCCTTGAGGTGGGCGAACGTGATGCCCTCGTCCACCGCGAGCCCCTCCACCTGATGGAACACGGGCAGGTGGGTCGGATCGGCCGTCTCGCGACGGTAGACACGCCCCGGCGCCACGACGAACACGGGCGGCGGCTGCGCTTGCATCGTGCGGACCTGTACGGCCGAGGTCTCCGTCCGCAGCAGCAGCTCGGGATGACCCGGCACGCTCACGTACAACGAGTCCTTCAGCGTGCGCGCCGGATGGTCGGGAGGGATGTTGAGCGCCTCGAAGTTGTGCCAATCGTCCTCGACCTCCGGGCCCTCCGCCACGCGGAACCCGAGGCTGGTGAACACCCCGACGATCTCGCGCTCGACGAGCGTGAGGGGATGGTAGGAGCCCACCGCCGGCACGCGCCCCGGCAACGACATGTCGAGCGCGTCCGCGTCGAGCAGGGCGTCCTCGGCAAGCCGCTCGAGCGTCTCGCGTCGTGCGGCGAGGGCTGCTTGCAGCGCTGCTCGCACCTCGTTCACCACCTGGCCGATGCGGCGTCGATCGTCGGGGGCGAGGTCGCCCAGGGACCTCTGGATGGCGCTGAAGGACGACTTTCGGCCCATCACATCGACCTGAGCGGCCTCGAGATCCTCGAGAGTGGGGGCGGTCTCGAACGCCGCGACCCCACGATCGCGCTCGGACGCCAGCGCACGGAGCATCTCCTCGGGGTCCATCGGCGGCCAGAGTCTACCGGCAGGTCGGGCGGTGCCGCGGCCGAGCGTCGCCCGCGGCCGACCGATGCCGGGCCGGCCTACCCGGGCCCGGCCGGCAGCTCCAACTGGAACGTGAGCCGGCCGTCCTCGACGGTTCCCCAGCACCTGCCTCCCAGCGCATCGGCCACGCCCCGCGCGACGAACAGCCCGATCTTGTTCCCCGCCCCCTCCCCGACGCGCCGAGGCATGAACAAACCCTCCACGAGCTCGGCTCCCAGGTCGGCCTCGCGCGAGGCTGAAAGGTGGAGCGTGTCGACCTCTCGCCCGGCCTCGACCCGGATCGGCCCGCCGGTACCCCACCACACGAGGGATCCGCAGAATGCCAGCAACGCGGTCTTCACCCTGGCCGGATCGACGAACGCCGTGCCACCCGGCCCGGCCCAGTCGATCGGCGGATGGTCGGAGTCTCGCCCGAGGCTCGCGGCGACCGATGCCACCAGGTCAGCCAGGTCGACCACCTCCGGGAACACCTCGAGACTCCCCCCCACCACTCGGGCCGCATCCACGAGCTGCCGCAGGATCGTGTCCATGCGGTCTGCATCGTGGACGATCCCCCGCAGCATCAGCGTTCGCTGCTCCTCGGTCATCGCGTCCCATCGCTGCTCGAGCGCGTAGCCGAAGCCCTTCATCGCGGTGAGGGGCGACCGGATGTCGTGGGCGGCGGCGGCGATGATGCTCTCGAGAGCCTCCCCCGATCGCACACGGCGACGCTGCCACTCGAACAGGCACACGGTCGCGGCCGCGGCGAGGTTGAGCGACTCGGCGAGCCCCGTCTGCGGCACGCGAACCGTCGCGTCGGCGGCCCCGGCGATCTCGGGAGGCAGCCCGTGGGCCTCGTTGCCGAACACGAAGGCCACCTGTCCGGAGAGATCCGCGCGATACAGGTCGGTGGAGCCGTCGGCGCTCATGGCGAGCACCCGCACACCCCGCTCGCGCAGCCGCTCGATCGATCCCGGTGTCGGGGCGTTCCGGACCACCGGAAGGTGGAAGATCGAGCCCGCCGACGCGCGAACGGTCTTCGGGTTGTACACGTCGACCGAGGTCTCCGAGAAGACGACTCCGCCGGCCCCGACCGCGTCGGCGGACCGCACCACGGTGCCCGCGTTCCCCGGGTCGCGCACCTCGTGCAGGAGGGCGAGGCACGTGCCGTCGCCGCCGGGCTCGATCGCCGAGCACACGACCTCGAGGTCGACGTCGAGGAACCCCGCGACCCCGACCACCGCCTGCGGCGTCACCGTCGACGTGAGCCGGCGCACGACGTCGTGCGCGACGTGGTGGGTCTCGATCCCGTGCCCTCGGGCGATCACCGCGAGCGGATCGAGATCGTCGGTCGTGAAGAGCGCCTCCAGGGCCTCGGCGCCCAGCGCCTCACGGACCGCTTGCGACCCCTCGAGCAGGAAGCGGCGGTCCCGCTCACGCGCCGCCCGCTTCCGAAGCCTCGCGGCGGCGGCGACCTTCGGGTTCCTCGCGGACGTCAGCACTGCGCCCCCAGAGTCTCGGCACGACCGCCCCACGCGGTCGGCCGCAGTGTAGAGGGGCCGATGCCCCGATGCGGGAGCTGCGGGTGGCCGCTCAGGCGGCGGGCGCGGCGGCCCTCGCCTGCTCGACCAACGACGCGAACGCGGCAGGGTCGTTCACGGCCAGATCAGCGAGGATCTTGCGGTCGACCTCGACACCGGCGAGCTTGAGCCCGTTGATGAACCTGGAGTACGACATGCCGTGGGGACGCACGGCCGCGTTGATGCGGGCGATCCAGAGACGGCGGAACTGTGCCTTGCGATCGCGGCGATCGCGGTAGGCGTACATGCCGGAGTGCATGACCTGTTCCTTCGCAGCGCGGTAGCGCTTGCGCCGCGTGCCCGTGTAGCCCTTGGCCTTCGAGAGCACCTCTCGGCGCTTCTTCTTCGCGTGGACGGAGCGTTTGACGCGGGCCACGGCTCAGCCCCTCCCCAGCAATCGCTCGATCTTCTTCTTCTCGGCGGTGACCTCGGCCATACCCTCGACGCGGCGGCGCTGCCCTCCGCTCTTCTTCGTGAGCATGTGGTTGCCGGTGGCCTTGCGGTGCAGCACCTTGCCCTTGCGCGTCACGCGGAAGCGCTTGGTCGTGGCGCTGTGGCTCTTCATCTTCGGCATCGATCTATCCCTCGTCGTCGGATGCGGTCGAGTCGACCGGGTCGAGGACGGCCCCATCAGCTCCATCGGCCGCTTCGGCGCCTTCGGCTCCATCGGGAACGCTGACCGGCTCCTGCGGCCCGGCGGATTCCTGCGTCTCGGCGGCCACCGCGTCGGCTGTCGACCGCTCGTCGCGGGCCTGCTTGGCGGCGTCCTTGGCCATGGCCTCCATGTATCGCTTGTTGGGCCCGATCACCATGATCATGTTCCGGCCCTCCTGCTTCGGGAAGGACTCCACCACGATCGTCTCGCCCAGGTCGCTGACGAGCCGGTCGAGGATCTTGCGGCCGAGCTCCGTGTGAGCCATTTCGCGTCCGCGGAACATGATCGTGACCTTGACCTTGTTCCCGCCTTTGAGGAACCGCTCGACATGGCCCTTCTTGGTGGCGTAGTCGTGCGGGTCGATCTTGGGACGGAACTTGATCTCCTTCAGACCGCTCCGCGACTGCTTCTTGCGGGCTTCCTTCTGGCGCACGTCGCGTTCGTACTTGAATTTCCCGTAGTCCATGATCCGGCATACGGGAGGGCTGGCCTGCGGCGCCACCTCGACGAGATCCAGATCGAGCTCGCCGGCCTGCCGCAGGGCCTCGCGGGTGTCGACCACCCCGATCTGCTGGCCGTCGGATCCCACCAGGCGCACCTGGGGAGCCCGGATCCGGTCGTTGATTCGCGGATCGGTGGAGACCCCGCATCACCTCCTACAGACGAACGAGCACCGGGCATGCCCGGTGCATGACGAACACACGTGCGTGCACTTCTGGGCGAGAAGTATAGGGGGCGGACCCTCGGGATGTCGACGGAGGGCTCACCAATCGGGCTCGAGCGGCCGCCCGTACGCGTCCTCGAGCCGCTGGGTGTCGTCCTCGGTCGTGTACCCGTAGGCGATCTCGAGGATGCGTCCCCGCGTGTCGCCGACGCAGCGGATGCGGTGGGTCTCCTCGGCGGGGATCATGAACTCCTCTCCCGGCTGAGCCTCGACGACCCGGTTCCCGATCTCGATCGTGAGCCCCGGGTCGAGCACGACCCACATCTCGTCGCGCATGCGATGGTAGTGCACGCTCGTCTCTTGGCCCGGCTCGACCGTGATCACGCGCACCGACGACGGCTGGTTCAGCGAGTAGGTCGCCACCTTGCCCCACGGCTTGTCGACCAGCATCAACATCCCCTCCCGTTCGAGCGGCGGCCGCCCACCCACGGCGGCAACTCGCTCATCCGCGCACGCCCCCCTCGGCAGGCAGCCGCTCGAGGAGCCATGCCATCTCGAGGGCGGCCTCCGCCGCTTCCCATCCCTTGTTCCCGTGTGCCCCCCCGGCCCGCGCCTCCGCCTGGGCGAGGTCGTGGGTCGCGAGCACCTCGAAGACGAGCGGAACACCCGTCTCGCGCATCGCGGCGGCGACGCCTCGGGCAGCTTCGTTGGCCACGAGCTCGAAATGCGCGGTCTCGCCGCGGATCACCGCGCCGAGACAGATGACGGCGTGGTAGCGGCCCGACCTCGCGAGTCGCTCCGCGACGAGCGGGATCTCGAAGGCTCCCGGCACCCACGCGACGTCGATCGCGTCGTCAGCCACCCCGTGCTTCGCGAGGGCGGCGAGCGCGCCCTCCACGAGCTTGGCCGTCACGACCTCGTTGAACCTCGCCGCCACCACGGCGAGGCGCCGCCCCGAGCCGTCGTGCGCGCCGACGAACGTGTTCACGCCCCGGCCTCCGCGTCGGACCCGATCGCGGGCTCGGCCTCTGGCACGTCGAGCAGGTGACCCATCTTCTCCTGCTTCGTACGCAGGTACCCGATGTTCTCGGGCGTCGGGTCGATTCGCAAGGGCAGGCGGTCCTCGATCGCGAGCCCGTACCCCTCAAGCCCTGCTCGCTTTTCCGGGTTGTTGGTGAGCAGACGCATCGTGGTGACGCCGAGGTCCACCAGGATCTGCGCGCCGATGCCGTAGTCGCGCTGATCGGCCGGGAACCCGAGCTCGATGTTGGCTTCGACGGTGTCGCGGCCTCGATCCTGCAGCTCGTACGCGCGGAGCTTGTGCGCGAGGCCGATCGCTCGTCCCTCGTGGCCGCGGACATACAGCACGAGGCCCCGACCCTCCTTCCCGATCATCTGCAACGCGCGCTCGAGCTGCGCACCGCAGTCGCACCGCATCGACCCGAACACGTCGCCGGTCAGGCACTCGGAGTGCACGCGGGTGAGCACGCTGCGACCGTCGTCGATGTCGCCCATCACGAGGGCGACGTGGGTCCGACCGTCGACGAGACTCTCGTAGGCGTAGGACCGGAACTCCCCGTAGGGCGTCGGGATCGCTGCTTCCGCGACGCGCTGCACGAGCACCTCCCGGTGACGGCGGTACTCGATCATGTCGGCGATCGAGATCAGCTTCAGGCCGTGCTCGCGGGCGACGCGCACCAGCTCCGGCATGCGCGCCATCGTGCCGTCCTCGTTCATCACCTCGCAGATCACGCCGGCGGGGAACATGCCTGCCATCGTGGCGAGGTCGACCGCGGCTTCGGTGTGCCCGGCCCGGCGGAGCACGCCGCCGTCTTTGGCCCTGAGCGGAAACACGTGCCCCGGCTTCTGGAAGTCGCGCGGCGCCACGTCGGCGTCGGTGACGGCCTTAGCCGTGATCGCCCGGTCATGCGCGCTGGTGCCGGTCGTCGTACCGTGGCGGAAGTCGATCGACACCGTGAACGCAGCCTCGTGGCCGTCCGTCGTTTCGGTCACCATCTGCGGGATGCCGAGCTCGTCGAGCCGCCACGCGGCGCACGGCAGGCACACGATGCCGCGGCCGTGGGTGACCATGAAGTTCACCGACCCGGGGGTGCAGGACTCGGCGGCCATGATGAAGTCGCCTTCGTTCTCACGATCGGCATCGTCGACGACCAGCACCATGCGGCCGCGTCGGATCTCCTCGATCGCCTCGGGGACGGTGGAGAAGATCGGCCCACCGACGCCCGTCTGCGCCGCGTCGCTCATCATCACCCTCCTGCGTGCTCGGTCGCATCGGCTCCGGCCCGTTCGGTCTGCGTCACGAGCCGTTCCACGTACTTCGCGATCACGTCCACCTCGATGTTCACCAGATCGCCTTGCCCGACCCGTCCCAGCGTCGTCGCCCGCAGCGTGTGTGGGATCACTGCGATGGTGACGCCGTCGTCGTGCAGGGCGCCCACTGTGAGGCTCACGCCGTCGATCGCGATCGACCCCTTCTCGATCGTGTACCGGGCGAGCGACGACGGCGACCGCACGCGCAGCCACATGCCGCCGCGGCCGTCCGGTGCCGTGGAGACCACCTCGCCGACCCCGTCGACGTGGCCCTGCACGATGTGACCGCCGAGGCGCGCCGCCAGCGTGACGGGGCGCTCAAGGTTGACCGGAGCCCCCGCGGTCAGCCGGTGCAGGGCCGTGCGGGCCAGGGTCTCCGCGGAGAGGTCGAACGCTGATCCGCGGTCGTCGCGTTCGACCACCGTGAGACACACCCCATTGATGGCGATCGACGCCCCGATCGAGCTGCCGGCGTTGACGGTGCGGCAATCCACGACGAGACGCTGCACGTCGATAGACCGAACGGCACCCAGCTCCTCAACGATGCCCGTGAACATCGGCCACCACCTTGATGTCGCCGTCGATCGTCTCCACACGCGGTGCGTGCAGCCTCACCGCTCGCTCGATGGGGGCGAAGCCCGTTCCGTCGAGCATCGTCGGCGCGGCCGAGCCGCCCACGAGCATCGGCGCGACGTAGACGACGACGCGATCGATCTGGTCGTCGCGGATCGCGCTCCACGCGAGGGTGGCGCCCCCCTCGAGTAGCGCCCCCTGGACGTCGCGCTTGCCCAGCTCGGCGACGAGCGCTGCGAGCGACACTCGGCCGTCGCCGTCGCGATCGAGCATCACCACGTCCGCGCCCGCGTCCGTCCATGCCCGCACCGACGGATCCGGCGCGCGATCGGTGGTCGCGACCAGGGTCGGCGCCGACCGGTCGAACAGCCGCAGCCCGGCGGCCACGCGGCCCGCAGAGTCCACCACGACCCGCATCGGAGGACGAGCGCCGCGGAGCTCGGGCCCCCGGACCGTGAGCGAGGGGTCGTCGGCGAGGGCGGTGCCAGCCCCCACGACGATCGCGTCCGCCCAGGCTCGCAGGCGCTGCACGTCGGCCCGGGCCGCCTCGCTCGTGATCCATCTCGACGTGCCGTCGGTCGCGGCCGTCTTCCCGTCCAAGCTCGATGCCATCTTCAGGACCACGAACGGGCGCCCAGTGGTGACATGGCGGTCGAACGCGAGGTTGAGCTCCCTGGCCTCGGGCTCGAGCACCCCCGCATCGACGTGGATGCCGGCCGCGCGCAACTCAGATAGCCCTGGCGCGTCCTGCCCGAGATTGGGATCGGTGGCCGCCACGACGACCCGCGCCACACCTGCCTCCACGAGGGCACGGGTGCACGGCGGGGTCCGCCCGAAGCGGTTGCAGGGTTCGAGGGTGCAGACGACGGTCGCCGCGCGCGAGAGCGGCCCAGCAGCAGCCAACGCCATCACCTCGGCGTGCTGCGAGCCCGAACCCTCGTGCCACCCTTCGCCGACGATCTCGTCGCCACGAACGACCACGGCACCGACGAGAGGATTGGGTGAGACCCGGCCCCAACCTCGCTCGGCCAGACCGAGGGCCCGCCGCATGTGTCGCGCGTCGTTCGATGTCATCGTGCCTCTCTCCCCGCGCGGGGCGGTGGGCACGATCAGGCGCACACGGCGGTCGCGAACCGTGCCGGCTGCACGGCCAAGCCATGTGCCCGTCTCCTCCCATCCCGACTGTCACGGTCGGTTCCGGAATCGCACCGGATCAGCCCACGGCTGGCTGCCGTGGGGTCGCGGACTTTCACCGCCGGTGGGGAGTCGCACCCCGCCCCGGAAACGAGCTCTGGAGCGAGTATACGCAGGCGCGAGCGACCTGGTGAACCCCGGGCACGCCGCTCGTGCGGGTCGGTCAGCCGGATCGCTGGTCGACCGCGTAGGAGGAGCCGGCCTCGCGTTTGGCGAATTGCTTCATCTCGGTCGCGACCGCCACGGCCTCGCCGTAGTGCGCGAACGGGCGGCGAGAGCTGGACGCGATCCCGATGGAGATGCCGACGAGGGGGATGTCCTGCATCACGCCTTTGCGGTCCTCGATGCGCACGAATCCCCGTTCGAGGTCCTCGGGCTCGTAGAACTCGCTCTTCGCAGACTCGAAGGCGTCGCAGATGCCCTTCGCGACGTCCTCGGCGACCTCGGGTCGCACAACCACGACGAAGTCGTCGCCGCCGACGTGGCCCACGAACCCCAGCGCCCCGTCTCGGGCGACGGCGGAGTCCTGGATGATGCGAGCCGTCGACTGGATCAGGCGGTCGCCGCGGACGAACCCCTTCTGGTCGTTGTAGGCCTTGAAGTTGTCGAGGTCGCAGTAGAGGACGGCGAACTCCCGGGCCTCGCGCACCTGGCGCTCGATCTCTTCCTGGATGCGGATGTTCCCCGGGAGCCCTGTTAACGGCGAGAGGTTGCGCATCTCTTTCGCCCGCCGGAGCGTGCCCTTGACTCGAGCCAGCAGCTCGATCGGATCGAACGGCTTGATGATGTAGTCGTCCGCTCCCGCCTGCAATCCGGTCACCTTGTCGGACGAGAGCGCCTTCGCCGTGAGCATGATGATGCTGGTGTTGGACGTCTGCGGGTTCTTGCGCAGGCGCTGGGCCACCTCGAACCCGTCGAGACGGGGCATCATTACGTCGAGCAGCACGAGGTCGGGGCGGAGGCTGCCGGCCTGCTCGAGGGCGTCTTCACCGTCACCGGCCACGGCGACGTCGTAGCCGGCCGACCGAAGGTTCACCTCGACGAAGCGCGCGATGTCGGGATCGTCGTCGACGACCAGGATGGTCTCGGCCACCTAGGCCGCCTCCCCGTTCGCGATCGCCCGGAGCACGCGGGCGTTCTCCGCGGGGTCAGCGGTCTGGAAGACGCCGCTCGCGCTGACCAGCACCGTGGCGCCCGCATCCACCGCACGGCGAGCGTTGTCGATCTTCACCCCGCCGTCGATCTCCACATCGATGTCGAGGCCCCGTCGGTCGATCTCGTCCCGCACCCCTTCGATCCGCTCGTACACGACCGGGTTCAAGGACTGCCCGCTCCATCCCGGACGGATGCTCATGAGCATCACATCGGTCACGTGCTCGAGGTACGCGAAGGTCTCGTCGATCGGCGTCTCCATGTTGATCGTCACGCCGGGCCGAAGGCCGGCCGCTCGGGCCTTGTCCGCGACGGTACCGACGTCGCCCACCGCTTCGTGATGGAACGAGACGGCGTCGAGTCCGGCGACGGCGAGCTCCTCGAAGAAGGCATCGGGAGCTTCGACCATCAAGTGGCCGTGAAGGGTGCGATCGGTGTGTGGCCGCAATGAAGCGACCACCACCGTGCCCAGCGCGATGGGAGGTACGAAGTGCCCGTCCATGATGTCGATATGGATGATGTCGGCATGCTGTTCGACCAGCTTGACCTGATCGGCGAGGTACGCGAGGTCGGCGGACAGGATCGATGCGGCGAGCTTCCCCACGGGCGCCATCGTACTCGGCGCCTCAGCGCTTCCTGCCGAAGGCAGCCACGAACATCCCATCGCTGCCCTGCCGATGCGGCCAGAGTCGCACACGGGGCTCCGGGCCGTTCGGCCCGGCGATGGCCTCGGGCTCTAGGTCGGGTCGATGACGCAGGATCGCGTCCGCGGCGGCGTCGGTCTCGGCGCGAGGGAAGGTGCACACGGAGTACACGAGCCGCCCTCCGGGCCTCAGGAGGTCGGTGAGCGCCGAGACGATCTCGACCTGCGTCCGCGCGAGTCGGCTGAGTTGGTCCTTGCGGTTGCGCCAGAGGAGCTCCGGACGCCGCCTCGACGAGCCCAGGCCCGAGCACGGCGCGTCGACCAGGATCCGGTCGAACGGCCCGCGCAGGGCTGGGGCCGTCGCGTCCTGCACCACCACTAACGGCCGAAGCCCCAGCCGCGCCGCCCCCCGACCGATCGCCCCTGCCCGGCCGGGATGCGCGTCGGCGCCCACCGTCAGGCCGCGCTCCCCCACCAGCGACGCCACGAAGAAGGTTTTGCCGCCGGGGGCGGCGCAGGCGTCGAGCACGCTCTCGCCCTGTCGCGGATCGAGCGCCCGCACGACGAGCGCCGACGCCTGGTCCTGCACGGCGAACCACCCCTCGGCGTAGCCGGGCAGTGCGGAGGGATCGCCACCGTCGAGCAGGAAGCAGGTCGCATCGAGCGATGCCGCCCGCGGCCGCAGGCCCGCCTCGAGCAACGCCTCGCGGAGCCGGTCCGGCTCGATCACCGAGGTGTTCGTTCGGACGCACAGCGGCGCCGGCGAGGCGAAGGCCGAGGCGGCGGGTTCGACCTCCTCGGGGGGGAGCAGGCGCCCCAGCTCCCGGACTGCCCAGGTCGCCATCCCGGTGCGCAACGACACGTCGTCCACGCCCGCGCCGGCTGGCCAGGGGGGCGGGTCGGCCGCGACCCGCCGCAGCACCGCGTTCACGAACCCCCGCTCCCGGTCGCGCGCGAGCCCGACCGTCTCCCCGACCGCCGCGTGCGGCGCGACCCCGGTGAACAGCACCTGGTAGGCCCCCAGACGCGCGACCGTCCGGGCGCTGGGGGTCATGCGCGCGACCGGCCGCGAAGCGACTCGATCGAGCGCCCAATCGATCGAGGTGAGATGGCGGATCGTGCCGAACGCGAGATCCGTCGCGAACGCACGATCGCGCTCGTCCAACCGAGATCGCCCGAGCGCCCCCGGGATCACGATCGTCGAGTAGGCGCCTTCGTCGGTGACCCGACGGATCGCCTCCATCGCGACCGATCGCGCCGTCTGCCTCACGGGACCCCCGCAGGAGCGCTCATCCGAGGCGCTCCCCCGGCAGGAAGCGGGCGCCGCGAGCCCAGTCGGCCGCGGGCATCCGCTTCCTACCCGCGGGGGCGACCTCCATCACGCGGTACACGCCACTCCCCGTGGCCACCGAGACGGCGGGGACCGCCGGATCGGTCTTGAGGATCGAGCCCGGCTCGCCGGCGGGTCCGGGTAGGGCCTCACCGCGGACGATCCTCAGCACCTCGCCTCGGAACCGCGTGACGGCACCTGGCGACGGGGAGAGCGACCGAACCCGGCGATCGATCGCTTCGGCATCCTCGCTCCAGTCGATCCATCGGTCGGCCGACTCGAGCTTCGGAGCGTAGGTGACGTCCTCGCTCGGTTGGGGAACAGGGGTCAGGGTGCCGTCGACGAGTCCCCTGATCGAGCGTTCGAGCACCGGCCCGCCTACGCCGGCGAGCCGGTCACCCAGCGAGCCCGCGTCGTCGAACGGGGTCACGGGGACGCGCACCTGCTCGAGGATCGGGCCCGTGTCGAGACCCTCGTCCATCACCATCGTCGTGATCCCCGTCTCCGGGTCGCCGGCCCAGATCGCTCGCTGCACCGGGCTCGCGCCCCGCCACCGTGGGAGGAGCGAGAAGTGGAGGTTCACGCAGCCCGCCTGCGGGAGCTCCAGCACCCGCGGTGGCAGGAGTTCCCCGTACGCCACGACGGCGATCACGTCGGGCGAGGCGTCTTCGAGCAGCGACCGCCCCGGCCCCTCGGAGACGGTCTCGATCTCCGCGAGCTGCAGGTCGAGCGAGCGAGCGGCGTCGGCGACCGCCGTGGGACGGAGCGCCGACCCTCGGCCCGCGGGCCGTGGCACCCGGGTGAGCACCAGCGAAGGCACGATGCCGTGGTCGCTCGAACGGACGAGGGCGACGAGGGCGACGGCCGACCACGGGTCGTTGCCGAGGAACACTACCCGCGGGTCAGTGCGGGCGCTCATGGGCCGCTCACGCGTCGTCGCGGAGGATGCGTCGCGGCGACGGCGCAGGGCTGGGCGGCGCGTTCTCGAGGTCCAGCTCGATCCGCCTGAGCTCGGCCATCACGGCTCGTCGCCCATCGTCATCGAGGCGATCGATGTAGAGCTTGCCGTCGAGGTGATCGGTCTCGTGCTGGAAGATGCGCGCGAGCAGGCCCTCACCCGTGAGCGCCAACGGAGCGCCGTCGACGTCCTGACCGGTGCACGTGATGCGCGCGAAGCGTTTCGTCTCGTGGTACGGACCGGGGATCGAGAGGCAGCCTTCTTCCTCGAGGACCTCGGCCTCCCCGTGCGAGAGCACGGGGTTCGCCATGAACGTCGGCCCGGTCTCGCCGTCGTCGAAGACGAACAGGCGAAGCGAGATGCCGACCTGTGGCCCGGCCAGCCCCACGCCGGGAGCGTCGTACATCGTCTCGACCATGTCGTCGCGCAGAGCGCGCAGGCGCCGGTCGAACTCGGTGACGGGTTTCGCGGGCTCCCGCAGCCCGGGGTCGCCGAGGATCCGGATGGGCATGATCACGGGCGCTCTCCTGCTCACAGGTGTGGCTCGGCTTCGACGCGAACGATCACGTCGCGTCCGGCGAGCTCGCGCGCGGCCCGCCCGAACGCCGAGACATCGCCCGGGTCGAGCGCGAGCAAGCATACCGTCTGCTCTCCTACGGACGAGACGAGCATCGTGATCGGGTCCAGCGCAGCCAGCGCTTCCTCGAGCGCCGGCGAGCCGACCACTCGGAACACCGCGGAGCCGACCGGGAACCCCGCCTGGGCGCGACGCTCCCGCTCGTGTCGATGGAACCGGGACGGCTCCCCCAGCACGAGAGATTGGATCGCTGGATCGTTCGCGTGGGCTGACTGCACGATCGCCCGGCCGTGCGGCCTCGCCCACGCGATCGCCTCCGTCCACGTCGTCACGGCGCGCTCTCGAGCCGTGAGGCCCGGCCGGCGCCCGGCGAGGTCGGCATCGAGGATGGCCACGAGCTCCAGCCCGCCCTCGCCGAAGTCGTGGATGTCGTCCGCCCCGCCGACGAGCACCTCACCCGCCGAGGGCAAGCGAGGCTCACCGTCCGTTCCCAGCCGGCGCACCGGTACCGCCGCCACGCGCGCCGCCCACTCCTCGACACGCTCCTCCCCACCCTTGCGCAACCCGAAGTCCGTGCTCCCGCAGTGCCGGCACCGACCCGCGGCCTCGCAGACCACGCACCGCACGGATCCCTCGCTCGAGCGCAACGCGCCGCCGCACGCGGCGCACGCGGCGGGGCGACCGCACCGCCGACAGACGGCGGCGATGCCGTAGCCGGGCAGGGGCGAGAACACGAACGCCCGGGAGGTCGCGCGGAGCGCGCGCAGGAGCCGAGGGGCCCGGCCCTCCGCCCCGGGCGAGACGATCTCGACGGGCACCCAGCTCCGCTCGCGTGGAGCGACGACGCTCAACGGGAGCGCCGCCGCCTCGGACGACGGCGCGAGGGCGGACAGCACGACCGTTGCCTCTGCGATCTGGCCACGGGCGATTGCCACGTCGCGGACGTGATAATAGGGCGCTCGATCCTCGCGCAGGGCCGGATGCGACTCGCGCCCGACGAGAACGAGCCCGAGGTCGGGCACGGGCGCGAACACGCTCGGACGCGTACCGACGACCACGTCGTAGCGTCCGGCCTGCACGTCGAGCCATGTGCGGAAGCGCGCCCGCTTGGACCCCCCCAGCAGCAACGCCACGCGGTCACCGAACGCCGCTTCGATCGCCCGCGCGGTGCCCGGAACCGGCACCGCTTCCGGCACGATCACGAGGGCGCGACGACCGGTTCGAAGGCACTCGGCGATCACGTCGACCGCGCTCGCCCCCTCGTGTTCGGGCATCGGACGGAGCGCCCACGCCCCGGGGACCCGAGCGGCGATCGCCTCCAGGAGCTGCCGGCCGTTGCGATACGCGTCGAGCACGGCCGGGGTCGGCGAACTGGGATCGACCGGCCGCCGATCCGCCCTCCGATCCGGCGCTTCCTCCCCCGCCACCCTCGGAGGGGTCGCTCGCTCGAGGACGGCCGCCAGGGGCGCCACGTACCGCTCCCCCACCCAGCGGCAGAGCTCGAGCCCCGGCTCGTCGAACCATCGCGTCGGCGAGACCAGCTTCGTCACCGGCAGGATGCGGGCAGGCAGGTCCTCGGTCCTGCCCAGCACCCAACCTCGCACCGACCGACCGTGGAACGGAACCTGTACCAGCGATCCGACGCCCGCGCCCAGCTCGGCGCGCAGGTCGTACGTGAACGATCGATCGAGGCTCAGCAGCGGCCGGTCGACGCAGATGGCGACCGGGCCCGCGAGCTGTTCGGGGTGACTAGGCGAGGGCGGCGCGGAGGTCGTCGACGCGGTCGGTCCCCTCCCAGGGGAACTCTTTGCGACCGAAATGCCCATAGGCGGCGGTCTCGCGATACAGCGGCCGCGCGAGGTCGAGGTCGCGGATGATGGCGGCGGGCCGGAAGTCGAACAGGTCCCAGAGCGCACCACGCAGCTTCTCGGGATCGGTGTGCTCCGTGCCGAACGTGTCGAGCATCAGGCTGACGGGGTGCGCGGTGCCGATCGCGTAGGCGAGCTGGAGCTGCGCACGATCGGCGAGCCCGGCGGCCACGATGTTCTTCGCGACGAACCGGGCCATGTACGCGGCGGAGCGGTCGACCTTGGTCGGATCCTTGCCGCTGAAGGCTCCGCCCCCGTGCGGAGCGTAGCCCCCGTAGGTGTCGACGATGATCTTGCGTCCCGTGAGCCCGGTGTCGGCCTTGGGGCCACCGACCTCGAACCGGCCCGTAGGGTTCACGAGCACCCGCAGACCGGTCGCGTCGAGCTCGGGGAACTCGCGGAGCACCGGGTCGATCACCTCGGCTTCGATGTCGGGCTTGAGCAAGGTCTCGACGTCGACCTCCTCGCGGTGCTGCGCCGAGATCAAGACGGTGTCGACGCGAACAGGCCGGCCGCCCTCGTACTCGATCGAGACCTGGCTCTTGCCGTCGGGCCGCAAATACGGAACGACGCCCGCCTTGCGGACGTCGGCGAGGCGCCTGGACAGCCGATGCGCCATGGCGATGGGCAGGGGCATCAGCTCCTCAGTCTCACGGCATGCGAACCCGAACATCATGCCCTGGTCGCCGGCGCCGAGGTGGTCGAGGGGGTCACCGGAATGCTCGGCCCTGTGCTCGAGGGCGTCGTCGACCCCCCGGGCGATGTCAGGTGACTGCTCCTGGATCGCCGTCATCACCCCGCAGGTCTCGCCGTCGAGGCCGAACTTCGCGTCGGTGTAGCCGACATCGGTGATCGTCTCGCGCACGATCGATGGCACGTCGACCCAGCCCTCGGCGAGGGTGATCTCACCGCTCACGAACACGAGCCCGGTGGTCACGAGCGTCTCGCAGGCGACGCGGCTCTCGGGGTCCTCGGTGAGGAACGCGTCGAGGATCGAATCGGAGATCTGATCGGCGAGCTTGTCGGGATGACCTTCGGTGACGGATTCCGACGAGAAGAGATACGGCCTGCTCATGATGGCGGGCAGTCTAGCCTATGCCAGCCGCGCGGCGATGCGGTCGACGATCGCGCGGGCGAGCTCGACCTTCGACCAGGCGCGCATCGCCACGTCGTCGCCCGACCCGTCGAGAATCGCCGCATCGTTCGTATCGGAGCCGAAGCCGGTACCCTCGCGGCCCACCTCGTTCGCCACGACGAGGTCCACCCGCTTGCTCGCCAGCTTGCCACGGCCCGCGGCCTCGACGTCGTCGGTCTCTGCCGCGAACCCCACGAGGATCTGGCCCGGATGACGTCGCTCCGCGAGCTCGCGGAGGATGTCGGGCGTCGGCTCGAGCGCGAGGTCTGGGGTGCCGTCCGCCTTCTTCCACTTCGTCTCCCGAGCCTCCTTCGGCCGGAAGTCCGCGACCGCCGCGGCCATCACGACGGCATCGGCCTCGTCGAGGCCGCCGAGCACGGCCGCCCGCATCTCCTCAGCCGTCGTCACCTCGGTCACGGACACGCCACCCGCGGGCGCCACCGTGCCGGGACCGAGGACGAGCCGCACGTCGGCCCCCCTGCGGGCCGCCTCGGCCGCGACGGCGACACCCATCCGTCCGCTCGAGCGGTTGCCGAGGAACCGCACGGGGTCGATCGGCTCATGGGTCGGCCCGGCCGTCACGACGACGACACGCCCCCGCAGGTCGCCGCCGTGCTCGAGGGCGGTCGCCGCCGCGGCCGCGATCGCCTCGGCCTCCGCCATGCGACCGATGCCCTCGTCGCCGTGGGCGAGCGGACCGGCCACCGGGCCGACGATCCGGGCGCCCCGGGCGGTGAGGATCTCGATGTTCCGCGCCGTGGCGGCGTGCTCCCACATGCCCTGGTGCATCGCGGGAGCCACGACGAGCGGGCCGGAGAACTCGAGCAGCACCGACCCCAGCAGGTCGTCGGCGAGCCCGAGCGCCATCTTGGCGATGGTGTTGGCGGTCGCCGGCGCCACCACGGCGAGATCGGCCTCGTGCGCCAACCCCACGTGCAGCACCTCGCCCGGCCGCTCCCACAAGGAGGTGTGGACGGGGCGGGAGGTGAGGGCGGCGAACGTGTCGGGCCCGACGAAACGCGTCGCGGCCTCGGTCATGACGACGGTCACCTGTGCCCCTGCCCCCGTCAACAACCTGGCCAGGAACGCGCACTTGTAGGCGGCGATGCCCCCGGTGACGCCGAGCAGGACGCGGGCGCCGGAGAGCCTGCCGAGCGAGGAAGTGGTCGCTTCCACGTCGTCAGCTCCTCACTCCGCGTCGAGGAACCTCGCGGACCCGGTTACTCGCCCTCGGCGGGTTCCTCGGGTCGCTCGTACTCGATCTTGCCCTCGGCGATCTCCTCGAGGGCGATCGACAGGGGCTTGTTGCTGAACCCGCTCTCGACGAGCGGCGGCACGAACTCGCCCCGCCCCTCACCCAGCTGGTTGTAGTAGCTGTTGATCTCGCGGGCCCGCTTGGCGGACAGGATGACGAGGGAGTACTTGGAATCGACCGCGGCGAGCAGGTCGTCGATCTTGGGCTCGATCATTCGGAAGGGTCCTCCGTGCGTTGAGGAACGCTGCCCGGGAGCCGGGCGCGCGACTCCTCGATGATAGCAGCGACCTGCGACGCTGCTCGTTCGAGATCGTCGTTCACGACCTCGTGGTCGAACCAGGAGGCCTGGGCGAGCTCCCGCTCGGCCTCCCCCAGCCGGCGGGCGATCCGGTCCTCGCTCTCGGTCCCCCGAGACCGGAGCCTCCGGGCCAGCTCGTCGAGCGACGGGGGGCGCAGCAGGATCAGGACCGCGTCGGGCGCTCGATCCCGGATCTGGGCGGCGCCCTGCACGTCGATCTCGAGGATGACGTCCCCCGCGGCGAGATGCTCCTCCACGAAGGACGACGGCGTGCCGTAGAGGTTATCGAAGACCTCCGCCCACTCGAGCAGATCTCCGTCGGCGATCATGCCCGCGAAGGCGTCGCGGTCGACGAAGCGGTAGTCGCGGCCGTCGACCTCACCCTCGCGAGGCCGCCGTGTCGTGGCGCTCACCGACAGCACCAGCTCGTCCGGAACCCGTGCGCGCACCGCTCGAACGAGGGTGCCCTTGCCGACCCCCGACGGGCCGGCGATCACGAACAGGATGCCTCGGCGTGCAGCCAAGGCGCAGGCTTACTTCGCGAACTTGGCGAGCAGTTGCTCGCGCTGCTTCGCACCGAGGCCGCGCACCCGGCGCGTCGCGCTGATGTCGAGCTCTTCCATGAGCTTGCCGGCCCGGACCTTGCCCACCCCCGGGAGGGACTCCAGCACGACCGAGACCTTCATCTTCCCGACGGTGTCGTCGTCACGCTTCAGGACCTGCTGCAGTGAGAGCTTCCCCGACTTCAACTCGCCCTTCAGCTCGGCACGAGCCTTCCTCGCCGCGGCGGCCTTCTCGAGGGCCTGCGCGCGTTGCTCGGGGGTCAACTGCGGTAGCGCCATCACGTGACTCCTTCGTATGGATTCGTCGATCAGGGGTGCGAGAACCCGGGGAGTATACGCACGGCCCTCGGAGGGCCACAACGCGCGATGTGCCCGACGACCTGCGGTTTCACGCACCGGCCGCGGCGGGCGCCGGCCCTCATCGCGCGCCGAGAGCGATGCCCCGCGCGACGCCGGCCGGGTCGTCCGACTCCGTGATGGGGCGGCCCACGACGAGGTAGTCGGCGCCGGCGTCGAGCGCCGCCGACGGCGTGAGCACCCGGACCTGGTCGTCGCCGTTCGAACCGTGCGGCCGGATGCCGGGCACGACGAGGCAGAACTCGTCGCCGCACACGGCACGGACCTCGCGGACGTCCGGTCCGGAGACCACGACACCGTCGAGACCCGCGGCACGCGCCTCGAACGCCAACGACGACGGGGTGGCGAGGTCCTCGCCCGCCATCGAAGAGAGCACGGTCACCGCGACCACCGCGGGGACGGGATGACCGGCGTCCTCGGCACCCCGGGTGGCACCTCGGAGCGCGGCCCGCATCATCGCCTCGCCTCCCAGGGCGTGCACGGTCAGCATCGCGATACCGAGGCGTGCGATGTTCGCGGCCGCTCGCTCGACCGTCGTCGGGATGTCGTGCAGCTTCGCATCGACGAACACCGGCGCGTGCCCTGCGATCCGCCGCACCGCCTCGGGACCCGCCGCCCAGCTCAACTCCAGCCCGACCTTCAACATGCCCCCGTGCGGCGCTAGGTCGCGGGCGAGCGCTTCGGCGACGCCGAGATCGCTGGCGTCGAGCGCCACGACGAGGGGGTGCTCGGGGCGAGGGATCATCGCCCGGTGCCGCCGTCGGCCTCGACGGCCACGAACGTCGCCGGAACCCGGAGACGCCCGCGGATGTCGGCCGGCGACGCGAGACCCTTCGCCTTCAGGTAGCCGGCGATGCCCTGGGCCACCGATACCGGCGCCGCCGGATCGACCAGCATCGCGGTGCCGATCTGCACCGCCCAGGCCCCCGCGAGGAACGCCTCCACCGCGTCCTCGCCGGTGCGGATCCCGCCGACCGCGATCACCGGTGTCTCGGGCACGGCCCTCGACGTCTCGAAGACCGCCCGCAGCATCGTCGGACGCACGGCGGGCCCGCTCAGCCACCCGGTGACCCCGCCGAGCCCCGGCCGCAACCGGCCCGGGCGGACGTCGAGCGCGGGCAGCGACCCGCCGACCGTGATGCCGCTCACACCGGCCCGGACGACGGCGGCGGCGATCTCGGCAGGGTCCGTCGCCTGCGAGGGAAGCTTCGCGAACACCGGCACGAGCGACATGCGCGCGACGGCGCCCGCCACCTCGGCCGCCCGGTCGACGTGGGCGCCGAGCACGGCCCGGCCGAGCTCGATGTCGGGTCCCGACAGGTGCACCTCGATCGCCGCCACCTCGGGACGGCCCTGCAGGGCTGCCGCGACGCGCACGAACTCCTCGAGCGTCCCGCCGCCGATCGAGACGATCACCCGCGCACCGCCCTTGGCGAAACGCGGAAGCTCCTCTGCCACGAACGCGTCGATGCCGGGGTTCTGGAGGCCGGTCGACCACACCACACCGGCCGGCGACTCGCGCACCCGTGGCGTCGGGGACCCCTTCTCCGCCTCGAGGGTGATCGTGCGGCTCACGATCGCCCCGACCTTCCGCATGTCGAGGAGGCCGCTCAGCTCGCGGCCGGTGCCGCCGCATCCCGCCGCGATCATTACGGGGGTCGGAAGCACGACGCCGCCGAGATCGACCGCCAGCGTCCGCTTCATCCCGGCCACGACCGGACCACCGGCAGACCTTCCGGAGGCGTGGGCAGCATCGTGGGCTCCTCGGAGAGCCATCGATCCCAGAGCACGCGGGCGGGATTGAACACCGGACCGTCGACGCACGATCGCAGATGCTCGTAGCCGGTTCCGTCCTGGCGGGCCACCGGCACCACGCAGGTCTGACACAGGCCGATGCCGCATGCCATGCGCTCCTCGACGGCCACCTGGGCGGGGATGCCCCGCTCCTGGCAGAACGCGGCGACCTTCGCGAGGGTCGCGGACGGCGCGGCCGCGTAGAGCACCTCCGCGCTCGAGGAGTCGACCATGGCGGGCAAGGCGTCCATCACCGAGCCCCGGTCGCCGAGCGAGCCGTCGGCGGTCACGATCGTGATCGTCTGGGACAGCCGCTTGCCCTCGATCGGCTTGAAGACCCGCTCGACGGAATCGGCCCCCACCACCATGTCGACGCG
>JBEVGU010000118.1:0-7401 GCA_040511595.1 Actinomycetota bacterium | reverse complement strand
CCAGCGGGTCGAGGTGACCCGGTGGCGCGGGCTGGTCTCCGCGCTGTTGGTGGCCGCAGGTCTCGTCGGGGTCGCCCTCGCGTTCCAGCCGCTGGCGATCGTCGGGCTGTCGCTGGCCGCCGTGGTCATCGTTGCGAGCTTTGCCGTCGCACCGCTGCGGCGCGAGGTCCCGCGTCGCCGGACACGACCGCTTCGCGAGACCATGGCCTATCGATGGAGCCGCGTGATCCAGCGGCACCCGGTCATCGCAGCGCTCGCCGGCGTCGTGATCCTGCTCGTGCTGGCGATACCGTTCTTCAGCCTTCGTCTCGCGTTCTCCGACGAGGGCAACTATCCCGAGGACACGACCACCCGCCAGGCGTACGACCTGCTGGCGGCGGGCTTCGGACCGGGCTTCAACGGTCCGCTCCTGCTCAGCACCGAGATCCCCGAGGGTACCGACCCCGCGGCGCTCGAGGGGGTCACGGACGCCCTGGCCGCCGACCCGGGGGTGGCCTTCGTGACCCCCGCGGTCCCGAACGATCCCCAGCGGCCCAGCGCGGCGCTGTGGCGGCTGTTCCCGACGACCACCCCGCAGGACGAAGCGACCACCGAGCTGGTCGGGCGGCTCCGCGACGAGGTTCTGCCGGCCGCGGAGCAGGGCACGGGGCTCGACGTCGCGGTGTCGGGCGGGGTCGCCGCGTCGGTCGACTTCTCGGAGTACCTCACCGCGCGGATGCCCCTGTTCATCGGCGTCGTCCTGGCCCTGTCCTTCCTGCTGCTGATGCTGGTGTTCCGGTCCCTGCTGGTGCCGCTGAAGGCGGTGGTGATGAACCTGCTGTCGATCGCCGCGGCGTACGGCGTCGCCACCGCCGTCTTCCAGTGGGGATGGCTGGGCGGGCTGCTCAACATCGAGCCCGCGCCGATCGAGCCGTTCGTCCCGATGATGATGTTCGCCATCGTGTTCGGGCTGTCCATGGACTACGAGGTGTTCCTCCTATCGCGGATCCGAGAGGAGTACCTCCGCACAGGGGACAGCAGGATCTCCGTCGCCGACGGCCTGGCGGCCACCGCCCGGGTGATCACCGCGGCGGCCGCGATCATGGTCGTGGTGTTCGGCAGCTTCATCGGCGAGAGCGATCGCATCGTGAAGCTGTTCGGGGTTGGCCTCGCCAGCGCCGTGCTCCTCGACGCCACGATCGTCCGCATGCTGCTGGTCCCGGCCACGATGGAACTGCTCGGCGACGCTAACTGGTGGCTCCCGAGGTGGCTCGACCGGGCCCTGCCGCGGGTCGCGGTGGAGGGCGAGGACCTCCAGGCCGAGCCCGAACTCGAACCGGCGTGAACGGCTGAGAACCTGGAGCCTGGCTACCCAGGATCGAGGAACGATACGCGGAGCCCGACAACCGCTACTGGCGAGCGGCCGCCGTCGGTGGCGATGCCGTGTTCATGCTGCATGGATGCGCTGCCAGATGGGTCCTCGCATTTGGCACATCGGTTCACGGGTCCCGAGGATCCTCGAAGTTACGGGTAGCCGGGCGGCCAGTTCTGGTACCGGTGCCGCTTGATCTCATCTCCGTGCTCATCGAGTGCCACCCAGTAACCGAGCAGGAGCCTTGAACCGCACGAAGGTGGGACGGAGATCAACCCCATACGGGGCCAGGGACGGACCGAGCGTAAGCGCGACTTCCCGTCTGTCATCTGCGAGGAGCACGACGCGATCCACATCGAGAGCCGCGTAGCCGATGCTCCGGACGACCACCGGTCCACCATCAGCCGTGACCTGCCCGGTGTCGCCGGCGAAGTGGAAGGGGTCAGAGGGCTTGATGTCGAGCAGGGTCCCGCCGATCCCATCCATGCCGGCGTAGCCGATCGCTGCTTCTCGGGGATTGCTCTGCAGCGGCACCAGCACGATGTAGTCCTCGGGGAACCCCGGCTCTCGTGGCATTGCGACGACGTCCTTCGGCTCGTCGATGAACACGTCCAACGGGGAGTCGCGCCCCCTTTCGCTGCGATGCCAGGACTCAGCCGCGACCGGGTCCTCGATCGCGAGACCTCTCAAGGTCGCGAGCACCCGCTCCAGATCCGCAGGCGACGCGTCCGGACCGACCAAGAGACGCGCGTCGAACGTCACATCCCCCGATCGCCACGAGGTTGACCGACCGAACCCGCATGCGCCCTCGGCATCCTCGGTCAGGGCCGCACCTGCGGGCGACTCGGGGAGCGCGGCACCCGCCGTCTCATTGTGCCGCTCCACATACAGGACGATGCCGGTCGGTGGCAAGGTGACCGTGCTGGGGCACACTGGCTCACCCGAGATCGACGAGGTAGTTCGTCAACTGGAGCGTGGGCCAGGAACCGTCGGGGTCTCGCCCGCGAGTTGCACGAGCGTCCAGTCCGGCGGCCACGACACGCGAACGCCCTGGACCGAAGCCGTCAAGCTCCCCCTCGGAAGGGTGCCCTCGATCCGAGCAGAGGGAGACTGCGCGGCCGCCTGGGATGGGGACGGCCCGTCGGGCCTGTCCGAGCTTGGATTGGATGTGGGCGAGGAGGGGTGCACTGCACCAGCAGCGCGACGATCGCGACGGGTAGTACTGACCGAGCCATCCATTTGGTCACGTGTGTATCCCCTAGCCACTGCACGCCGTATACCCGGTCGGGACCCAACGGTCGTCGATCCGTCCAAAGGAGATCGGCGTCTCGTCCTAGGACCTCACGCCGTGTACGACCCGAAGTCGGGGGCTCGGTCTAGGAGCAACCCGTCCGATGTCGTCGCGACCCACCATCTAACTGGTTTGTCCCTTCTGAGGATCCTGGAGGGGAACTTCATGATCACCCGAGGCAGCGGAAGACCCCATATGCAGCCATCCAATCGCCTGTGCCGATTGAGTAGCCAACATCGCGAGCTGAGGTGCCCTTGGAACACCCTGGCCTTCACGTCCCAGGCAGTGCCGCCCCTCGAGTCGAAGTAGACCCACACCGACCCCTTAACGATGTCGAACACTTCGAACATCCGCAGGCGCACGACCGCTCTGCGGGTTTCATGGTTGACCACGAACCGGCTCACGTGCACGTCCAGTGCGCTCGATGAATCGTCGGCGTCGATGTGCCGCACACCGGAACCTGCATGGGCGGGACCCGCGACGAGCAGGATCGCTGCCACGGTGAGCATCCACGCACTCCTACTGCTGCGGATCGCTCTTTGCATGGGCTCCTCCCGCATCTCTCGGGCAGTTGGCGCCGCGCCCGACCGAATGTAGCCAGCTCATATCTTGCTCGCAAGCTCAGCGCAGCTCCAGGTCGGTGAGCTGAACGTCACGTCCGAGCTGTACTAGCGGATCTGCGATCGGTTGGCCGACGGGATAGCGGCCAGCGGGAACACGGGCCAACCCCGCTCCCCGCCAGCTCCCGCCGCCCATGGGGTTCGTCGTTGGGGGCGGTGAGACCATCTGCTCCGTTCGGAGCCTAGCCGTGTGAGCGTGCGATCAGATCGAGACATGCGGCCGACATGGTCCGTTCGCCCGATGTGCACGGGCCCGCGCCTCCAGATGATTACGGAAGCAGTCGTGGGAGGGGGCGGGGGTGGCTTGGACCATCGCTGAGCTTGCGCTCCTCGACGAGCGGGCGAGCGGCAGTGGCCAGAGGCGCGGCGCACTCCCCGCAGAATTTCTGCCCCTACGGGTTCTCGTGACCGCAGGAGGAGCATGTCGCCATCGGTCGACCTTATGCGATAGGGAGATGATCCGGTCCTCGCACGCAGGTGTGTGTAATACGGGTCTTCGAGCGTTCCTTGGCTCCGCCTGAAGCTCGATCTTTAGCTCAGATGGGTTCCCCGCGCTTCGAAAGTGGTTGCCTCCAAGCGTCTGCGGCGCAAGGGGGGGGATCTCGGTCGACCCGCGACGGCCTGGGGACAACAGGCGAGCGGTCCATGGTCGGACAGTCGGATGCTCGACCGCACTTGTCCGCCCGAGCGTGGAGCCAGTTCGGCTCGCTCTAGACCGGCGCATTGCCCGGTCGGAACACGTGCCGCGGGATCCGATCGCAGAACCCCTCGGCCGCCTGCATGATCCTCCACGGCCCCTCGTCGGGTCGCAGACCGAACAGGACCATCCAGGTTCCCTCGACCCGGATGTGGCACGGGAATCCGAGTCCGGCCAGGAACTCGATCATCCGGGGCTGGCAGAGCGAGGCGACGAGATCCGACGGGAGGGGATCGGCAACGATGCGCGTCCCTGTGGCCGAAAGGGTGATGACGGGCTTCGGCCAGGGGCCACGCAACCGCCGGAGCCCTCGCCCGACCTCGATGTGGAACTGGGGAAGGATCCCCGGCATCTCGACGAGGCACACCGCGAGGTCGTGGCGGCTGGGGTCACCATCGGCCCAATGGGGATCCTCCATGACCGCCGTCTCGAACACGTATCCGGCACCTCCGTGGAATGAATGGCGCATCAGGTTCGTGGCGCGGTCGCGCGCTTCACGGGGGATCAGCGACAACGAGACCGGTGGCAGGGGCAGCGTGAGCGCGGCGTCGGACTCCACGATCAGGCCTCGCGTGGGTGCTTCTCCTCGGACTCGTTCCGCGCGCTCACGCTCGCGGCGCTCGCTGGTAGAAACCAGCCATACGAAGAACGCCGTCCACGTCCCCCACAGGAAGAAGTTCGGGATGCGCCCATGCAGGATCGTCAGGTCTAGGAGGACCGCGACCAGCAACGCCAACAACACGGGGAGCCATGCCGCATCGACGAACGAGTACAGGCGATCGAGCACCTGCTTCTTCGAGGCCATCGAGGGCTCCCATACACGCGGATGGTTGTGCGTTGCCGATACTGCTAGTGGGCGTCGGCACACGCAAGCATCCCCTGAAGAGTCCCGGCCAACACGAGGCCGCGTCAGCAGCGACGGTCACACACTCACTCGAACAGTGCCTCGGCGGGCATTACGTAAAGAGCGGTCCTGTTCAAGGCCCTCCCTGGGATGCCGATGCCGGAGAGACGAGGAGAACGAAGCCGAAGCCGACCCCCACATGGTGTGCCATGAAGACCTGTCCGTTCTGCGCCGAACAGATCAAGGATGAAGCGATCAGGTGTCGCTTCTGCGGAAGCGACCTCGAACAGGGCCGAGCGTTCGCTGAGGAGGCCGAGCGCCCACTCGCGCTCACCCACATGGGGCCTCGGTACGCGCTCGGGTCGGGGCCCGACTACCATGGCATCTGGGACACCACGACTCCGGGGCAGCCGGTCCGACGGTTCCCGCGCTCCGATGCGGGCTGGGGCCAAGCGTGGGCCGAGTTCCAAACCCTGGAGCCCGCCGGCTCGCCGTTAGGGTCGGGATCGCCCTCGTCGCAGCAGGGCGTTGGCTCCGGAAACGCAGAGATCAGCTCAACGACGGGGACCGTGCGACCGGTCAACGGCCCGGCGATCGCGGCGCTCGTGCTCGGAATCGTGGGCGTCGTGTTCTCGACTGTGCCGGGGGTCGGTCTCATCCTCGGGATCCTTGCAGTCGTTCTGGCACGGGTGGGGCTCCGCCGCGCCAGCGAGAACGCGTCGGGCAAAGGGCTCGCCGTGGCGGGGCTCGTGCTCGGCATCGTCGCTACATTCGTCGGCCTCCTGGCCGTCGTGGTCTTCAATGAGGCCATCGACCAGATCGGCAACATCGAGCAGCAGCTCAACGAACTCGAGAGCCCGCCCAACCTCTGATCGGGCGCCGCCCTCAGAGTGAGCTTCCGGTCCCTCCTGGGGGACATCTCCGTTGTCATCTCCGGTGCGCCATGAGACCGACCATGCATCGCCTGGCCAGGCCTCACCCGGGCAGGCAGGTGATCAGTCACCTCGCGATCAACATCCCACTCGAAATCTCTCCGTTCGAAGAACGAATAATCGTCGGTCGCCCATAGCTCGATGGATGCAGGGTCCAGGATCGGGTGCCGCGGATCGGGTAGCCGCGATCCGCGTCGTACATGCGGTCGAAGTCGTCCGGGTTGCGGCTCGAGATCCGTTCGATGCCAGGCCGCTCCTTGAATCGTAAGCCGTCGAGCCAATCGGTCGAGGGGGCGCGCGGACCAAGAGCGCCTCGCCCCTACGTTCTCGGGGCGGCTGGCGTCAAGCTCCACTCGATTCGCTCCTCGCCAAAGGTCCGCGACCGACTGCAGGTATCTAGCCTCAAGGCGGGCCGAGTACTAGTTCAGGACCCTCGCCAGTTCGTCGCGCATGCCGGGGCTCTATCGCGACCGGAGACGATGTTCCCCTCGGCCATTTCCCGTCGCAAGGCCAAGCGGTGGCTCAGATCTCACCAGCCAAAGCACAAGCCAAACGGGTTCGAGGCCAAGTCTTCGGGGCGATGAACCCTCGCCTCGTTCCGAGTGGCGTGGCAGGATGAGCCGTGCCAAGGCAGCCGGATCACGACGTGGTTCGTCGGGGCTACGACGCGATCGCACACGAGTATGCGGAGCAGTTCAACGACGAGCAGCTCTCGCACAAACCACCCCTCGACCGCGCGTTGCTGAGGGCGCTCATCGAGCAGACCGAGGACGGTGCGTCCATCGTCGATCTGGGTTGTGGTCCCGGGCACGTCGCGGCCTGGCTCGCGGACCACGGCGCTCCGGCCGTCGGTATCGATCTTTCACCCCGGATGATCGAGATCGCCCGTCGGGAACACCCGACCGCGGAGTTCCGTGAAGGCGATCTCCTGGCGCTTCCGGCAACCGGGAGCGAGTTCGGGTCGGCCGTTGCGTTCTACTCCGTCATCTATCTCGCGCCCGGAGAACTCCGTCCCGCCTTCGACGAGGTCCGCCGAGTGGTCCGGCCGGGTGGCCTCTTCCTCGTCGTCTTCCACATCGGGTCCGAGGTTCGGCACGACGATTGGTGGGGACGAGAGGTCCCCGACCTCGATTTCAGGCTCCTCGAGCCGGAGGGTGTGATCGAGCACCTGGAGAGCGCCGGGTTTGCCGTCGAGGCCAGGCACGAGCGTCAGAACCTTCCCGGGGAGATGGAGACAAGGCGCGCCTACGTACTGGCTCGGGTCGTCGGCTCGACGAAGCGTGGGATAGGGGAAAGAACACTCTGAAACGCAGCCCCCCTTCCGAAGCGACCCTTGAATGGAGGGGGATCGGCGCGGGTGCGACCGACCGCCGCATACCGACGTCCGCCGACACGACCCACGCGCCGGAGGACGCCCGCGCGGAAGGGGCGCTGGGGCGGTCAACTGGCACCGGGACGCCGACCGGCAGGCCCACTGCCGCGAGCGCGCCACCGCCTCCGGCGGATCGAGGGTAAAGGCTCCGTCGTCCTGGCGGGAACCAGTGCTGCGTCCGTCGGGCCGCTTCAGCTCCGGGATTCACACCTAGCTAGGCTGAGAGAGAGACAGCGAAGGCTCGCGCCGATGACCAACGTTCCCGAGGGCTGGTTGATGACGCTGGAGAGCGTC
>JBEVGU010000117.1:0-11797 GCA_040511595.1 Actinomycetota bacterium | reverse complement strand
GCCGCGCGTTCGAGTCCCCAGCCGAGCCGCGGGATCGACCATCGCGCACTCACTCCGCTTCCACGTCGCCGCCAGGTACGTCGGCGAATCGAGCTCGGCCCGCACCTCGTCGCGATCAAGGAACACGGCCTCGTGGCCGAAGCGTCGTGCCTGCTCGACCGCCTCACGCATCCACCGAACCTCGTGGGGGGCACGCGCGACGAGCACTTCCCCCTCCGGGTTCCAATCACAGTCGATGTCAAAACCGTTCGATCGTGTGCGCGAGGCCCCGGAAGCTCTCAGCGGCGAGCCGCTCGATCGTCTCGATCTCGTCGGGGAACCGGTGCACGCCGTTGGTGAGCCCGTGCGTCAACGTCGCGTCGCAGAACCCCCCGTTGCGCCCGCTCGCGCCGAAAGCGATCGTGTCCTGCTCGAGGAGCAGCACGTCGCGCTCGGGCCGTTCCTCCTTCGCTTGGATCGCGGCCCACAGGCCCGTGAACCCTCCGCCGACGATCGCGAGATCGGCTCGAGCGAGACCCTCGAGCGGCGCGTTCGCAGCCGGCGCTCCGGGACGGTCGAGCCAGAAGGGCACCGGCGAGGCGTCGGCGTACGTCGCGCGCAGACGATCGGCGATCGCGGCCACGGCGCCGCTCAGGCGCCCTCGGTGGGGGGAAGCGTGATCTGGAACACCTTTCGCAGCGCCTCGTGCGCGGTCCACGTCGTGCGCGCGCCGGCTTCCAGCACGCAGACGTCGTCGGCGCCGACCTCGAGTGTGGGCCCGTGCTCGACCTCGATCGTGGCGCTCCCCTCGAGCACGACGAACAGCTCGTCCTGCTCCACGTCGGTCACCGTGCCCTCGGTGATGCGCCAGATGCCGCGGAGGATCCGTCCGTCGGCCGACTCCCACAGCAGGGTTCGGTCACCTCCGGCGAGCCGGCGACGACCTGCGACGGGTCGAGCGCGCCTGGCTCGAGGGGCAGCTCGAGCGCGGACATCGCGAAGGAGCCGCTGCGGGTCACTCACACCCCCTTGAGGAACGCGACGGTCTCGGCGAGACCGTCCTCGAGATGGGTCCAGGGCTTCCAGGCGATCGCGTTGGGCGCCGATCTGATGTCGAGCGCGATCCGGCGGAGCTCACCCGGCGGCAGAGGCCCGAACTCCGGCTCTCGCTCGAACCCGATGATGCCGGCCAGCAGTCGGTAGATATGGTTCACGCTCGTCTCCAGGCCGGTGCCGACGTTGACGAGCTTGCCCGGTGCACGATCGACGGCCTGCACGAACGCGTGGACCACGTCGTCGATGAACACGTAGTCGCGTGTCTGGTTCCCGTCGCCGAAGATCGTCACCGGTTCGTCGGCGAGCATCCTCGACGCGAAGATCGCGATCACGCCGGCCTCGCCGTGGGGGTCCTGTCGCGGCCCGTACACGTTGCCGAGCGCGAGCGCCGTGTACTCGAGCCCGCGGTAGCGCTGGTAGAAGCCGAGGTAGTCGAGCACCACCTTCTTCGAGATGCCGTACGGGCTGAGCGGATGCGACCCCTGGGCGCTCGTCTCCTTGGCAGGCAGACGCTTGGGTTCCCCGTAGATCGTGCCGCCGCTCGCGGCGTACACGACCTTGCGCGCCTCGACCCGCGCGGCGCTCTCGAGCACGTTGAGCGTGCCCATCACGTTGATCGACGCATCGAGCACGGGGTCCTCGAGCGAGGGGCGGACGCCGGACTGGGCCGCCAGGTGGAAGACCACCTCCGGCCGATGCCGCTCGAACAGGGGAAGCAGACCGTCGGCTCGCACGTCCATGTTGAAGAACGTGAACTCCTTGCCGTAGCCACGCGCGTCCACCAGGTTCGCGATGCGGCCGGTGGTGAGGTCGTCCACGCTGATCACGCGGTGCCCCTCGGCGAGGAGCCTGTCGGCGAGGTGCGATCCGATGAACCCGGCGCCCCCGGTCACCAGGACCGTGCTCACCCGGTCAACCTTAGCTGCGGGTCCGCGGCGATGTCGAGCGACGTGCGTTCCCCACGAGCCCATCTCGCGGCGCCGACGCAGGCGATCATCGCCGCGTTGTCGGTGCAGAGCGCCATCGACGGGCAGAGCACCCGGATGCCCGCTCGCTCACCCGCCCGTGCGAGCCGCTCGCGCAGGCGGGAGTTCGCCACCACGCCGCCGCCCATCAGCACCGTCGGAGCGCCGACGTGTTCGGCGGCCGCGATCGTCTTCGTGACCTGCACGTCGACGATCGCCTCCTGGAAGCTCGCCGCGAGGTCGGGCAGATCCAGATCCTGCCCGGCCGCCCCCGCTGCCTTGACGTAGCGGAGCACGGCCGTCTTCAGCCCGCTCATCGAGAAGTCGTAGTCGCCGCTGTCCTCCATCGCCCGGGGGAAGTGGATGGCCGAGGGGTCGCCCTGGCGGGCCAAGGCGTCGAGGGCGGGACCGCCCGGGAACCCGAGCCCGAGCAACCGCGCTACCTTGTCGAACGCCTCGCCCGCCGCATCGTCGAGCGTCTGGCCGAGCACGACGTGATGCAGCATCTCCGGCACGTGCACGAGCATCGTGTGTCCGCCGCTCACGATCAGGGCCACGTACGGAGGCTCGGGCGGGCCGTGTTCCAGGAAGTTCGCCCAATAGTGGCCCTCCAGATGGTTCACCCCGATGAGGTCGGCGCCCGTGGCCAGCGCGACCGCCTTGGCCGCGGCCATGCCCACGAGCAACGCCCCCACGAGTCCCGGGCCCACCGTGACCGCGACGGCGTCGATCTCGCCGAACCCGACCCCGGCCTCCCCCAGGCCCTCCTCGAGCAACGGGTTGAGCGCCTCCACGTGGGCCCTCGCGGCCACCTCGGGCACGACGCCCCCGAAGCGCTCGTGCAGGTGCACCTGCGAGGCGATCAGGTTGGAACGCACGTCGAAACCGTCCTCGACCACCGCCACCGCGGTCTCGTCGCACGAGGTCTCGATGCCCAGCGTGATCACGAGCGGCGCACCTGTTCGGGCATGTCGGAGGCGATCGCGTCGAGTCGCGCTGCATAGCCGTCGGTCCGGATGTCGTCGGTCCACATGATCAACGCATCCTCGTGCAGTTCCTGGTAGTAGTTCCGCCTGATGCCGACCGGGCGGAACCCGAACCGGCCGTACAGTCGCTGCGCCCCCCAGTTGGTCACCCGCACCTCGAGCGAGACCGCGTGCCCGCCCATCGCGATCGCCTCGGTCAGGAGCTCGAGCATCAGCCTCGTCCCGACGCCGAGCCGGTGCTTCTGGGGATCGACGGCAATGTTCGTCACGTGTGCCTCGTCGCCGTAGCAGATCAACCCGCCGTAGCCCACGACCACCTTGTCTGCGCGCGCCACCAGGTAGCAGCGGTTCGAGGTCTCGGTCATCTCGGCGACGAACAGGTTCGGGCTCCACGGCCTCGCGTAAACCTGACGCTCGATCGCCATCACTCCTCGGAGGTGGCGACGGCGCATGCGCCCGATCTCGAGCCTAGATGCCCCGTGCTCGCCGATCCCACGCGATCTCAGCATCGGATCTCCTCAGATACAGGGGAACGATGTCGAACAACCGATCGTGTTCCTCTCGCAGGAAGCGGGGCACGGCCAGCTCCACGAGCGCGGCCGCCTCCGGATGAGCGGCGACCGACGACGCGACCTCGAGCCTGCTTCCGATCTCTTCGAGCACATGCCGATACAGCATCGCACCGTTCCCCACGGCCAACACCTCGCCGGCGCCGGCCTGGAGCTCGGCGGCCAGGCGGTCGGGCGGATGCACCTCGTAGCCCCGTTCGCGGATGACGCCTCCCGGCACGGCGCGGTAGATCGCGGAGAACACCTCTCCGCGTCGCGCATCGATCACAGCCGCGATCGTGCGCGGCGTGTATCGCACCGGGTACGCGAGCGCATCCAGGCTGGTGATGCCGACGATCGGGAGGTGCAATGCCTGCGCGAGTGTCTTGGCGGTCTCGACGCCCACGCGCAGGCCGGTGAACAGGCCGGGACCGATGCCCACCGCGACGCCGCCGATCTGCGAGAGCGCGAGGCCGCTCCGGTCGAGCAGTTCCTTCAGCACCGGGGTGACCGATTCCTGTCGGGCTGCGCCGGCCACGCTCGTCTTCGCGAGTATCTCGTGCTCGGTGCCGATCGCCACGGAGGTCTGCGGCGTCGAGGTGTCGATGCCGACGACGATCACGGGGCCACCGCCCACTGCCGGACCGCGGCCTCGAGCTCAGGGAACCGGTCGAACCAGCCCTCGCCGGACGTGGAGAACGCGATCGCTCGAACGTCGTCACCGGCCGCCTGCTCGATCGTGAGCTCGACGCGCAGACGATCGTCCGGCAACAGCTCATCGATCGTGTCCCCCCACTCGATCATGAGCACGTCCTCGCCGCCACCGAGCTCCTCCAGCCCGAGATCGATGACATCCTGGACGCGGTCGAGCCGGTAGACGTCGACGTGCGCCAGCTCGAGCGTGCCCGAGTACTCCTTGACCAGCGTGAACGTCGGCGACACCACCCGGTCCACGACGCCCAGGCCTCGGGCCACGCCCTGCACGAACGTCGTCTTGCCCGCACCGAGGTCGCCCGTGAGCACCACGACGTCCCGCGCGCGGAGCATCGGGGCGAGCGCCTCCCCGACCTCGCGCGTCGCCTCCGCCGAGCCCGTTCGGACCTCCACGCGCATCGTCAGAAGAGCTCCAGCTGGCCGGGGTCGACCGCAGGCGCGTCGGGCGTGCCGATCACGGTCACCTCCGGCGACGCCTCGGCCGCTCGCAGGTCGTCGAGCGTTCGACGCGCGAGGACGAAGTCGTCCCGCAGCAGCGAGAACTGCCTCGATCGCTCGCCGCCACCGTGCAGGATCGCCGCGGGATGGAACGTCGGAATCACGGTCCGACCGTGCCACGCGTGCACCTGGCCTCTGAGCCGGGTGATGCCGGCCTGCGTGTTCAACACGAATCGGGTGGCGAAGTTGCCCAAGGTCACGATCACGTGTGGCTGGATCAGGGAGATCTGCTCGACGAGCCACGGCGTGCATGCCTCGATCTCGTCGGGCCGCGGGTCGCGGTTCCCGGGCGGGCGGCACTTCACGATGTTGGCGATATACACCCGCTCCCGCGTGAGGCCGATCTCGCCGAGCATGCGCGTGAGCAGCTGTCCGGCGGCACCGACGAAGGGCTCGCCCTGCTTGTCCTCGTGGAAGCCAGGCCCCTCACCGATGAACATCAGGTCGGCGTCGTGGTCGCCCACCCCGAAGACGACCTGGGTGCGGCCTTGAGCGAGCCCGCATTTCGTGCAGTTCGCGGCCTCGGCGGCGGCCTCGGCCAGGGTTCTGGTCACGGCTGCCTCCGCTTCCGCGACGCGGCCCCGTTCCGGCGGCGAGGCGCGTGGCCTCCGGTCGCCAATGCCTTCCGGGCGAACGATCGGATCTCGCGGTCGAGCTCCACCGGACGTTCGAGCATCGCGATGTGGCCCGCGCCTTCCAGCAGCAGGAAGCGCCCCTCTGGCAGCGCGGCCGCGAGCTCCACACCGCTCGCCGGAGGCGTCACGCGGTCGTGCTCGCCCACGATCACGAGCGTCGGCATGCTCACCCGGGGGAGCACGTGTCGCAGGTCGGTCTCCAATAGACCGGCGAGCCCGTCGGTCCAGACCTCCGACGAGGCTCGCTCGGCGAGATGCACCACGTGATCGACGACGTGGCGAGGCGCGTCGGGGCCGAACTGTGTGAGCCGCACGACGGCGCCCCGCAGGTCGGTCGGGCTCGCGAGCACCGCCTTCCGCAGACGGTCGACGCGCTCCGCCGCCGATCGGAGCGACCCGAGCCGGGGGCGCACGAGATCGGTGATCGAACCCATCGCGCCGCGCACGAGCTCCGAGGCCGACGTGCCGACGAGCACGAGCCCCGCGACCGAGGTCGCGAGCAGGTCGGGACGGACCTCAGCCATCGCGAGGGTGGCGATCGCTCCCATGCTGTGCCCCACGATCACCACGCGGCGATCGGGGGCCACCGCCTCCAGCACGGCGGCGATATCGCGCCCCATGGAACGGATGGACAGGTCGCCGTCGGCCGGATGTTCGCTCGCTCCGTGCCCCCGTTGATCCATCAGCATGCAGCGGAAGTCGGCCGAGAGGTCGACCCATTGCTCCCGCCAGATCGTCATGTCGAGGCTGAACCCGTGCACGAAGAGCAGCATCGGCGCGGCCGGATCACCGGCCGCGCGCACCGCGAGCCTCGTGCCGTCGAACGACGGGATCGGGCCGAGGTCGTCGGGTGGCAGGTCCCAGAGCGTGGCCTCAAGCTCGTGATCGGAACGGCGTTGCACGATCGTCCTGCCGACCGCACTGGCCGCGATCGCACCGGCCGCCACCCCGCCGGCGATGAGCGCCGCGCGCCTCCTGGTCACGTCGACCCCCCTCGGGACACGTATCGCCGTGGCGCGCGGGCGCCGACGCGAGCGAGGATCTCGTACGCGATCGTGTCGCACCGCTCCGCGAGCTCCCACGCCGACACCGTCTCGGCTTCCTGTGATCCCAGCAGCACCACCTCGTCGTCCAGGCTCGGCTCGACGTCGCCGCAGTCCACGACCAGCTGATCCATCGTCACGCTCCCCGCGACCCTGCACCGCCGCCCGCCGATCAGCACGTCCGTCCTCGACGAGCCCGCGCGAGGGTAGCCATCGGCGTAGCCCACGGGCACGGTCGCGACCCACGCGTCGTGGGCAACCGCGTAGCGGTGTCCGTAGGAAACCTTCGCCCCGGCACGCAGGCGCCTCACCGCTGAGACCGCGGAGCGCCACGAGAGCGCGGGCCGCAGACCCAGGCTCGAGCCGAGGCCGGGCACGGGCTCCACGCCGTAGATGCCGATGCCCGGCCGGATCAGATCGAACCTCGCGTCCGGATGAGCGATCGCCCCAGCCGTGTTCGCCGCGTGCAGGAACGAGGCACGATGCCCGGCTGCCCCGATCGCGTCGACGGCGCCCGCGAACCGCTCGAGCTGTTCCTTCGTGGTCACTTCGTCGGTGTCGGCGCAAGCGAGATGCGTCCAGAGCGCCTCGAGCTCCAGGCCGGAGCGGGCCACTAGGTCGACGAGGCCGACCGCCTCCTCGGGCGGCCAGACGCCGACGCGGTGCATCCCCGAATCGATCTTCACGTGGACGCCCAGGGGCGCCGGTTGGTCGGCGGCGACCGCCGCCAGTCGCTCGAGCGCGGCCGGCGTCGCGAGCGTCGGCGTCAGCGCGGCGGCGACCGCGGCCACCTCCGAGCCCCGAGGCAACTCGGAGAGCACGAGAATCGGCGCCTCGATGCCGGCGGCGCGAAGTCCGAGCCCTTCCTCGACCAGCGCCACGCCCAGCCAGGACGCGCCCGCCGTGAGCGCCGCCCGAGCGACGGCGACGTCGCCGTGGCCGTACCCATCGGCCTTCACGACCGCCATCACCTCGACTCCGTCGAAGGACAGCGCCCGCACGTTGTGCTCGATCGCCTCGAGGTCCACCTCGACCCAGGTCGGACGAAGGCGGGTCACGACCGCCCCCATGCGACCGCCTCGACCGCCTCCGGGAGATGCTCGACCACGTCGCCGGCGAGCGTTCCCTCGCCGAGGCTGGCGGCGGCGAAGAGGCCCGCGAGCCCGTGCACGTGGGCACCCGCCGACGCGGCGTCGATCGGATCGAGCCCTCTGGCGAGCAGCCCCCCGATCACGCCCGTGAGCACGTCTCCCGAGCCTGCCGTGGCGAGGGCGGTGCTGCCCGTCGCGTTCACCCTCGCGAAGCCGTCGGGTCCGGCGACCAGGGTGCGCGCCCCCTTCAGCAGCGCCACGGCCTCGGCGGTCGACGCCAGCCGGCGAACGGCCGCGGCGCGATCGGGGGGCCCGTCGGGCTCCTGGGGCATCAGCCGCGCGAACTCGCCGTCATGGGGCGTGAGGACGGCCCCGGCGACCCGGTCGCGCAGCGATGCCGCGCTCCCGGCGAACGCGTTCAGCCCGTCCGCGTCGAGCACCACCGGCACCGGGGCCCTGCGGACGACGTCACGGACGAGCCGTGCGGTCTCCTCGTTGCGCGTGAGCCCGGGGCCGACCGCGACCGCGTCGGCGCGGCCGAGCGCTTCCAGCACGGTGTCGCCGGCCTCCGCCGCTGCCGTGCCCTCGTCGGTCTGAGCCAACGGCAGGTACACCGCCTCGGTCGCCTGCGCTTGCACGACCGGCATGGCGTCGCGCGGCGTGGCCACGATCACGAGACCGGCCCCTATCCTGCCGGCGGCACGCGCGATCAGGGCGGGCGCACCGGTCATCGCGCGAGAACCCGCGAGCACCACCAGCACCCCGGACGTCCGCTTGTGCCCCTCCGGCGAGCGCGTGGGCAGCACGCCGGCGACGTCGTCCGGCTCGATCAACCCGGCGTTCGCCACCACGAGATCGTCGGGGAAGCCGATGTCGACGACGCGCACGGTGCCGGCGCGCTCGGCTCCGGGCAACAGCACCGCCCCGAGCTTCGCCGCGCCGAACGTCACGGTGAGCTCGGCCCAAACCGCGTCGCTCTCGACGGCACCGGTGGCGCCGTCGACCCCCGACGGGATGTCGATCGCCGCGACGGGGACGTCGGCCGCGTTCAGGGCACCGATCGCCTCGGCCCAGGCGCCCTCCGGCCGGCCGCGGAACCCGGTGCCGAAGATCGCGTCGACGGCCACGTCGGCCCGCGCGAGCTCGCGGGCGAGGGCCCGGCCGTCGCACGGGCGCGCCGAGAGCCCCTGCTCGTCGAGCCGCTGGAGGTTCGTAGACGACGGCTCCCGAAGGGTCTCGAGCGGTTGGACCGCGAACACGGCCACGCGCATGCCCGACCGGGAGAGGTGCCGGGCCGCGACGAGCCCGTCGCCGCCATTGTTCCCCTTGCCGCAGACGACCACGGCGCGGCGCCCGTAGACGCCGCGGGCGAGCTCCATGGCCGCACGAGCGACTGCCCGTCCGGCCCGCTCCATGAGGTCCTGTGCTGGCGTCCCTCGTGCCTGGGTGCCGAGGTCGAGCTCGGCGGCTTCCTGCGGTGTGAGCACCGGCTTCATGGGTGGACGGCGACCGCGAACGCGACCGCGCTGGTCTTCTCGTGGGTGAACGTGATGAGCACCTGGGAGATGCCGAGCGCATCGGCACGCCGCTTCGCGTTGCCGGCCAGCACGATCGATGGGGCGCCCGACGGCGCTCGACCGACGCTGATGTCCTGCCATCGTTTGCTCCGGTACCCCCCGAGCGCCTTGATCGTGGCCTCGCGAGCGGCGAACCTCCCGGCGAAGGACTCAGCAGGGCGCGCCTTCGAATCGCAGTAGGAGATCTCTGGCGCGGTGAACACGCGCTCGCGCATCGTGGGATGGCGCGCGAGCGCTCGCTCCATGCGCGCAATCTCGCAGATGTCGACCCCGAGCCCGACGATCTCCACCAGCCAAGCTTAGAGGCCACCCGATGCCGGGGGCGTCACTTCAGGCGGATCAGGGCGATGATCGCTGCGATCGCCAACCCGAACATGAACACCATGATGATCCAGAAGACCGCGCCGGCCGCGAGGATGGTCATCCAGGCACCCTACTCCGATGTCATGGCGAGGGCGAACGGAGAGGACCGAAAGGACCGAGCGAACCGAGCCGATCAAAGCGGACCGAGCCGATCAGCCGCCGGCGCTCGTGCGCGCGACGCGGCTGGACACCGGCACCGCAGCGAATGTCTCCGGGCCGTGTCGCGGAGGACCAACGACCCGACTCGCGCTACTCGACCGTGACGCTCTTGGCGAGGTTGCGCGGCTGGTCGACGTCGCAGCCGCGCAGGGTCGCCACGTGATACGCGAGCAGCTGCAGCGGCACGGTGACCACGACAGGCGACATCAGCTCGGGCGTGGCCGGCACCTCGAGCACGTGATCGGCGCACGCGCCGATCTCGGTGTCGCCCTCGGTCGCGACCGCGATCACGCGGGCGCCGCGAGCCCGCACCTCCTGGATGTTCGAGAGCATCTTCGGGTACACGTGGCACCGGGTCGCGACGGCCACCACGGGCACGCCGTCCTCGATCAGGGCGATCGGACCGTGCTTCAGCTCGCCGGCGGGGTGGCCCTCGGCATGCACGTAGCTGAGCTCCTTCAGCTTCAGCGCGCCCTCGAGCGCCGCGGGGTAGCCGGTGTGCCGGCCGATGAACAGCACGTCGCGGGCATCCCGGTACCGCTCGGCGATGGCCAGCACCTCGTCGTCGAGCCCGATCGCCCGCTCGACCTTGTCGGGCAGCTCGTCGAGCTCGCCCAGCACCTCGGCGATCTCCTCGGGGAACTTCGTGCCGCGCACCTGCGCCAAGTAAAGGGCCACGAGGTACTGCGAGACCATCTGGGTCGCGAACGTCTTGGTCGCGGCCACGCCGATCTCGGGCCCGGCGTGCGTGTACAGCACACCGTCGGCCTCACGCGCGAGCGAGGACCCGACCGTGTTCGTCACCGCGATCACCTGCGATCCCTGCCGGCCGGCGTGTCGCGCGGCTTCCAGCGTGTCGATCGTCTCGCCGGACTGCGAGACGGCGAGCGTGAGCGTGTCGGGGCCGAGAACGGGGTCGCGGTAGCGGAACTCGCTCGCGATCTCGATCTCGACGGGCAGGCGGGTCCAGTGCTCGATCGCGTACTTGGCGACGAGCCCCGAGTGGAAGGCGGTGCCGCAGGCCACGACGAACACCTTGTTCACCTCGCGGAGCACGTCGTCGCTCACGTGCAGCTCGTCGAGCGTCAGGCGCCCGCCGAACGTGCGGCCCACCAGCGTGTCGCGGATCGCGGCGGGCTGCTCGTCGATCTCTTTGCGCATGAACGTGTCGTAACCGCCCTTCTGCGCGCGCGAGACGTCCCAGTCCACGGTGATCGGCTCCGGATCGAGCGCGCGCCCGTCGAGATCCGTGAAGGCGGCTCCTTCGCGGCGCACCTCGACGACCATGCCCTCGTCGAGCGGGATCACGGTCCTCGTGCGGTCGAGCACCGCCGGGATGTCGGAGGCCAGTAGCGTCTCGCCCTGGCCGATCCCGACCACCAGCGGAGACGACACCTTCACGCCCACCAGCACGTCGGGATCATCGAGCGAGCAGACCACGAGCGAGAACGCCCCGTGGAGCTGCCGTACGGCGGCCCGAACGGCGTCGGGCACCGACACGTCCGAACCTCGAAGGATCTCCTCGATGAGGTGCGCCACGGCCTCCGTGTCGGTCTCCGACACGAGCGTGTGTCCCTGCTTCTCGAGCCTGGTCCGAAGCGCCTGGAAGTTCTCCACGATGCCGTTGTGGATCACGGCCACACGCCCGGTGCAGTCGAGGTGCGGGTGGGCGTTCCGATCGGTGGGCGCCCCGTGGGTGGCCCAGCGCGTGTGCCCCATGCCCACCGTGCCGGTCGGGTTGCCCTCGGCCTCGAGGGCAGCTTCGAGCTCGCCGAGCTTGCCGGCACGCTTCACGACGTCGAGGCCGCCGTCGATCACGGCGACACCGGCAGAGTCGTACCCGCGGTATTCGAGCCTGCGGAGACCCTCGAGGACGATCGGAAGGGCCTCGTCGGGCCCCACGTAGCCCACGATGCCGCACATGAGGCCCTCACCCTAGCAGGGGTGTCGCGCGACCCCGAGCGGCACACTCCGCGGTGCAACCTCGACCGTCGACGCTCAGCCGGAGGCGGCGAGCACGGCCTCCGCGATGCGCTCGGCGTGCTCGCTGGCGAGCGCTTCCGACTCTGCCTCGACCATCACGCGCACGAGCGGTTCCGTGCCGGAGGGACGCACCAGCACCCGCCCATCGAGCCCGAGAGCGGCCTCGGTCTCGGCGACAGCTCGCCGTACGGCATCGGCGT
>JBEVGU010000116.1:0-4079 GCA_040511595.1 Actinomycetota bacterium | reverse complement strand
TCGGGCGCCGAGTCCCAGTTGAGGCCCCAGAAGAACCGGTGGCCCGGGAAGCCGCCCCGCCAGACGTCGGGGATGTAGGTGCCGTGGTTCACCCCGTCGAAGCCCCTGCCGTTCCAATGGTCCTGGAACCTGGGGTTGCGCTGCCAATTGGTGTCGACGGCGGCGCCCCACGAGTGGACCGACCACGAGGTCGATCCGTCGATCAGCCGGCAGTTGTACGCGCCGATGCCCGGATACAGCGCCCCGTCACGATGCGCGGCGTTGATGTGGTTGCGGACGTTGAACGCGATGTTGCGGGCGAGGTAGGTGTGGTACTCGACGTAGGCGCCCGCGCCGAACGGGCTCCAGTCGGCGTGTGGCCACCACGAGCGAGCGTTGTTGGCGCGGTTGCTGCACCGGGGCCCGAACACGTCGTTCAGCTCGGCGAGACCCTTCGGCCGCGGCGGGATGCCTTGCTGGGAGTGATCGTGCATCCAGTCGGACATGTGCCCGGCCACCGCCGACGATGCGGCGAACGAGGTGGCCGAGAGCGAGACTGCGAGGGCGACGGACACGGCCCACGAGCGAGCCGGCGAGCCGGACATGGCAACCACCTCCTGCACGGGGGAGGTGGGAGGACGGCAGACGCTACGCGTTCGCCGGCCCCGCTGCCGTGACAGCCGTCACATCGACGAGGAGGTCACCTCGGCCTCCCCGGCGACGGCCTGGCCTGCGGCCAAGCGCGCCGTCTCGACGCGGAACGGCGAGCAGCTCACGTAGTCGAGCCCGAGCTCGTGACAGAAGACCACGCTCGCGGGGTCTCCGCCGTGCTCGCCGCAGATGCCGAGGTGAAGCGAGGGGTTCGCCTGCTTCCCGGCCTCCACGGCCGCGCGCATCAACGCCCCCACGCCCGGACGATCGATCGTGACGAAGGGATTCGCGGGCACGAGCTTGCGCTCCTCGTACATGCCGACGAACTTGCCGATGTCGTCGCGGCTGAACCCGAAGGCCGTCTGGGTGAGGTCGTTCGTGCCGAACGAGAAGAACTCCGCCGACTCGGCGATCTCGCCGGCGGTGACCGCCGCCCGCGGCAGCTCGATCATCGTGCCCCACTCGAGGTGGTCGAGCGTCACGCCTTCCCGCTCGAGGATCTCGGTGGACACGGGCTCCAGCTCCGCCCGCATCTGCGCGAGCTCCGGCGCGGTCGCGACGAGCGGGATCATGATCTCGACCCTGGGATCGCCCCCGGCCTTCCGCACGTCGACGGCGGCCTCCACGATCGCGCGAACCTGCATCGCGTACAGGCCCGGCTTCACGATGCCGAGCCGAACCCCGCGCAGGCCGAGCATCGGGTTCATCTCGTGCAGCTCGTTCACCTTCTGCAGCACGCGCTCCTGCTCGGCGACGTCGTCGCCCCGCGCCCTGCCGAGCGCGACCTCGACGGCCAGGTCGACCTGGTCGGGCAGGAACTCGTGCAGGGGCGGATCGAGGAGCCGCACCGTGACCGGAAGCCCGCTCATCGCCGTGAAGATGCCCACGAAGTCGTCGCGCTGCAGTGGCAACAACGTGTCGTAGGCGGCCTGTTCCTCCTCGGAGGTTTCAGCGAAGATCATCTGGCGCACGGCGAGCACGCGTTCCTCGCCGAGGAACATGTGCTCGGTGCGGCACAGGCCGATGCCTTCGGCGCCGCGGTCGCGTGCGTTCGAGGACTGCTCCGGCGTGTCGGCGTTCGCGCGCACCCTCAGGCGTCGACGCGCGTCGGCGATCGCCATCAGGCGTTCGAACGCCTTCCAGAGGGTCTCGTCGCGGGCCGCGGCGTCGCCCTGGCGAGCCTTCTCGAGCAACGATTCCTGCAGCGGCAACGCCCCGACGAACACGTTGCCAGTGAAGCCGTCGATCGTGATCGTGTCGCCCTCGCGGACCGTGATGCCGTTGGCGCTGAACTCGCGCTCGGACACGCGCAGCTTGATCGCATCGGCGCCGCAGACCGCCGGGATGCCTTCGCCTCGCGCCACGACGGCCGCGTGCGAGTTGGTGCCGCCGGCGCTGGTGAGGATGCCCTCGGCGGCGATCATGCCGTGGTAGTCGTCGGGTGTGGTCTCCCGTCGAACGAGGATGACCGGCTCCCCGGCCTGGCCCCGCGCCTGGGCGTCGTCGGCGGTGAACACCACGGCGCCCGTCGCCGCACCCGGCGACGCGTTGAGCCCGGTGGCGATCGGGGTCGCGCCGCTCGCGTCGACCCGGCGTTTGAACAGCTCCTCGAGGCGGTTCGCGTCGACCCGCAGCAGCGCCTCATCCTCATCGATCAGGCCTTCGTCGAGCATGTCGTGGGCCATGACCCACTCGCCGAACGCCGTGCGCTTGCCCACGCGGGTCTGCAGGATCCAGAGCCGGTCCTTCTCGATCGTGAACTCGATGTCGCACATGTCGCGGTAGTGGTTCTCGAGCGTGGCCATGACGTCGAGCAGCTGCGCATACGAGACCGGGTCGACCTCGGCCAGCTCGGCCAGCGGCAAGGTGTTGCGGATGCCCGCCACGACGTCCTCACCCTGGGCGTTGCTGAGGTAGTCGCCGTAGGGAACCTTCTCGCCGGTCGACGGATCGCGGGTGAACGCCACCCCGGTGCCGGAGTCCTCGCCGCGGTTGCCGAACACCATCGCCTGCACGTTGACCGCCGTGCCGAGGTCGTCGCGGATCTTGTTCTGACGCCGGTAGTCGATCGCCCGCCGGCCATTCCAGCTCCTGAACACGGCCTCGATCGCGAGGTGCATCTGCTCACGAGGGTCGATCGGGAAGTCCTGCCCGGTGTGCTCGTGGTAGATCCCCAGGAACTCGCCGGTGAGCTGCTCGAGGTCGAACTCGTCGAGGTCGGTGTCGGTCGTGCCCTCGCCCTTGCGTTCCTTCGCGGTGTCGAGTACCTGCTCGAAGGCCTCACCCGGCACGTCCATGACGATCTTGCCGAACATCTGGATGAACCGCCGATAGGCGTCGAGCGCGAACCGCATGTCGCCGCCCGACTGCTCGGCGAGCCCCTTCGTCGACTCCTGGTTGAGCCCCAGGTTCAGGACCGTGTCCATCATGCCCGGCATCGAGAACTTCGCCCCGGACCGCACGCTCACGAGCAACGGGTCGGACGCATCGCCGAGCCTCTTGCCCATCGAGGACTCGAGGGCCTCGACATGCTGCTCGGCCTCGTCCATCAGGCCCGCCGGGAAGCCGCCCTCGGCGAGGTAGGTGAGGCAGGCCTCGGTGGTGATCGTGAATCCGTGGGGCACGGGCAGCCCCATGTTCGTCATCTCGGCGAGGTTCGCGCCCTTCCCGCCGAGCAGGCCCTTCATGTCCTTGTTGCCCTCGTGGAAGTCGTAGACGTACTTGGTCACGGCATGCCTCCGCCACGGTCGATGCGGTTCGGAAACGTCAGTCTACGGCCGCGAGGGGACGACCCTTCGGAACCACCCGGGCGGGTTCCCGAACCTGGGATGCGGCCGAGGTAGGCTTCGATCCGGCCAGCCGTCTTGCGAGGAGCGACCGATGGCGCACGCGAAGGACAAGGGCGGGAAGAACAAGCACGTCCGGAAGAAGGCTCAGCACAGCATCAAGGAGAAGCGCGCAGCGAAGAAGCTCAAGAAGGGCTCCACCGGCCGCTCGACGGGCCTCCAGCTCCCCGAGTAGCCACGGAAGGCAGGAAGCTCGCAGCATCGCCGAGGTTGTGCAACGTGGGTCGACGCAGCGCTCCCCGCCGGACGACGTCCGGCGGGGAGGCGGCTCGAAGCCGGTCCGATGCTAGAGCCGGTCCGCTGCTAGAGGGTGAAGCGCGCGACGCCCTGCTGCGGCTCCCCCGAGATGGAGGTGAAGAAGCCGCCCACCCAGAGCTGGGTCGGCGTCGAGAGCAGCGGCCAGGCGCCCACGAAGTTGTCGCCGAACGGCACGAGCTGCGGGATCCAGCTGCAGTCCGTGAATCCGGTGTTCGGGTCGACCATCATCAGCCCTCGGAGGTTCACGCTGCCGCACACGGTCTGCTGCAGACGGGCCGTCCCGAAGTGGCCCGCCACGAACAGCCGTGAGCCGTCGGCGTTGAACGCGAGCCCCTGGACGTTGCC
>JBEVGU010000115.1:0-4674 GCA_040511595.1 Actinomycetota bacterium | reverse complement strand
CCGGGATCGTCCCAGAGGAGCACGAGCGCGACGACCGGCCCGATGGTCATCCCGACCGACCAGGCATAGTTGAACACCTTGCCCCAGGAGCGCCCAGCGAACCGAAGGAACGTTTCCATGAAGTTCCGGAATTCCCGGCCGTCCATCGCTGCCTGCATCGGGCGCACGATCATGCACAGCCCCCCCAAGAAGCCTGCCGCGAGCCCCGAGAAGAAGACCGACGCCGCGAGTGCCCATTCCTCTCCCGTCAAGTTGGAACCCCCCTTGCGTTATCGCTTCGCCGGCAGCGTCCGGGCGTACCCGGCGCCGACCCGCACCCACCGCTCGAGCTGCCGCTTCGTGCGGACGGCATCGGTGTCCACCCGCAGCCAGCCCTGCATCTGCCGGCCGCCCATCTCCATGGGCTGGACGCCGGTCGACGCGAGCAGGTCGCCTGAGGTCGCCGGGTCGGCGCGCACCAGCAGGCCGCCCTGACCGCTCGCGGCGACGGCCATGTTCCCGTCGATCAGGAATGCGAGCCCGCCGAACATCTGTTTCTCGGTCAGGCCGGCCTCGCCCTCGAGAAGCGCGCGGATGCGGTCGGCGAGGTGCTCGTCGTACGCCACGGTTGAGATGCTACGGGAACGTGACGGACCAACGAAGGCGACCTCGTCGCGGATCACCGAGTCAGCGCACGCGGACCGCGAAGGCCGTGACCCGCTTCACCCCGAGCCCCGATCGCGGAAGCGCAAATACGATCAAGTCGCACCCGACATCGTTCAGCATCATGGACATCGTGCGCATGGGCATCATCCTTCCGGGCGGCACCGCGATCGAGCAACTCGAGCTCGCGCTCGTCGCCGAACGGAGCGGCTGGGACGGCGTCTTCGTGTGGGAAGCGGCGTACGGAGTCGATGCGTGGACGCTCCTCGGCGCGATCGCGGCTCGAACGTCGCGGGTCCGGCTCGGCACGCTCCTCACGCCGCTTCCCTGGCGTCGACCCTGGAAGGTCGCGAGCCAGGTCGCAACGCTCGATCAGCTCTCCGACGGGCGTGCCATCCTCAGCGTGGGACTGGGAGCCGTCGCTCCCGATCTCCCGGCGACGGGCGAGATCACGGATCTGCGTGAGCGCGCCGGCCGTCTCGACGAGGGCATCGATCTGATCCGCTCACTCTGGGAGGGGGGCACGAGCCATCACGGACGTTCCTACGCCTTCGAGCTCGAGCGCACGGAGCAGGTGCAGGTCGCTCGACCCGTGCAGGATCGCATCCCGATATGGGTCGTGGGACTGTGGCCCCGCGCGAAGTCGATGACTCGTGTGGTCCGATGCGATGGCATCGTGCCCCAGTACGACGTGGGCGCGCGGGAAGCCTCGCCCGACGATGTCCGAGACCTGCGCGCCTGGCTCACCGAGCATGGCGCGAGGAGCGATCTCGAGGTGATCAGCGAAGGCGAGACGCCGACCGGCGACGCCGGCGCAGCGGTAGAGATCGTCGCACCGTGGGTGGAAGCAGGATGTACGTGGTGGCTCGAGACCCGATGGGAGATGCCCCACCACGCGCCTGAGCGCATCGCGGACGTGCGCGAGCGGCTGGCCGTCGGTCCGCCGAGGCTCGCATGAGCCCGGAGCCTCGAGCCACGGATGTGGGAGTCGCCGACGAAGCAGCCGTGGATCCGGCGAGGGACACGTTTGTGCGGTTCGTCGACGTGCTCGCGGCCGCGCTCGACGACCACGATGCATCGGGCGATGAGCTCGCCGCACGGATGCACCTGTCGCGGTACCACGTCGACCGGGTCATCTCGGCAACAGCCGGAGAGCCGCCGGCCGCGCTGCGGCGACGGGTGCTGCTCGAGCGGGCCGCCTACCGCCTCGTGACGACGGATCGGACGATCCTCGACGTCGCGGTCGAAGCCGGCTATTCGTCGAACGAGGCGTTCACGCGGGCGTTCGCCCGCGCCTACGGCGTCTCACCAGCCGCGTGGAGACGACGGCCCACCGCGTTCCAGCTCGACGCTCCGAGCGATGTGCACTTCCACCCACCGGGTCGCCTGAGGCTGCCCGCGCGCAGGAAGGTGAAGACGATGGATCTGTTGCAGGCGATGGTGCGGCATCATGTGTGGCTCGTCGGCGAGATGGTCGACCGGGCCTCCACCTTGACCGACGAGCAGCTCGATGCCCCGATCGAGATCTCCGTCGAGGGCATCGACGACGATCCGACGATCCGATCGTTACTCTCGCGGCTGGTCGGCCAGATGGCGATGTGGAACGCCACGATCGTCGGGGGCCCGTACGACTTCGACGTCGAACGGGGCGAGTCGATCGAGTCGATGCGTGCCCGGCTCGCGGCCGAGGGAACGACGTTCCTCGGCACCGTGGCCGAGACCGTGGAAGGCGGGCGGCTCGACGAGACGTTCGTCGACGCGTTGTGCGACCCGCCGGTGGTCATGACCTACGGCGGCATGATCGCCCACGTGCTCACGTTCGCTGCGCATCGCCGCACGCTGGTGGCCGGCGCGCTGATCGATGCCGGGATCACCGATCTCGGCGCGGGCGACCCCCTCTACTGGGTGGCCGAGGCGTCCTGAGCTCGATCGGAGCCGAGTCACCGCCTGGGCGGGATCAGCGTGCGCCGACCAGGTACCAGGTCTCCATCTCGCCCTTGCCCTTGACCTGGATCGTGCCGCGTCGCCGGCAGACGAACCCGTCCTGCAGCAGCTCGTACGTCGCACTCGTGATCTGGATCTCGCCTGGCGTGCCGTTGGACTCCATGCGGCTCGCCGTGTTCACGGCATCGCCCCAGAGGTCGTAGAGGAAGCGCTTCGTGCCGATCACCCCGGCGGTGACCGGCCCGGAGTTGATGCCGATCCTCAGCTCGACACCGTCTCGGCCGGCGATCGTCGACGTCGCGACCGCGTCGCGCATATCGAGCGCCAGGAGCGCGGCCCTGCGCGCGTGATCGGCGCACGGATCGGGCACGCCCGCCGCGGCCATGTAGCAATCGCCGATCGTCTTGATCTTCTCGAGCCCGTGCCGCTCGACGAGCGTGTCGAAATGGGAGAAGAGCTGATCGAGTGTGCCCACGACCTCGGCCGGCGACAGGCGCTGCGCGAGCGGAGTGAAGTCGACGACATCGGCGAACAGGATCGAGGCCGACTCGACGTGGTCGGCGATCGACCCCGTCGCGGCCTTCAGTCGCTGCGCGATCGCGCTCGGCAACACGTTCGTGAGGAGCGCTTCGGACTTCACCTGCTCGGCCCGGAGTGCCGTCAGCGCCGCGTTGCGCTGGGAGGCGAAGGTAGCGAGGACCGTGAAGGCCACGGCTCCGGTCCCGACGACGTTGAGCGCCAGCATCGTGGTCGTGAACCAACCCGGGACGTCCGCGTCGCGGAAGACCACCTCGCCCACGATGCCCAGGAGCAGGAAGGCCGACAGGAACCCGACGAACCAGTGGACCGCCTGACGCACCTCGAGGAAGACGAGTGCTCCGAGGGGGGCCAGGATGCCCCACAGCCCGACCCCTCCCGAAGGGAGGAACCCGCCCGCCAGCATCGCCCCGGTCGTCGTCGTGAGGAGGACGTCGAGGAGCTGCGTGACGAGGAACGGTCCGAAGCTCCTGGTTCGCGCGAAGACCACCAACGAGCCGACCGAGACGGCGAAGTAGATGAACGGAACGATTCCGACCAGCGAGCCGAAGGCGAGGTAGCAGGTGCCCCACACGACGGACACGGGCAGGATCAGGACCGCGAGCAGGACGAGGAGTGCCTTCTTGTGGCGCAGGTCCTCGTCGTCCCGGGGATCCGCGCCGATCCCGGCGAGCCGTGAGGCCACGACGGGGATCCGACCGCCCCTGGGCTGGCCCCCCGACCCGGTCTGGACCTCCGGCGTCTCCACCGGCGCATCCTACGTACGGTATCCGCCGACTGCTGACGTTCCGACGGGTGTGGGTATCGATCGGGATCGAATCCAAGGAGGCCATCGTGACCACGTTCGCCTTGATCCACGGTGCCGGGGACTCGGGGTGGTACTGGCACCTCGTGGAGGAGGAGCTGCGCGCGCGCGGCCACGACGCCGTTGCGCCAGATCTGCCGGTCGACGGCTCGCCGACCCTCGTCGACTGCGCTGACGCGGTGGCGGATGCCGTCGGGAACCCGACGGCTCCAGTCGCCGTCGTCGGGCAATCGTTCGGGTCGTTCATAGCCCCGCTCGTCGCCGAGCGGCAGCCCACCGACGTGCTGGTCCTCGTCGCCGGAATGGTCCCCGCGCCGGGGGAGCCGCCCGACGCGTGGTGGGACAACACCGGCTACGGAGGGGCCGTGCGCGAGCAGGCCGCGGTCGACGGCGGACTGACGGGGAACGACGACCCTTTCATCAGCTTCTTCCACGACGTGCCCCGCCCGCTCGCCGAGGAGGCGACGCGGCGTGAGCGCCACGGCTCCATCGTCGGTCTCGACGCGCCCTGGCCCATGGACGCCTGGCCGGCGGTGACCACGAGGTTCGTGCTGTGCTCCGAGGACCGGTTCTTCCCGCCCGCGTTCAGCCGCCGAGTCGTCGCCGACCGGCTCGGCATCGCGCCGGACGAGATCGAGAGCGGTCACTGCGTCGCCCTCAGCCGGCCCGCCCATCTCGCGCTGATGTTGCACGGCTACGTCACCGACCGCTCGGGGATGTCATCGGCGTGACCGGAGCTCCCGACC
>JBEVGU010000114.1:0-4049 GCA_040511595.1 Actinomycetota bacterium | reverse complement strand
GCTGGGAGCGGCGACCGCCGAGAACAGGTGCGATGGGCCAAGCGCGCGGCGCAGCAGCACCGCGTAGGCGAGGAACACCCACGACTCGGTGACGAGCGTCGCGACGACAGCCCCGTCGATCGACCACATCGGGATGAGGATCAGGTTGAGCCCGAGGTTGAGCGCTGCGGCCACCCCGACGATGAACGCCCTCTGCGCTTGCCGGTCGACCGACGTGATCGCGGTACCGAGCGTGTTCCCCAGGATCCGCAAGGGGATGACGAGCACCAAGAGCTGGTAGAAGCGCACGGCCGGCTCGAACTTCGGACCGTAGAGGGTCCCGAAGATCTCCGGCGCGAGCAAGAACGATCCCACGGTGATGGGGATCGCGACGGCCCCCAGGATTCGGAGGGACGCGTCTCTCAAGTGTCGGAGCGCCAACGGGTGATCGGGCCAAGCTCGGCTCATCTGCGGGTACATCGACATGTTGAGCATGCGAGGCAGGACGTTCAGGTAGAGGACGAGGTTCGTTGCGGACTGGTAGAGGCCGACGGCGGTCGGACCCTTGAACACGCCGAGGAGTACGGCGTCGATCCGGACGTATGCGAGGCTCAGGCCATCGTCGATGGCGAACGGCACGGTGGCCTTGAGCATCGGACGCACTACCCCCGCGTGTCGGCGAGGACGCGTAGGACAGGAGAGCTTCGTGGCGGCGATCACCCATGCAACGACGAAGCCGACCGCGCGCGACGTGAGGTAGGCGAGCATCACGCCCTCCACGCCGCCATCGGCCGCGAGGACCAGGAGCGTGAAGGTCACGAACGCCGATTCCTGGATCCCGACGGCTACGGCCTCGTATCGCATCCGCTCGACGGCCCAGAAGAGCGACATGACGATCCGCGCCATGGAGTCCGCGATCATGGTGAGCCCGGCCATGAGGAGGAGCGACATGTCGGCACCCGCCAGCCAGCCGATACCGAGCAGGGGTCCGAGAACCACACCGCCGGCCACGAGACAGATGAACAGAGCCGAGTCGATCCGAGTCACCGCTCCGTCTGGGTCTCGCGCGAGCTGTCGCACGAGGAGCTTGGGTAGACCGAGCATCACCAGGAAGCTCAGCAGCAGGGTCAGGGCCAGCGCGAACTGGAATCGACCGAAGTCATGGGGGCCCAGGGTCCTCGCGACGAGGACCGTCACGACGACTCCGCCCACGGCCCGCGCCCCGAACGCGGCGGCGCGCCATACCGTGTTGGATACGAGGACCCGACCTGCCGAAGGAGGTGCGCTGCTAGAACGAACCATCGCGTTAGGCGACCGGCCGAGAGGCGAGGTGGGCCCGCGACGCGATCTTGTCGAGCAGCGCGACCGCCTCGCCGTGGAGATCGCGCCCCGGATCGTTCCGGATCTCGATCAGGCGTCCCGGTCCGGGTGCGACGTGCTCCCACCAAGCGACGAGCGACCCCACGAGCTCCGCGCCACGTGCGAGCTCCCTCCTTCGAGCGATGGGATCCAGACGCTCTTGGAGGCGGCTATGCCGAGAGAGCCTGGCCGCCAATCGATCCTCGATCTCGTCGATCGACGCGTGCACGGTCACGACAAGGTCCGGCATGGCGTAGCGGCCGGATCGCTGTTCGAGCGAGCGAAGCGTGGGTGTCACGTCACCACGAAGCCCGACGGACCAAAGTGCCTGAAGGAGCCCCTCGTCGAACAGGTGCACACCCGGAGAGAGACCCGCGGAAGTCAGGAGTCGCTGCGTGATCGCCCACTGCACGCAGCGGCTGAGGCCTTCTGTGCGTGGGCGCTGGAACATCACGATGCTTCGCATCGTGATGAACGATGGGACGGGCCGCTGCAGCATCTGCCCGGCCGCGAGCCCAAGCTTCCGAGCCCTCCTCGGGAGGGAAGGTACTGCCGGCCCAACACACGCGGCCGGAAGGTTCACAGGCAGCCCGATGTCGGCCGAGATCCGGAGGAGTTCCTCCGCGAGGTAGGACTTGCCCGATCCCGGGAGCCCGAACAGCTCGACGACGAAGCCTGGGGTCACAGCCTCGACCACACGATCCGGCGGATCGTCGACGCGACCTCATCGCGCGGCCGCGCCGCATCGATCACGACAGCCGGCGTGCCCGCCCAGTCGATGTCGAAGACCTCTCCGGCACGCTCCCGCACGGAACCCGGATCGTCCTCCCCCAACTTGCGCTGGACGGCGATCGCTGGGTCTACGCGAAGAACGATCAGGACGTCCGGTGGCTCGATCTTCGCGTAGTACGACATCTCCAGGGCGACGAGCCTGCGTGCCAGGTAGCCCAACCGGGCAGACCCGAGCAGCCATGACGTACGGCAGCCATCCATCGTCCGGAGCTGTGACAGGGGCATGCGATCGGACACGACGAGACCGCCTCCGATGACCCATCGGCGCGCGTGACGGTATGCCAGGTATCGATCCCGTGCCGTCAACACGTTCCAAAGGAGCCACGCGTGACCTGGGAAGGGTGCCCCTGAGTCCTGGAGTCGGTACGCCGGTACCCGCGTGGCCCGGAAGAGCCCGAGCTGTCGGAGGGCGACCATGGGCCCCTTCACGAGGAGGGTCGCGACATGCGGCGGAGGTTTGCCGAGATGGATCGTCTTCGTCGCGAACACGGCGGACAGCCAGCCCGCGAGGTCCGAGACCGCGGTCGACTTGCCTGCGCCGTCGCCGCCCACGATCGCGACGAGCAACCCCCCGCCCGCCGGTTTCTTCTTGGGGGCACCGCGCACGAGCCTTCGGGTGCCCCAGACGATACGACGCCAGATCCTGAGCACCGCGTCGCCGCGTCGGGAACGCCGTCCATGCGCGTCGAGCGCCCGATGGAGACGTCCGGCGGTGCGCGCGCGGAACCACACCGAGGTACCCGGTCGGACCGCATGGAGGCAACGGCTGAACAGCTCCGCTGGGATGTATGGCAGGGCGGCCCCAAGGAAGCCGGCCACACGGTCGGGGCTCGACCGCTCGCTCAGCCACGACAGCTCGCGGCGCTCGGACGTCGAGAGCCTGCCCTGGAGCATCATCATCGCGTCCAGCGTGCAATGCTTCGCGACCATCCGGAGGACGAACAGGACGAGTTCGTGCTCGGGGCGGGGGACGCGCAGCAACGGCGCGGGGAAGGCTTCGGCGAGGTACTCGGGTTCGATGTCGAGCCGGAAGTTCTTCGTCGTGTGATCGCCGATCACGAGGTGGCGGTGCGCGTGAACCTGCACCAAGCGCCCGGTCGGCGCGTCGAGTCCGTAGGACTGGGAGACACCCGGGACCTCGCGCGCCGCGGCGAGGCGCGCTTCCTTGAACCCCAACCTGAGAAGGATCTGGGAGAAGGACTGCGCTCCCTCGGCCCCGATCAGCAGATCGAGGTCAGCTTCACCCCGCATCGATCGATCGAGGGCCTCGTTGCTCTTGAAATGACAGTACGGGATCTGGGCCTCGTCGAGGGCTCCGGCGAGCGCCACCGCGAGAGAGAGCATGTGGGTGTCCTGGGCCGCGACGGAGAGCGCTGCTGCCGACGGGTCGGGTCGCATCGTTGTCGCGTCGTTGATGCGAGCGCTCACCGGGCGGCGGCGAGGAGGGGCGAGGTGCCCACCGTCCATGCCGGCTCCCCCCAGTCGACGACGTCGAGTTCCTCGAACGCACCGCTCTGCCGCGCGCGCGCTGCAGCCTCCGGGCGAACGTGAACGCCGAGTGCATGCTCCGATGCGATGACGATGCAGATCCGCCTCACGGCCCTGTCCCTTGGTCGGAAGTGATCGATGGTAGGTCCTCCGTCGATCTCGCACATGCGCGTGCCGACGTAGCTGCCGCTACGACCAACGGACGAGGGGAGTCTCGTCAAGTGGGGTGAGGGCCTGCGAGATGGCCGTGTCAAGCCGGAGTCGCGGTGGGGGTACACGCCGGAGCGGTGTACGTCGGTTACTCCGTTCGATGTATGCCCCGGTACGCACGACGGGTGGCGCGGGGATCTCTCCGTCGATCTACGGTTCGCCCAGGGCCGAGCGACCAGCCCGGCTGGGTCACGCCCTGACGTGGCTCGCTGAACGAACCA
>JBEVGU010000113.1:0-22280 GCA_040511595.1 Actinomycetota bacterium | reverse complement strand
TTCGCCGCGTACACCAACTTCCCCGACGGCATGGAAGCGGGCCTCGAAGGCAACTACTACTACGACCCGCCGAACCTGACGTTCCCGTTCGGCACGTACGCGGTGGCGGTCGAGGTCGATCCCGAGACCGGCGAGTGGGAGGTCAAACGTATGGTCGCAGTCGACGACTGCGGCGTGCGCATCAACCCGATGATCGTCGAGGGCCAGATCCACGGTGGGCTCACAGAGGGCTACGGCATCGCGGCGATGCAGCAGATCACGTTCGACGAGGACGGCAACTGCATCGGCTCGAACTTCCTCGACTATCTGCTGCCGACGGCGGTCGAGACGCCGAGGTTCGAGCTTGGTGAGACGGTCACGCCGTCGCCGCACCACCCGATCGGCGCCAAGGGCGTCGGTGAGTCGGCCACGGTCGGCTCGCCCGCCGCGTACGTGAACGCCGTGATCGACGCGCTGCAGCCTCTGGGCGTGAAGAACATCGACATGCCGCTCACGAGCGCGAGGGTCTGGGAAGCGATCCAGGCCGCCCAAGGGGGTTCGGGGGGCTCATGAAGCGAGGCCGCCAGCCGAGCGTAGCCTCCCGACGAGAAGGGGGACCGGGGGCTCATGAAGCCGGAGGTCGTGAGGCTCGCCGCTGAGCTCTCCGCCCGGGGCCGGCCGTATGTGCTGGCCACCGTGGTCTGGCGGCGGGCGCCATCGTCGGGCAAGGAAGGCGCGACCGCCCTCATCACGCCCGACCGTGAGGTGCGCGGCTGGATCGGCGGCGCATGCGCCGAGCCCACCGTGGTGCGCGAGGCGCTGAAGGCGATCGACGAGGGTACGCCGCGCCTGCTCTTCCTCGGCCCGCCCGAGGAGCTCGAGGCGCACCGACGCGACGGAGTCGTGAGCGTGCCGATCGCATGTCAGAGCGAAGGCGCCTTGGAGGTCTACGTGGAACCCGTGCTGCCCCAGCCGCAGATCGTGGCGATCGGACGATCGCCGGCCGCCTTGGCCCTCCCCCGCTTGGCCCGGGGCCTGGGGTGGCGATCGCTCGCGATCGACGACGGGGGAACCGTCGCCGACCACGACGCCGATACGGTCGTCACCTCGCTCGACCTCGGCGGCGTCGACGACCGTTCGTACGTCGTCGTGGCGACCCAGGGCCACTACGACGAGGACGCGCTGGAACGAGTGCTCGCGACGCCGGCCGTCTACATCGGGCTCGTCGCCTCGGCCAAGCGCGCCGGCTCGGTGCTCGGCTACTTGCGGGACCGGGGCGTCGCCGACGACGCGCTCGCCAGGGTGCGTGCCCCGGCCGGCCTCGACCTCGGGCACGTCGGGAGCGACGAGATCGCGGTCGCGATCCTCGCCGAGATCGTGCAGCTCCGTGCCGCCGGAGAGCTCGACAGGCCGGCGACCGTGGCCGAGGCTTCGACCCCGCACGAGGAAATCGATCCCGTGTGCGGTATGGCGGTCGACGTCGCCGGCGCTCGATACCGGACGACGCACGAGGGACGCACCTACTACTTCTGCTCCGCGGGGTGCCTCGAATCGTTCGAACGTGATCCAGCGCGGTTCGTGGGGGTCGGCTCGTGACCGGCCTCGATAGGCTCCAACCATGCTGATCGAGAACGAGTTCACCGTCGCCACGCCGGTCGACGAGCTCTGGGCGTTCCTGCTCGACGTCGAGCGCATCGCCCCGTGCATGCCCGGCGCCGAGCTCACCGAGACGATCGACGAGCGGAACTTCAAGGGCAAGGTCAACATGAAGTTCGGCCCGGTCGCGCTGTCCTTCGCCGGCACCGTCGAGATGACCGAGCGCGACGACGCGGCGCACCGCGCTGTGCTGCTTGCCAAAGGCATGGAGCAGAAGGGCAAAGGGGCCGCCAACGCGACGGTGACCTCGTGGCTCGAGCCCGCCGCCGACGGCAAGACGACCGTCAAGATGACCGCCGACATCGTACTCACGGGCGCCGCGGCACAACTCTCGCGCGGGCTGCTCCCCGAGATCTCGAAGAAGCTCACGCAGCAGTTCGCCGACTGCCTCGAGGCGACGGTGCAGGCCGCTCAGGCACCTGCGACGTCTGCCGCGGACGCGGACGTGGCCGTCGCCGCCGGCGAGCCCGCATCCACAGCCGCCCAGCCTTCGACCGCGACCCCCGCTCCGGCTCCGGTGCCGGTGGCCAAGCACGTCGGAGGCATCGGCCTCGGCCTCTCGGCGATCTGGGCGATCATCAAGAACTTCTTCCGCCGGCTGTTCGGAGGCGGGAAGACACGCGCGTGATCACGGGCGTGGTGCTCGCCGCCGGCGAGGGCCGCAGATTCGGCGGCACGAAGCAGCTCGAGATCCTCGACGGGAAGCCGCTCGCGCAGCACGCGATCGACGCGCTCGCCGAAGCGGGCGTCGACGAGATGCTGGTCATCATCGGACACGACGCCGACGCGGTGGAAGCGTCGCTCGAACTACCGGCGCTCGGCCGGTTCGTGCGCAACCCCGCCCACCGCGACGGCCAGGCGACATCGCTGGCGGCTGCGTTCCACGAGGTCGACGACGACAGCGAGGCCGCGGTCGTCCTCATGGCCGATCAGCCGGGTATCACGCCCGACGACGTACGAGCGCTCGTCGATCGGTTCCGCGCAACGAGGAAACAGATCGTGCGACTGCGGTTCATCGACGACCCCGGCCCCTCACTACTCAGCCGCGAGATCTACGCGGAAGCAGGTCACCTGCACGGCGACGTCGGCGCTCGCGTGCTGATCGCGAGCCATCCCGAGTGGGTCGAGGAGGTCGAGGTCGATCGCGCGGCTCCCCGGGACATCGACACGCCCGGAGACCTCGCTTCCCCATGAACGGAGCACGGAGGACACGAATGGACTTCCTCACCGAACCGCGCGGGATGTGGAGGCGATGTGCGACCGCTTCTACGCGTCGTGCAACGATCTTCATCGCTTTCGCGAGCTTCATGCCGTGAAGCTCGGGAACGGCGCATGAGCCGTGGACTCGACGAGGGGCGTGGGTGACATCGGCATCCCTTCGCGCGATGCCTCGATCCGCTTGCCGAGCGGGCGACGCTTGGCATACGCCGAGTGGGGCGACCCGGACGGTCGACCAGTCTTCTACTTCCACGGGATGCCGCATGCGCGGACGTTCTTCCCGGATCCCGAAGCGGCGGCGGAGGTGGGGGTCCGAGCGCTCACCGTGGACCGGCCGGGAGTCGGCCGATCCGATCCGCAACCGGCCCATCGGGTCGGCGACTGGCCCGCCGACGTCGAGACCCTCGCCGACCGACTCGGGTTAGAACGCTATGCCGTCATCGGATGGTCGGCGGGGGTCGCATACGCGTTGGCCTGCGCAGCCATCACGCCCGAGCGTCTGACCGGCGTCGGCGTCACGACCAGCAACGCCGCGCTGGCCTACCTGATCGATGACGACCCTGAGCTCCGTGCCTCATGGCTCGACGATGGAGATCGGCGCATCCTGGCCGCATTGCCTCGCGGCCTCGAGGCGGCCGCAGACCTGGTGGCACCCGTCGCCGGAGCGTGGGCTGCGAGCCTGAGCGTCCGGCCCGAGGAGGTCCTGGAAGGAAGGATCGACCGGGGCGACGAGTGGTTCTTCGACGATCCCGCGAGGCGCGGAGCGTACCTCCGCGCGGTCCAGGAGGGGGTTCGCCAAGGAGCCACGGGGGTGGCGCCGCAGTGGGTCGCCCTGCTGGCGCCGTGGGGGTTCCGACTCGAGGAGATCCACATGCCCGTGCGAATCTGGGCGGGCGCCCTCGACGGCGAGACCCCGCCCGAGATGATGGGACGCCTCGCCGAGCGGATCTCGGATCACACGCTGACGGTCTGGCCCGACGTGGGTCATCTGGGCGTCGCGAGGCACCTCCGCGAGGTCCTGGTGCAAGTCTGCGATCTCGCCGTGTGAGCATTGTCCGCCTCGCCAGCTCTCCGGCATCTGGCGCCCGAGTGCCCGACCTGAGACGCTTCGAGGATCGTGCACCGGTCGGAACCGTCATCGCCCCGAGATCACAGCGTGGTCATCGACCGCTTCGTGCAGGCCTGTTCGGCCGACGAGCGGATCGTGGCGGCTTTCCTCGGGGGGTCCGTCGCCAGGGGGGAGGCGGACGAGTTCTCGGATCTCGATCTCTGCCTGATCACCAGGGACGACGCCCTCGAGGAGGTCAAGACCGGTCGAGAAGCCCTCATCCGCACGCTCGGGGATCCGCTGTTCCTGGAGGACTTCGGCCGTGACGTGAACGTCTTCTTCATCCGGGCCGACGGCACCGAAGGGGAGATCTTCTTCTTCGGTGAGAGCGAGCTCGATCGGATCGACGCCGGACCGGTCCACACGCTCCTGGACGAGCAGGGGCTCCTGGCCGACGTGTGGTTCCCGGTCCGCGAGCCCGACCGCGCGGAACAGGTCGAAGAGCTTCGCCGCGTCCTGCACTGGTTCTGGCACGATCTGTCGCACTTCATCGCGGCCCTCGGGCGCGGCCAGCTCTGGTGGGCCGCCGGGCAGCTCGAGATGCTTCGCGCCTACTGCGTGAATCTCGAGCGAATCGACCAAGGCGTCGAAGCCGAGGCCGAAGCCTACGAGAAGCTGGATCAGCTGATCGCCATCGATCGGCTCGCCCCCATCCGTTCGACGTTTCCGCCGATGGAGCGCGATGCGATGCTGCAAGCCTCCCAGACTCTCGTGGCCTTCTTCCGGGAGCGCGCCCCCGTCGTGGGCCGTGAGCACGGACTCAGCTATCCGCTCGAGCTCGAGCACGTGATCAGCAACCGCCTCGGAGAGCTGACCCGGACATAGCCCTGGCCGCTCGAGCAAGCTGCCGATGACCGAAGCCTTTCGGCGATCCCGCCGTGTCCTCGACGGCTGATGTTTCCCGTCGCTCAGCTCGCCGCGCAGCGCCATGCGATCGACAGACGCTCGAGCTCGTGCCCGTGCCCGCGGCGCTCGGCCTCACCGATCAGGAAGCCGTCCGCCCGATCGTGCCGTTCCGTGAACCGGCGACGCTCGACACCGAATGCGTCGAGCGCCCCTGGATCCAGCGGATCGATCTCGTCGTGCAGCCACGCGACCGGCGCACACCCCATCATGTGCTGGATGTCCCGGCGCACGAAGTCCACGCACTCGTCGTCGGACCACGCCCACAGCAGCGCCTCGGTCATCTTGTCGAGAGCGAGCGGCGATGGAGGGGCAGGCTCGGATGTAGCGACTGCGTGTTCGCTCGACGCGGCTCGAATGCCCCGGATCTCCACCGAGGCCGACCCGACCGCGAACGTCCCGACCAGCACCAGGGCGGTCGCCGTCACGACCACCGTGACGATCGCTCGCCGGCGCCGGTCGGGCTCCCGGGAGTCCGGCATCGGAGGCGTCGGAGGCGGCCGCCACCCCGGAGGGCGCGGCAACGTCGTCGAGCCGGGCAGGCGCTGTTGCTCAGCGTGACCGTTCCTCGATCTCGTTCCACGAACCAGCTGGTCGATCATCTCGGCGCCCTCTTTCACCTGACCGGAACCCGGGATCGACGCTATGGAGGGCGGGAGCGCGGGTCTGTGGCCCATCCCGCACCCAGGGTGTGAACCCGGACACATCCCGCCGCGTGCGAGCCGAGGCTACGGACGGCGGGTGCCGCGACGCACCATCTGCCGCGACGCGTCGGGTGGGCCGAAACCGAACCGCTCGTACAGGCCGTGGGCGTCGCGCGTGCCGAGCTGCCAGGGCAGATCGGCGTGTGGCCCGAGCTCCACGGCTTCCCGGACGATCTCGACGCCGAGCCCTCGCCCGCGATGCTCGGGCAGCACGAACACGTCGAGCAGGATCGCGTACGTGACCTCGTCGCTCTCCACCCGGCAGAATCCGACCATGTCGCCGTCGCGATAGAGGCCGATCACCCGCGAGGCGCCGTCCACGAGCCGCTCGACCGTCTCGCGGGACCGTCCCGCGGCCCAGTACGAGTCGGTCAAGAAGGCGTGCGCGACATCGAGGTCGATGCGCCCGGCGTCGTCGTCGAGGTCGTAGCCGCCCTCGAGCTCTCGGCGCATGTCAGCAGGTGATGCCCAGCCGGCGATGCTGCAGCACGGGGAAGGACCGCCGGAGCTCGCGCTGTGCGTCGAGGTCGAGGTCCGCGAGCCAGGCGCCGTCGCCTTCCTCGGGCGCCTCGACGAGCACGCGGCCCCACGGGTCGACCACGAGCGAGTGGCCGTACGACCGACGCCCATCGCCCGGGTCGCCGAACGGCCCCCACTGCCCAGGCGCCACCACGAAGCCCAGGTTCTCGATCGCCCGGGCGCGCAGCAGCGTGTGCCAGTGCTCGCGCCCGGTCGTGTGCTGGAATTGCGAAGGCACGCAGAGCACCTGCGCCCCCTGGGCCATCAAGCCCCGGTACAGCTCGGGGAACCGCACGTCGTAGCAGATCGACAACCCGAGGCGGACCGGCCCGGCCAGATGGGTGACGATCTCATCTCCGGGGGCGATCGTGTCCGACTCTCGGATCGGGGGCTGGTCGGGCAGCTCGACGTCGTACAGGTGGATCTTCCGATAGGTCGTCGCGATCTCACCATCCGGATCGAGCAACACCGACGTGTCGTGCACCCGGTCGCCGTCGGCTTCGAGCATGCCCCCGGCGAGCACCCACATCGAGCGCTCCCGCGCCACCGCGCCCAGCCGGTCGGTCACGGGACCGGGCACCGGCGAGGCAACCTCGACCCGAGCCGAGGCGGGGCCCATGTACTCCAGGAACTCGGGGAGCGCCGCCAGCTCCGCGCCTCGCTCGCTCGCCTCACGGAGCAACCGCTCGGCGAGCCCGAGGTTCCGTTCGACGTCACCGTCTGAGCGCATCTGGCAGACCGCGACCCGCATCGGATTCAATGTCCCCCGATGAACCGCCGGCTGAGCGGCAGCGCGAACCAGAGCGCGGCTACGATCACCGCGCTCACGATTGCGATCACGATCGCGGTGCTGGAGTCGAAGACGAGCTCGGCGACGAGCCACACGACGGCGACCATCGCCACGCCGAGGCAGACGATGCCGGCGAGGACCAGCCAGTTCGACGTGCGAAGGATCGCGTCCTTGTCGCCCTTGCGGAACCGAAGCCGATGGAACGACGTCGGCGTGATCATCAGCACGGTCGCCAATGCCGTCGCGAAGAACGCAACCAGGTACGCGACGCGCTCGACGCCGGTGATTGTTTCGAACCTCCCCGCGAAGGGCAGGGTCAGCAGGAAGGCGAACAGCACCTGCACGCCCGGCAGGACCACGCGCACCTCGTTCAGGAACTCGATCAGCTCCCGATCGAGGCGTTCCTTCTCGGTCTCGTTCCCGGGGGTCGGGGTCTCGTCGCTCATCGAGGCGACCCTACCGCGACGGCCACCGGCGTGCGTCGCTACTCCTGCAGCCGATAGAAACGCCAGAGATCGGCTTCGATCGGCAGGACCTCCACGCGGTCGAAGCCGGCTTCCTGGGCGTAGCCCTCGAAGACCGAAGGACGCATCACCGTGCCGGTGCCGACCGAATCTGGGTGCGACATGCCGTCGGGCAGGCACACCAGCATGCTGAACCCGTACATGAGTCGCTCGAGCTCATCGCCCGGTGCGCTGAACTCGTGGCCGACCCTCTCGTCCATCACCATGACGACGCCGCCCTCGGCCGCCATCGCGCGCATCGCGCGCAGCACGGGAACCGGCTGTGGCATGTCGTGGATGCACTCGAACGCACACACGAGGTCGTAGCCCTCGTCGTGATCCGTCTCGGCCGGGTCCACCGCATGGAACCGGACCCGATCGGCGAGCCCGTGCGCGGCGGCATTGCGCCGTGCGCGCTCGACCGCAGGCTCGTCGAGGTCGAAGCCGTCGACGGTGACGCCCTCGTACGCCAGGGCGATCGCGATCGAGGACCAACCGCCTCCGCACCCCACATCTGCGACACGCCCGCCTGTGGACAGTTGCTCGTGCACGTCGGGCAATCCCTGCCGGATCCACGAGCCCATCATGGCCATGAACGAGGGCCGGTTGCCGTACTCCTGTCCCTCGCTCATGTCGGGCCCGTAGTCGCGCCAGGTGACGCCGCCTCCGTCGCGGTACGCCGCCATCAGGGCCGGCAGCTGCTGTCCGGCCGCGACCAGGGCTCGTGTGAGCGGCGTCAGGTAGACGAGGGCATCGCGGTCCGACAGCACCTCGGCGTGCTCCGGTGGCAGCGTGTACCGCCGATCGGATGCCGCGGCATACGCGTCGTCGACGTCGAGCAGTCCTGAGACCGCCTGCTGCTCGAGCCATTCGCGTGCATATCGCTCGGTGATGCCCGCACGGGTCGCCAGCTCGCTCGACGTCGAGGCGCCTTCCGTGAGCGCCGCGTACAACCCCAGCCGGTCGCCCAGGTAGATCGTGAAGACGTCCATCGTGCCCAGCAGCGAGCCGAAGATCCGTTCGGCCAGCGCGTCCGTACGGTCGCCCATAACACCCCCTGTTCACCTCGTCGTGCCATCAGTCGTCCGTGGGCCGTCACGTGGGATGAGCAGGCTACTACCGGAGACGGGCCTCGATGTGCGGCCGGCCACACGGACATCTCGCAGGCGGCACCCCTCCTCGGGGAGGTACGGTGGGTACCATGCCGCAAGGCCGCTACACGATGTTGGGCAACCACGGCACGCCGTTGGGCACCGAGCAGTTTCGGTGTGCGCCGGGCCCGATGGGCTGGCGGTACTTCAGCGACGTCGATACCGCCGACCCATCGCCGCATCGCGAGATCGTGGACGTCGCCGTCGACGCCGACTGGCGCGTCGCCCGAGTGCGCATCGACACCGGCGAGCACGATCTGCTGCTCGAACCGCGCGTCGGCGCCCTCGTCGGGTTCCGCGACCGCGCCGAGATCGAGATTCCGTACGGGCCCGAGATGCACCTCGACTACTTCACGCCGGCCACGAACCTGATCACGACGAAACGGCTCGCCGCGACGAGCGAGATCGACGTGGTCTACCTCGAGCCATTCACCCTCGAGCCGTCGCGCGTGCCGCAGCGCTACGAGCTGCGAGGGCCGGAAGAGGTCGTGACGCCCGCGGGGCGGTTCGGCGCCACACGATGGACGTTCACCGCGCTCGACTCGGGCTTCACCGCCGACCTGTGGGTCGCCGGCGACACGGTCGTGGCCTACGAGCAGCTGTTCGAGCTGACGGAGTACGAGGCCGGGGCGAGTGGCGCGCACCCACTGACGTGACGAAGGCCGACCCTCACGGGCCGGCCTTCCACGGGCAGTGTCGGATCGAGCGGCTCAGCCGACGAGAGCGGCCTCGACGTCGATCACGATGTCGATCTTCTTCGAGACCAGAAACCCGCCGGTCTCGACCGCGACGTTCCAGGTCACGTCCCAGTCTTCGCGCTCCACGGTGGCCTTCGCCTCGGCGAAGATCTTCGTGTTCTCGAACGGGTCCTTGCCCCAGCCGTGGTACTCACCCTCGAGGGTGATCGGCTTGGTGACGTCTCGGATCGTCAACTCGCCGTCGAGCTCGAAGTTCGAGCCGCCGGTGTGGCGGACGCCCGTCGAGCGGAACGTCATCACCGGATACTCCTCGGACTCGAAGAAGTCCGCGCTGCGCAAGTGGTCGTCACGCTGATCGGCGTTCGTCTGCACGCTGCCCGTCTTGACCTCGACGTTCACGCTGGAGTCCTCGGGGCGCTCGGCCACGTCGATCGTGCCCTCGAAGTCGGTGAAGCGGCCACGCACCTTCGTCAACATGTGGCGGGCAACGAAACCGATCTCGGTGTGCGCCGGGTCGAGCTCGTACTTGCCGGCGGGCGGGAGCGAGATGCCATCGATCTCTCTGACTGCCTCAGTCACGTTGCATCCCTCCTGTGATCCGATCGCCGCCCCTCGCGACGATGCGATGCTCCAACTAACGGAATCCAAGGTACTATCTATTCCAGAGTACCCCAACTCCCGAGATCGCGTGGATGGAAAAGGACCGATACCCCCAGGGGCGCATAGGATGCGCCGAAGGGACGAGGAGCTGCGAACGAGATGATCGAGGAAGCGCCGATCTGCGAGCACTTCCAGCGGGCTGCCGGGTTGATCGGCAAGCGGTGGAACCCGCAGGTCGTGCGCGCACTGCAAACGGGTTCCGCTCGCTTCGGCGACCTCAAGCACGTGATCCCGAACATCTCCGACGCGGTGCTCAGCGAGCGGCTGAAGGAGCTGGAAGCCGAGGGGATCGTGACGCGCGACGTCACGCCCTCGACCCCCGTGCTGATCGAGTATCACCTCACCGACCGCGGACGCGACCTCACCAAGGTGATGGATGAGCTCGCCGCGTGGGCCGAACGCTGGTCCACCACCCGCGAACCGGTCTGAGTCCACCTTCACCTCGATGCAGGGCCGGCGATGCGCAGCCGGCCCCCGACCGATACGGTGGAGAGCGATGACCGAGAACGATTGGATCGCCGTGGGCACGCTCGACGACCTCCCCGACGGGGAGGGTCACCGGGTGGAGATCGACGACGTGACGGTGCTGCTCGTGCGCTCGGGCGATCGCGTCTTCGCGATCGGGAACCGCTGCACGCACCAGGGAGCGCCGCTCGACCGCGGGCGCGTGCAGGTCGGGGCGTCGCTCGCAACCGTGACCTGCTCGGCGCACGGGAGCATGTTCGATCTGGAGGATGGCCGTGTGCTACGAGGACCGGCGTCGAAGCCGGAGCCCGCGTACGAAGTGCGGGTCACCGACAGGTCGGTCGCGCTCCGTCCCCGGGCGTGAAGGAGGGTCGGAGTCCGCGGACTCCGGCCCGATCCCTCGCTAGCAGCTCTCCTCGATGGGGCAGGGGGTGACGTCCGCGTCGCCGGTCTTGAGGCGGGCTTGGTTCGCATCGAGCGGCGAGTCGCCGACCGACTGACACTGGATGCTTCCTGATCAGGCGATCAGGACGAGCGCCCACGGCAAGGCAGCGCCGACCGCGAACGCCAGGATCACCCGGACCTTCGACGACGATCGGCGCTCCTCCCTGCCCGCAGCGATCGTCATGATCAGCAGACCGGCCGCGACGAGCAGGAGGAGACCAACGGACAACAGGGCGAGGATGCCGAGCGACAGGAGCACGCCGGTGCCGGCCGCAGCCGACACGTGACGGGCCTCGGGGGTGCGGAGCATCGCGGCTCCGATCGCACAGACCGTGGCGAGCAGGAAGAGCACGATGACGGCGGCGACCCGGCCGAGGTCGTGTTCGTCCGACTCGGCCGCGATGATCCAGACATAGAGGATGGTCGTGCCGCCCGCGACCACCGCCGCAGCGACGGCCCAGCTCCTCCCCGGATGAGACCCCGCCCGGACCTGCCGGCTCTTCATGATGCCGTCGCGGCGTCGGCGATCGAGAGCACATCGTCGATGATCTCGAAGCCTTCGGCGAGCTGTTCCTCAGTGATGCAGAGCGGCGGGTTCGTCATGATGCCGTTGAAGCGCACCATCGTGAACAGGCCTCGGTCGAGGAGCGCCCGGTTCACCGAGGCCATCGTCTCGTTCAGCACGTTGAAGGGGCTGAGCGGTTCCATCGTTTCGCGGCTCTTCACGAGCTCCACGATGCCGAACAGGCCGATGTTGCGGACCCGCCCCACGCTCGGATGCTTCTCCGCGAGCTCCTCGTGGTGGCGGGCCATGACCTCTCCGAGCCGCTTCGAGTTCCCGACGAGGTCGTCTTTCTCGAGCACCTCGATCGCGGCGAGCGCGGCCGCGCACGACAGCGGGTGCGAGTTGTAGGTCAGTCCGCCCCAGAACACGTGCTCGTCGAAGTGCGCGGCGATCTCGGGTGAGATCGCGAGTGCGCCGAGCGGCAGGTACGACGACGTGAGGCCCTTCGCCGTCGTCATCAGGTCGGGCACGACGTCCCAATGGTTCACCGAGAACCATTCCCCCGTGCGACCGAACCCTGCCATCACCTCGTCGGCGATCAGCACGATGCCGAACTCGGTGCAGAGCCCGCGCACGCCCTGCAGGTAGCCGTCGGGCGGGATCAGGATGCCGTTCGTGCCGGTCACCGGCTCGAGGATGAACGCCGCGATCGTCTCGGGCCCCTCGAGCTCGATCGTCTCGCGCAGCAGGGCGAGGGCGGTCTCGGCGTCGTCGAACCCGCGCTGCGTGCCGTGGTAGGGCTCGAGCACGTGCACGACGCCGGGCATCGGCGGGTTCTCGTTCGCCCACCGTCGCGGGTCGCCGGTGAGGTTGATCGTCGCGTACGTCGCGCCGTGGTACGAGCGGTAGCGAGCGAGCACCTTCTGCCGTCCCGTGTACGCCTTGGCGACGCGCATCGCGTTCTCGTTGCACTCCGCGCCGCCGAGCGTGAAGAACGACTTCTCGAGGTCGCCCGGCCAGAGGGTCGCGAGCTTCTGGCCGAGCAGGGCACGGGTCTCGTAGGCCATGAACGGCGAGACGTAGGGAAGCGTCTCGGCCTGGCGAGCGATCGCATCGAGCACGCGCTTGTCGCCGTGGCCGATGTTCACGCCCATCAGCTGGGAGTTGAAGTCGAGGAACCGACGGCCGTCGACGGTCGTGAAGTGCACCCCCTCGGCCGATGCCACGGCCATCGGATGCGCCATCGACTGAGCCTGCCAGTCGTAGAGCGTGTAGCGCTTCGAGAGCTCGACGATCTGCTCGGCGGAGAGCTCGGACATCGATGTCACGTCCTTCCGTGGATCGGCGACGATGCGTCGATGTTCCCACCCGACGGCGGCGGATGCCCCGGAAGGGGATGCTCAGGCGTGCACTGGCGCGGCCGACGACCGGAAGGCTAGGCTTCGGGAACTGTTCGCCCGGAGGGAGTCTCGATGAAAAGGATCACATCGTCGGTGGCCGGCTTCGTGCTGCTCGGAGCAACGCTGCTTCCGGCGGCCTCCGCGGCTGCCGCAGAGCCCCGGGCGCCGTTCATCACCTCCGCGCGGCCACTGTTGATCTCGACCGATCCGGGCACGACGATCACGCCCATCCTCACCGCCGGCGAGGTGATCGGAGGCAAGCTCGGCGGCTTCCAGTTCTCGGGGGTGCCCGACGGCATCGGTGCGTACGCGAGCGCCATGGGCCGGCTCGAGGTCTTCGTGAACCACGAAACCGCGCACGCCTATGGCGACATGTCGGACGCGCGGGTCTCCCACCTGACCCTGAACGGCCACGGCAGGGTCGTCTCGGCGAGCTACGCAGTGGACGGCACCGAGGGCTACCAATACTTCTGTTCCAGCACGCTCGACTTCGTGCGCGGTACGCCCTGGTACTTCACGGGCGAGGAATGGATCGGCACGCCCAAAGGAGGCATCTCGATCGCCATCAACGCCGTGACCGGCAGGGTGGTCGAGACCCCGCACTTCGGCCACCTGAACCACGAGAACGTCGTGCCCATCAAAGGGCTTTCGAAGGCCGTCACGTTCCTCGCCGAGGACTCGTTCCGGTTGCGTTCGCAGGCCTACGCCTACTTCAGCCACACCTTCGCCAAGGGGATCCGGGGCAAGGGCAGCTTCACGGTGTGGGTGCCCGACGGTCCCGTTGACGGCGACCCGTCGACGGACGACATCGTCGAGGGCGAAACCCTCGCCGGTCGTTTCGTCTCGATCCCCCACGCCGCGCGGTACACCGGCCTCGAGCTGAACGCGATCGCCGAGGACCTCGGATCATTCAACTTCGTGCGCATCGAGGATGCCGCCCACGACCCGGGGAACCCCGGCGTCATCTACTTGTCGGACACCGGCTCCAACAAGGCCGAGTCGAAGAACGGCCGCCTCTACCGGCTCACGGTCGATCCCGTGCACCCTCGACGTGCCAGCCTCGAGGTCGTGCTCGACGGCGATGCGGGCGACGACATCGTGAATCCCGACAACCTGGGCATCAACGACACGACGCTGGTGATCCAGGAGGATCGCAACAAGGCGTCGTCCGGCTACGCGCGCGTGCTGACCTACGATCTCGACACCGAGGCGCTCGCGCCCGTCGCCCGCCTCGACCCGAGCCAGCGCGCGATCGAGGCGGGCGGCGGTCCGGGTGTCTGGGAATCGAGCGGTGTGATCGACGTGAGCGCGTTCTTCGGTCCCGGCTCCTGGCTCCTCGACGCGCAGGCCCACGACACCAGCGTTCGCCAGCAGGGGCCGAGCCTGAAGATCGACTCCGGCAAGGGCGAGCGAGGACAGCTGCTGCTCGTGCACATCGCGGGCACGTAACGGCCGGCGTCGCTCACCCGAGGGTCTGCAACGCCTCGTCGAGCGCCCGGACGATGAGGTCGGCGTCGTCGATCGACGCCACGAGCGGCGGGCGGATCTTGAGCACGTTGCCGTGGGGACCGGTCGAGCCGATCATCACGCCGCGGTCGCGCACGGCGTCGAGCACCTGAGCGGCGAGCTCGCCGTCGGGCTCGCGAGCGAGGCCGCGCACGAGCTCCACGCCGAGCAGCAGTCCCCGGCCGCGCACGGCTGAGATCGCTGGGTGGCGTTCATGCAGGGCCTCGAGGCGCGAGCGCGTGTGGGCGCCGACCTCGGCGGCGCGCGCGATCAGGTCCTCGTCGCGGATCACGTCGAGCACCGCGAGACCCGCCGCGGAGGCGACGGGGTTCCCCCCGAACGTGCTGAAGAACTCCGCCTGATGCGCGAGCCGGTCGACGTCAGCGCGGCGGGCGATCACGGCCGCGATGGGGTGTCCGTTGCCCATCGGCTTGCCGAGCGTGACCATGTCGGGTTGCAGGCCGCACGCCACGAACGACCACAGGTGCTCGCCGGTGCGCCCGTACCCGGCCTGCACCTCGTCGGCGATCACGCGCGCCCCGACCTCGCGGGCGGTCGCGCCGACCTCGGCGTGGTAGTCGGCGCCCGGCGCCAGGATGCCGTCGCTCGTGTACGCCGTGTCCAGGATCAGGGCCGCCGGCCGGTGCCCTCGCGCCGAGAGCCGCTCGATCGCCTCGCGGACCGGGGCCGCGGTGGGAGCGTCCTCGACCGGCGGGCTGAAAGGCTCCACGTGGTCGGGACGCCAGTCTCCTCGCCACTCCTCAGGGGAGAGCGCCGTCGTGGCCGTGGTCACGCCGTGGTAAGCGTGAGCGGTCACGAGGCCGCCGTCGTAGCCCGTCGCCACCGTCGCGAGCCGCCAGGCCAGGTCGGTGGCCTCGCTGCCGGCGTTGACGAACAGCACGGTGTCGAGCCGCGATCCTTCCGGCATCGAGGCCACGAGCCGTTCCGCGAGCTCGATCGCCTTCGGGTGCAGGTAGCGCAGGTTAGTGTTCAGCAGCCGCGCCTGGTCGGCGATCGCGTTCGCGACGCGCGGGTGTGCGTGCCCGACGACCGGCACGTTGTTGTACGCGTCGAGGTAGCGCCGCCCGTCGACGTCCTCGAGCCAGACGCCGTGGCCGCGCTCGAGGTGCAGCGGGGTCGAGTACGTGAGCGGCGCCAACGCGGTGCCGAACACCTCGGCGCGCCGCGCGATCAGGGCGGAGGTCGACGGGGTCGGCTCGGGCGACCCGAACCGCCGGGCGGTCTCGCCAGGGCCGAGCTCGTCGAACTGCTCGAGCATGCTCCAGGCGTTGCGGTCCCAGCTCTGGATGTAGCGGGCATTCTCGGGGAACCGCCGCACGCGCCAGGCCGAGATCGTCACGGTCAGCGCGAGCCGCGCCGCGAGCGCGTCGCCGACGAGCGCGCGCTCCTCAGGCTCGAGCGGGGTCACCGAGTCGTAGCCGTCGAGCAGCGCCGCGGCCGCACGGAAGAGGTCATCGCCGCGGCGGATCGACGGGATCGAGTCCAGCGCCGAGACCGGGTCGGCGAGCAGCGCCGTGTGCGACATGTCGCCGAAGTCGACGATGCCGGTGATGCGACCGTCGTCGTCGAGCAAGGCGTTGTCGAGCGTGAGGTCGCCGTGCACCACCTGGGCGCGCAGCCCGGGCCACCGCGGCGCCACGTGATCTTCGAAGCGGTCGAAGACTCGACGCACGATCTCGCGGTGGCCGGCGTCGTCGATCGTCTCGGTCATCGGCCGCAGCGACAGGCAGTGCTCCACGTTCCACAGCAGAACCCGGTCGGCGGCGGGGTGGAAGAACCCGCGCAGCGACCGACCGAGCCGGGCAAGCGTCTCGCCGTAGGCCCAGATCGCCTCGTGATCGAGGTCGAGCCCGTCGGTCGAGCCCCGTCCCGGCAGGTGCTCGTACATCCGCACCATATGCTGCGTGCCGTTCGACCCGTCGAGCGCGGTGCCGATGAACACCGAAGGGTCTGCCGCGGTCGGGAACGGCGCGGCGATCGGCAGCGACGGGTCCGCCGCCCGTGCGTGCAGCGCCGCCCCGACCTCCATGTCGAGCACGTCGGTGCGCTCGCCGGCGTTGGAGACCTTGAGGATCCGCCGGTCTTCCTCCCCGCCGGCGTCGGCGAGCTGGAAGTTCTGATCACGTTCGCTCTCGAACCGGCGCTCCACCGTGCCGTCGTAACCGAAGACCTCGCGGGCGATCCGGGCGATGGCCTCCTCGTCGAACCTCGGTGGGTCGGCGACGAGCACGCCGGTGAGCTCGTCGCGTGCCACCTCCGATCCGGTCCCGGCGTCGGCCCGCTCGGTCGTCACGCCGGAGAGTCTGCCTCGCGGACGAGTTCGGCGTACAGCGCCGAATGATCGCGGTCTCCGTCTCCCGCATCGACGGAGCGCTGGAGCTGCTCGGTCACTGCCGAGAACGAGGGGATCGGCGTGCGCGTCTCGGCCGCCGCCTCCTCGACGATGCGGGCGTCCTTGCGATGCAGCCGGATGCGGAACCCGGGATCGAACGATCGGTCGAGCATGCGCTGGCCGTGCACCTCGAGGATCTTCGAGCCCGCGAACCCGCCGAGCAGCGCTTCCCGCACTTTCACGCCGTCGACACCGGAGCGTTCGGCGAGCAGCAGGGCTTCGGCCACGGCCTCGATCGTGGCCGCGACGACGAGCTGGTTGCAGGCCTTGCACACCTGGCCGGCACCGCTCGGTCCAACGTGCACGACGCTCGCGCCGAGCACCTCGAGGATCGGGGACCCTCGCGCGAACGCCGGCTCGTCGCCGCCGACCATGATCGAGAGTGTCGCGTCGATTGCTCCTTTCTCGCCGCCCGAGACGGGGGCGTCGAGCATCGCGACGTCCCTCGCGGTGAACGCAACGGCCATCGCGCGCGTGGGCCCGGGGTCGATCGAGCTCATGTCGATCACGAGGGACCCGGCCGGCGCGCCCTCGATCACCCCCCCGCGGCCCGTGAGCACCTGCTCGACGTCGGCCGTGTCGGGAAGCATCGTGATCGTGACGTCGCTCGCCGCCGCGACCTTGGCCGGTTCGTCGCCACGCGCGGCACCGGAGGCCACCACCTCGTCGACCGGCCCCGGACTCCGCGAGTGCACGGTGAGCTGATACCCGGCAGCGAGCAGGTTCCGGGCCATGGGTTTGCCCATGATGCCGAGCCCGATGAACCCGATGCGGGGCAGGTGGGGTTCGGTCAACTCATGCCTCCATCGCTGCGTCGGCGATGTCGAGGGCGCCGTCGATGATCACGAATCCTTCGGCGAGCTGTTCCTCGGTGATACACAGCGGCGGGTTCGTCATCACGTTCCACCAGCGGACGAACGTGGCGAGCCCGTTGTCGAGCAGGGCGCGGTTCACCTGCTGCATCGTCTCGTTCATCTCGTTGAAGGGGCTGAGCGGCTCGAGCGTCTCGCGGTTCTTCACCAGCTCGATGATGCCGAACAGGCCGAGGTTCCTTGAGCGCCCCACGCTCGGGTGCTTCGCGGCCAGCGTCTCGTGGTGCGCGCGCATCACGGGTTCCAGCCGCTTCGCGTTGCCGACCAGGTCGTCGTCCTCGATCACCTGCACCGCGGCGATCGCCGCGGCCACGCCGAGCGGGTGGGTGTTGTACGTGAGCCCGCCCCAGAAGACGTTGTCCTCGAAATGGGCGGCCACGTGCGGTGCGAGCCCGACGGCCCCGAGCGGGGCGTAGGACGACGTGAGCCCCTTCGCGGTCGTGATGATGTCGGGCACGACGTCCCAGTGGTTCACGGCGAACCACTCCCCGGTGCGGCCCCATCCGCACATGACCTCGTCGGCGATCAGCATGATGCCGTACCGGGTGCACAGCTGGCGCACGCCCTGCATGTACCCGTCAGGGGGGATCAAGATGCCGTTCGTCCCCGTGACCGGCTCGATGATGAACGCCGCGATCGTTCCGGGGCCCTCGAGCTCGATTGTCTCCTCGAGCAAGGCCAGCGCGGTCTCGGCGTCGTCGAACCCGCGCTGCGGACCGTGGTAGGGGTCGAGCACGTGCACGACGCCGGGCATCGGCGGCGTCTCGTTCGGCCATCGACGGGGGTCGCCGGTCAGCATCATCGTGCCGTACGTCGACCCGTGGTAGCTGCGGTAGCGAGCCAGCACCTTCTGCCGGCCGGTCACGAGCTTCGCGATCTTCACCGCGTTCTCGTTCGCCTCGGCGCCGCCGAGCGTGAAGAACGACTTCTCGATGTCGCCCGGCCACAGCTCGGCGAGCTTGCGCCCCAGCACGGCCCGGCCCTCGAACGCGTGGAACGGCGAGATGTAGGGAAGCTTCTCGGCCTGTCGGGCGATCGCTTCGGTGACCCGTTTGTCGCCGTGGCCGATGTTCACGCCCATCAGCTGCGAGCTGAAGTCGAGCCACCGCCGGCCGTCGAGGCCGTACATGTAGACGCCCTCGGCGCGGTCGATCGCGAGCGGTGCGGCCTTCGATTGCGCCTGCCAGTCAAAGAGCGTGAATCGCTTCGAATCGGCGACGATCTGCTCCGCGGTGAGCGACGCGACCTCGGTTGCCATGGCTCGTCCCCTTCCTGTCTCCTCGGGCTGTTCAGTTCGTGACGACCTCGGCCGCGATCTCCGCGGCGCCTGCCTCGGACCCCACGACGTAGCTGTGCTCGGCCGCCCAATGGAGCATCACCTGCTGCCCGGGCCTCGGTTCGTCGGCGCCGACCTCGTCGTTCAGCCGGTGCACCGTGAGCCGCTCGCCCGTCGGGAGCAACACGATCAGCTGGGTGACCGAGCCGAGGTAGACGACGTCGATCACGGTGCCGCCGACGTGCGAGGCGCGGTCGCCGACCTCGCCGGTCGAGAGCTTGATCCACTCAGGGCGCACGGTGATCGTGGCGTGGTCGAGCGCCGGGGCTCCAGGGCCTGTGTCGGGCGCCACCGCCATGATGCGCTGGCCCTCGCCGAGCTCCATCGCCATCAGGCCGCCCCCGTGGCGATCCGCTCGGAGCTCGATCAGGTTCGAGGTGCCGATGAACCCGGCCACGAACGCGCTCGCGGGGCGCTGGTAGAGCTCCTTGGGCGTCGCGAGCTGCTCGACCACGCCGCCGTTCATCACGGCGATGCGGTCGCTCATAGTCATCGCCTCTTCCTGGTCGTGCGTGACGTAGACGAAGGTCGTGCCGGTGCGCTGCTGCAGGTCCTTCAGCTCGAGCTGCATCTCCTTGCGCAGCTTCAGGTCGAGCGCGCCCAGCGGCTCGTCGAGCAGCAGGGCGGCCGGCCGGTTCACGAGGGCGCGGGCGAGGGCGACGCGCTGTTGCTGGCCGCCGCTGAGCTGCCCGGGCCGCCGGTCCTCGAACCCGTCGAGCTGCACGGTGCGGATCGCGTCGGCGACCCGCTCGCGCGTCTCCTCCCGCGACCACTTCTTGATCCTGGGACCGAACGCGATGTTCTCGCCGACGGTCATGTGCGGGAACAGCCCGTAGGCCTGGAACACCATGTTCACGTTCCGCTTGGGCGGCGGCACGTGGGTGACGTCGGCGCCCTGCAACACGATGCGTCCGGCGTCGGGCGCCTCGAACCCCGCGATCATGCGGAGCGTTGTCGTCTTGCCGCATCCGCTCGGGCCGAGCATCGAGAAGAACTCACCACCGGGGATCGTGATCGAGACGTCGTTGACGGCGACCACGTCGTCGAACCGTTTCGTGACCCCGTCGACGAGGATCTCCCCGGCGCGCTCGCCTGATCCGTTCGGGTTCGCAGCGTTCAAGCTCATGCATCGATCCTGTTCAGTCGGGCGAGCCGGTAGGCGACCAAGGCCAGCACCACCGACGTCGCGAGCAGCAGGAGGTTCAGGGCGGACCCGGCTCCCCAGTCGCCCTGTCCGAGGATCAGGTCCCGCACCCGTTGCCCCATCATGTACGACCCCGTTCCGCCCACGATGTCGGACGTGACGAAGTCGGTGAGCATCGGGATGTACACGAGGATCATCGCCACGAAGATGCCGGGGGCGGCCAGCGGGATCAGGATCTTCCGGGCCTGCTGCCACCAGCCGGCGCCGAGGTCGGTCGCCGCCTCGAACGTCGCCGGCTCGATAGCCTTCATCGCGGCGTAGATCGGGATCGTCGTGTACGTGATGTAGGTGGTCGACAGCGTGAGGATCACCGCGAACGAGCTGTAGAGCAGCCACTCCACCGGCGGGCCCGGGATCAGCCAGTTCAGGATGCCGTTGCGGCCGAGGATCACCTGCCAGGCGTACACCTTCACCACCGGGGCGAGCTCGTCGGCGAGGACCAGTGCGAGCAGCAGGAACAGCTCCCACTTCCGGGCCTTGAAGACCATGAAGTAGGCCAGCGGCAGCGCGACGAGCAGCATGGCGACCATCGCGGTGGTGGCGATCGTGATCGTCGTCCAGGCGATGTGCGGGTTCAGCGGGTTCGTGAGCACGTCGACGTAGTGATCGAGGGTGTACCCGCTGTCGGTGCGCGGCGGGAACCTCACCACGCTCATCTGCACCATGATCAGGAACGGCGCCAGGAACAGCACGATCAGCAGGGTGACGGGCGCGAACAGGATGCCGAACGCGCCGCGCGCCCCGCCGGGCCGCCGAGGGCCCCGCCGAGCGCGGCGGCTCGGCGAGCCGAGACCGAGGGTGTCGCCGACGGTCGCCATCTACGTCTTCGCCGCCGCCGCGACCGCCTCGGTGCCGCCGATCATCTCGGTGGTCGCCTGGTCGCCGCTGTTCAGGCGCATCAGCTTCAGGGCGAACCAGATCAGTACGACCTGCGCGGCCGAGATCAGCGCCGAGATCGCGTTGACGATCGCGGTGTGATCCGGGTTCCGGACCGACGAGTAGACCCAGACCGGGAACGTCTGCTGGAACCCGAGGGTGAATGCGCTGATCTCGTAGTTGTTGAAGGACCAGGCGAACGCGAAGATGCCCGCCGCCGCGAGCGCCGGCGCGATGTGCGGCAGGATGATGTGGCGCAGCACCTGCAGGCGCGAGCACCCGAGGTCGACCGCCGCCTCCTCCTGCACGCGCTGGAACCGGAACAGCTGCGCCGAGACGATCGCCGTGACGAGCGGGAACGTGCAGACGGTCTGCGTCGCGATCACGGTCTTCAGGCTCAGGTCGATGTCGGTGCGCGCGTATCCCATGAGCGCTGCGATGCCGATGATCAGCCACGGCAGCACGAGCGGCGCGCCGACGAGCCCTCCGATCACCGCCCTGCCGTGGAACCGGAACCGGGTGAGCCCGAAGGCCGCGAGCGTGCCGAGCACGAGGCAGAGCGGCGCCACGACGAACGCGACGGCGAACGAGTTCGCGAGCGCCTTGCGGAGCGTCGGGTCGGACAACGCCTCGCCGTACCACTTCATGGTCAGGCCCTCGAGCGGGAAGGCCAGCACGTTCGAGTCGTTGAACGAGAAGAGCACGAGGATCACGAGCGGACCGAACAGCGCGAGCCCCACGAAGGTGAGGAACGCCCGCCAGCCCCATGTGTTCAGCGCTTTGCGGCGCCGCCACCGGGCGGCACCGCCCACATCGGTGACGACGAGCCCCGAACGCTCGACCGCCTGACTCGCCACTACGACGCCTTCACCTCGGTCCAGGCGGCCACCCACGAGGCGTAATCGTCGGGCGGGCTCGCCGGGATCGCGTTCTCGAGCGTGTACAGCGAGTCGAGGGAGGCCTCCTCGACGACCTTCTGCGGCACGGCTTCGAGGATGCCCTGGTTCGAGGTCAGGTAGTTCCAGGTCGTCGCTGCGTAGATCTGCGGCGGGAGGCTCGTGTACCAGTTCAGCAGCGCGTAGGCGGCATCGAGGTTCTCCTCGGCGATGTCGGGGCTGATGCCGTACCCGCAGGTCCAGAGCATCTGGCCCTCCTCGGCCGCGACGAACTGCACGTTCATGCCGTCCTGGTCCCGCAGCTGCTTCGCGATGCCGGGGTAGCCGCTGGCGATCACGATCTCGCCGGCCTTGAACTGGGCCTTCACGTCGGCCTCGCCGTGCCAGAAGGTGCGGAACTGGCCACGGTTGTCGATCAGGTACTGCTTGACCTGTTCGAGCTGTTCGGGGGTCATCTCGAGCGGGTTCGCGATG
>JBEVGU010000112.1:0-4222 GCA_040511595.1 Actinomycetota bacterium | reverse complement strand
CGTCTCGCCTACTCCGAACGGCGGTGAGGCTCGGCCGATGGTCCGAGCGGGATGCCTACCGACGAACGCTGATCAGCGCGGCGGCAGACCATCTCGATGACTCGCCGATCGCCGGGTCGCGCAGCCTGGCGCGGAAGCGGTACCTCCCGGTCCCCGCGTGCGGCGCGAACGTGTCGCCGCGCATGGTCACCCCCGCGCGCCACGGCTCCCAGATCGATCGCGGACGGCGGATCTGCACGTCGTAGACCCGCCCGCCGGTGGCGTCGACGGCGGCCCACGTCACGGTGAACCGCTCGCGCATGCCTCCGGAACTCGGCGCAACGCGCATGGGCACCGCGACCCGGCCGCCCATGAGCGGGTGCGGCGTGCAGGTGAACGGATAGATCCCGGCTGCCTCGAACGTGAAGGAGGTGCTGGGCCCGCCCGGCTCGACAGTGCCGGAGTCGTAGAGACCCAGGCCTGAGCTGTCGGTCGCCGTGTGGTGCGACGGTCCCACGAAGTCGAAGACGACGGTCCCGCCGCGACCGATCGAGACCGTCGATGGCCGGAACCCAAGGTCGACGACGGCGACGTGCGTGGCAGAAGCCGGCGCGGGAGCCGGCACCGCCGAACGAGCCGACGGCGCGCCGGCGATCGACGCTACGAGGAAGGCGATCGGCACTAGGAGCGTTCGTTCCACCTCCCCCCGTATCGGCCGAAGCCCCGGTTCGACTGGAGTCCGGCCCTACGATGGGCGCGATGAGCGCACGATCCGCCCCCGCGCTGGGGAACCCACGAGATGCCCTGCGCCACGCCGACTTCCGCAGGTTATTCGCGATGCGGCTCGTGAGCCAGTCCGCCGACGGCATGATCCAGGCGGCGCTCGTCGCTTCGCTCGCGTTCTCTCCCGAGCGCTCGACAACCGCCGCCGGCTTCGCGTTGGCCTCCGCGATCGTGATCGTGCCGTTCTCGGTGATCGGGCCGTTCGTCGGCGTGTTCATCGACCGGTGGTCGCGGCGACGGATCATGGTCGTGGCCCCGCTGCTGCGCGCCGCTCCCGTCTTCCTGGTCCTCGCGAGCCCATCGAGGCAGGCGGCGCTCTACTACGGGGGCGCCCTGTTCGTCACGTCGGTGAACCGGTTCTTCCTCGCCACCGCGCAGGCGGTCGTGCCGCGCCTCGTGCCGACCGAGGACCTGCTCGCCGCCAACTCGATCGCGACGGTCGGCGGCACGGTCGCCTTGCTCGTCGGCGTCTTCGCGGGGGGTCTCGTCTCCGATTCCATCGGCAACGGCGCCATCGTCACGGCGGCGGCTCTGATGTGGGTGGCGGCATCCTTCCTGGCTCGGGGCATCCGCAGCGACCTGCGCCCCCACCAGCTGCCGGAGCGATCCGAGCTGCTGCGACACCAGCTCCGCCGTGTCGGCGTGGAGTTCGCCGACGGGCTCCGCCACATCGTGCACACACCCAGGGCCGTCGGACCCATCGCCTCGATCGGGCTCGACCAGCTCGGTCAAGGGCTGATGCTGGTGCTCGCCCTCGTCGTCTTCCGCGAGCGATTCGACCAAGGCGTGGGGTCGTTCTCCTGGCTGATCGGCGCCGGTGGGGTGGGGGTCTTCCTGGGCCTGGCCTCGGTCGGCGCGCTCGACCGACGGTTCGACCGTGCGCGCATCGTCGCCGGGGCGTTCGCGATCGGGGGCGTCGGCATGTTGCTCGTCAGCCTCCTGGTGACGCCGTGGACCGTGCTGCTCGCGAGCTTCGTGGTCGGGTTGTCGTTCGCTTGGAAGAAGGTCCCGGTCGACACGATGGTGCAGGAAGCAGTGCCCGACGGGTTGCGGGGACGCGTGTTTGCGGTCTACGACGTGGTCTACAACGTCGCGCGGCTGCTCGCCGCACTGGTCGCGATCCCGCTGCTCCCGGCGCTCGGCGAGCAGGGCACCGCCGCGCTGATCGGTGTCGTGTTCCTGTTGTGGGTGCCGGTCCTTCCGCGATGGCTGGCCCGAGCCCCCGAGATCCGGTTGCGTTTCTCCGAGGGCGCCCGCGCGGAGGAATGGCCCCGGACGATCGTCTGGGGCGGGGTCGAGGAGCCCGTCGACGTGCTGCGAACGGCGCTCCAAGAGCGCGACGGGATTCGCACGCGCCGGTTCCGCCTGGCGCTCGCCGACGGAACCGTGATCGACGTGAGCCGGGACGAGCCCGACGGACAGTGGCGCATCGATCAAGAGCTCGTCGAGTGACCAGCTTCGAGCCGCCGGCTTCGGCCCACCCGGTATCTCCGGCCCCCGATTCCCGTACGACCCCTACGTAGCCTCACTTACTTCGGTGGCGGTACCCAGTTTCCCCGCACTCCGGGTATCGACCCGCTGCGCGGTCGGGGGCATCCTGTGTGCGTCGCCGGGACCACTCCAACCTCCCCGCCGACGGCACAGAAGGGATCGATCGTAGCCCGGGACCCCCTCGCGGGCTCACGGAGGCCGGAGGCGGCAGGGAACGCGCCACAGGCGACCCCCTCGCCCCTCCGGCCTCGCTCCTCGTTCGCGGCTACCTGGCCGCGATCGGCGAGCTCGCATCGGCCTGGATCTCCTCGACGGGGGGTCGATCGTCGGCTCCGCGCCGGTGGCGGGCGGCGAGAAGCGCCAGACCCAGCCCGCCGGCCACGATGCCGCTGATCACGAAGCCGATCCGGGGGCCGAGGTGCTCCCCGACGAGACCGGCGAGCGGGGCGCCGATCGGGGTCGAGCCCAGGAACACGATCCCGTAGAGCGCCATGACCCGCCCGCGCGCCTCGGGCCGGGAGGTCAGCTGCAGCATCGTGTTGCCCGTGATCATGAACGCCATGATCGTGAAGCCCATCGGGATCATCGTCGCCCCCGCAAGCCACAACGTGGGCGCGAGCCCGGGCAGCGCCAGGCACACGCCCAAGGCCACCGCCCACAGGGCCAGCCCGTACAGACGCGGTTCGGCTGAACGGCTCGCCATGACCATCGCTCCGATGAACGACCCGACCCCCGCGAGGGCCGACAGGGCGCCGAACGTGCCGGCATCGCCGTGGAAGGTGCGCTCGGCCAGCAGCGGCACGAACACCGCGAAGTTGAACGAGACCGTGAAGACCACCGCCATCGCGATCAACGGACGCCGGAGGTCGTCGGTGGCCCACACGTAGCGCAGTCCCGCCATCAGGTGGCCTCGGTCGCGCGTGCTCCGCTTCTGCGGATGCATCTCCGCGGGGCGCATCGCGAGGAGCGCCACCAGCACGGCGGCGTAGGAGAGCCCGTCGATCAGGAAGCAGGTCGCGATGCCGACGGTGGCGATCAACGCGCCGGCGACGGCAGGACCGATCACGCGGGAGCCCGTGAACGCCGCGCTGTTCAGGCTGACGGCGTTGCCCACGTGTTCCTCCCCCACCATCTCGACGTAGAAGCTCTGACGCGAGGGGTTATCGATCGCCGTCACGACTCCGGACGCCAGCGAGAGGACATAGACCATCCAGAGGTCCACGGTGTCGGTGGCCACCAGCCCCCACAGGGTCAGGGCGACGACCCCGTACGCCGCCTGGGTCACGAGCAGGATCCGTCGCTTGTCGAACCGGTCGGCCAGGACCCCTCCGTAGGCGCCCAGCAGCAACACCGGCAGGAAGTAGAGCGCGACGTTGGCACCGAGCGCCGTGCCGCTGTCGGTCAGCCGAAGCACGAGCCAGGCACTCGCGGTGAAGTTCATCCAGGTGCCGATCGCAGACACGCTCTGCCCGAACAGGTAGAGGCGGAAGTTGCGTGAGGCGCGCACCGACGACAGTGTGCGGCCGATCGCGGCCGAGATGCGTGGGCTCACGACCGATGCTCCGTCATCCGGTCGAGGATCTCGGCGGCGCGCTCGAGGGTGGCGAGCTCGTCGGGGTCGAGTCGCTTCAGCCGCGTCGCGAGATACTCGTCGGTGCGCCGGCGCGTGTGCTGCATCAGCTTCCTGCCGGCGGGCGTGAGCTGCACCCACGCCACCCGACGGTCGAGTGGATCTGGCGTGCGCTCCGCGAGGCCTTGCTCGACGAGCGACCCGAGGATGCGGGTGACCGTGGGCTTGCGCACCTGCTCGTGTGACGCGAGGTCGCCGACGGTCATCGGACCGTGCCGGTCGATCGTCGACAGTGCCGCGAGCAGCGTCGGTGAGACCCCTGCCTTGCCCTGGCCACGCAACGTTCGCGAGAGCCTGAAGACCGACAGGCGCAGGCGAGACGCGAGGCCCGCGAGGTCG
>JBEVGU010000111.1:0-5755 GCA_040511595.1 Actinomycetota bacterium | reverse complement strand
CCTCGAGCTCGACGCGCGGGTTGTCGATCGGCTCGATCGCGACGTCGATGCCGACCTCCGCTCCCGCCCGCTGCACGAGCTGAGCCAGCTCGAGGATCGAGAACGACTCGGTGAACTGGTTGAACACGCGCATCTCGCCGCGCTCCGCCGAGTGGGTGACGGCGAGCTCAATGCACCGCCATGAGTCGACGATGTTCAGGTCCCCGCGCGTCTGCCCGCCCCTGCCGTACACGGTGAGCGGGTGCCCGATCACGGCCTCCAGGCAGAATCGGTTCAGTGCCGTGCCGAAGACGTCGTCGTAGTCGAACCGCGTGAGCAGCCGGTCGTCGAGGCGGGTCTCGTCGGTGTGGATGCCGTAGACCACGCCCTGGTTCAGGTCGGTGGCCCGCAGGCCCCAGACGCGGCACGCGAAGTGGATGTTGTGGGAGTCGTGCACCTTCGACAGGTGATACATCGAGCCCGGCATCTTCGGGAACGGCAGGACGTCGTGACGGCCATTGTGGTGGATCTCGATGAACCCTTCCTCGATGTCGATGTTCGGCGTGCCATACTCGCCCATGGTGCCGAGCTTCACGAGGTGCGCGTCGGGCACGAGGTCGCGCATCGCGTAGATCACGTTGAGGGTGTTGACGACATTGTTCGTCTGCGTGAACACCGCGTGCTCTCGATCCTTCATCGAGTAGGGCGCGCTCGGCATCTCGCCGTAGTGCACGATCGCGTCGGGCCGGAAGTCGCGGAACAGCGCCTCGGTCACGTCCCAATCGGTGAGGTCGGCCTCGGTGAAGCCGATGTCGATGCCGGTCAGCTCCTTCCATGCCGTAACGCGGTCGGGCAGGCCGGCGCCGATCGGGGTGAGCGAGTCTGAGCCCGCCTCGAGATGGGCGGTGCGACGGAGGTAGTTGTCGACGACGTGGACCTCGTGGCCGCGGTTCGAGAACCGCATGGCGGTCGGCCACCCGAGGTACCCGTCGCCGCCCAGGATCAGGATGCGCATGGCGGTCCTTTCGTGTGGTTCATGAGGGAGGTCGCCATATCCTACGGGAGCATCCCTCCCGTCGGCCCCATCAGGCGAGATCGGCGAGCGCCTCCAGCACGCGATCGACCTCGTCGGTCGTGTGGTAGTGGCAGAAGCCGACCCGCACCGCACCGCCGCTCTCGAGGAGCCCGAGCCGATCGTAGAGCTCCATCGCGTAGTAGTGCCCGTCCCACGTGAAGATGCCGCGTCCCGCGAGCTCCTTCGACGTCTCTCGCGGATGACGGTCGCCGACGCGCAGCGCGAAGGTCGGCGTCCGTTCGCCGACGCGATCGGTCGAGCCGATGCCGAACAGGCGCACCGCGTCGATGCCGGCGATACCGTCGAGGAAGCGTCGCGACAGACGACGCTCGTACGCCCCGATCGCGTCGAACGCGGCGAGTACCGCCGCACGTCGCGTGTCGTCAGCGGGCTCGACGACCGCGGACCCGAGCTCGGCGAGGTAGTCCACGGCGGCCACGAACGCCGCCATCGCCTCGTGGTTCTGCGTCCCGGTCTCCCATCGCTCCGGTGACGCGTAGTGCTGCGCCGGGCGCACCCGGTAGGGATCCCAGCCCTCGAGCACGTCGGGGGTGGCGGCGACCAGGCCCATGTGCGGCCCGAAGACCTTGTACGGCGACACGGTCACGATGTCCGCGCCGATGTCGGACAGATCGATCGCTCGGTGCTGTGCGACGTGCACCCCGTCGACCACGACGAGCGCTCCGGCGGCCTTGGCCACCGCGACGAGCTCGGCCGCAGGCGTCACGGTGCCGACGGCGTTCGAGGCGAGCGTGAAGGCGACCAGCCTGGGTCTGCGTTCCAGGGCCGCTTCGAACGAGGACCGGTCGATCGTGGCATCGCCGGGGTGCACGTCGACCCAGGTCACGGCCGCGCCGGCATCGCGCGCGGCGAGTGTCCAGGGGCGGATGTTCGCGTCATGGTCGAGCCTGGTGACGACGACCTCGTCGCCAGGGCCGATCGTCCTCGCGAACGAGCGGGAGAGGTGGAACAGCAGCGAGGTCGAGTTGGCGCCGAACACGATCTGCCCCGGATCCACGCCGACGAGATCGGCCCCGGCGCGCCGCGCCCGGGCCACCGCTTCCTCCAGGTCCTCGCTCGCGGCGAAGGCCCCGTCCATGTTCGAAATGCCACGCCGGTAGTGGCCGGCGACGGCCTCGATCACCGTGTCCGGCACCTGTGAGCCGCCGGGAGCGTCGGCGAACACCACGGTCCTGCCGTCCTGCTCGCGGGAGAGGGCAGGGAACCGCGCGCGGAACGCGGAGAGATCTGGCGAGTCGGTCATGGGCATACCCTGCTCGCCGAGGCCGTGCTCGGCAACTCCGGGCCGCCAGCGCTGCCCGCCGTAGCCTTCGCCTGCCCGGTTCGTGGCCCGGCGACGACGAGGGCGCCCTGGACGGGCGCCCTCGTGGCCTGACGGTGGGCCCGAGCTACACGGAGCGGTTCAGTTCCCCCCTGAGGGCGTCGGCGGTGAGCGCCTCGGAGCGAGCCCGAAGGTCGAGGTAGAGCAGCACGCTGACGAGGGCGCTGAACGGCGCCACGATGATCTGGGCGATCGAGGTGAAGATCCACGAGACGAACCAGTTGTCGCTGATGGCGGCACCGATCGCGCCGATGATCCCTCCGATCACCGCCACGATGATGAACGTCAGGACGATCAGGCCGAACGCGTGCCAGAAGTGCCCCTTCACGAGGTTCCAGGAGCGGCTCATCGCCTCCGTGCCGCGGCGGTTCTCCACCACGAGGGCGGGGATCGCGACTGCGAACATCACCGCCAGGAAGATGCCGGGGATGATGAACAGCAGGAGGCCGACCAGCACTGCGAGCCCGACGAGGATCGAGATCAAGAGCACGCTGCCGAACCTCGCGAACCCCCACTTGTACGAGGCGTCGATGTCGACCTGGTCGCCGATGCTCCCCTGCGCGGCTCCTCGCATGATGGCCGCCTGCAGCACCGCGGAGATGATCACGCCGATCACGGCGGCGATCGCGGCGACTAGGAGCGCGGCACCGGCAGACTGCGTCGTCACCTCTATCTGCTGACCCAGGACGACCTCGGTCTCGGTCTCGGGGGCGAAGACGACCCCGGAGAGGAACGCGCTGATGAAGGTAAGGGGCACCACCACGATGGCCACGATCATCAGTAGGTTCGTGGCGTTCGCCTTGTAGATCTCGAACGCGGTGCTCAGGATCTCGCCGATCCCACGCGGCGGCAGGCCGGGCCCGCCTGCGCCTCCCTCGCCGCCGGGTGGCGGTGGGGGCGGGGGTGGGGTGGTGAAACCGCCCGAGTCGTCCATGATGGATCCCCCTTCTCTGAACTGACGGCCGCATCCTACGCCGGGGTTCCGGCAAGTGTGGGAGGGTCGCGGCCGGCGACGAGGGCTCCCCGGATCCCTGCGTGCCCGCTGGGGGGCGCCGTCAGAGCCGCTCGGCGGCCAGGTCGAGCGGGCCCCACGTCGGATCGGGGAGCCATGCCTCCCAGTCGCGGTCGAACGGTGGCTCGCGCAGGAGCACGTGCTCCACCGCGCGTTCACCCGCCCGGCGGATGCCGCGGGAGTCGTCCTCGGTGAGCATGTCCCGGGCGACGGCCTCGGCGAGCTCGGTCTCGTCCTTCCACTCGTAGGCGTCGCGGGCAGGGGCGATGCGCACGTCGAGGAACCAGTCCACGTACTCGAACGCCCCGTCCCGCTCGCGCAGCGGCGACTGGATGTTCACGTAGTAGCCCTCGAAGCGCCCCTCGGTGCCCCAGGTCAGGAGCACGGCGTAGGGAGTCTCGGGGAAGGCGAACGACAACACGCGCCGATCCGTCACCTCGGGCTGCAGCTCCCACGGGTCGTCCCGGAAGCGCACCTCGCCGAGCTCGCGCGGGTCGTTCAACCATCGAGAGCCCGGGGCGAGGTAGAAGGCTCGGTGCTGGTGCGGCACGTCCTCGACGACGCGGACGGGCCGCACCGCCAGCGTGCGACCGCCCCACACCTCTCGCAGCGTGACGATGACACCGGGAGCGAGCGGCGCCGGCTCTCTGCCGGCCCTCCCGGTCAGGTCAGCCTTTCGGCCAGGGCCGTCAGGATCCGCTCCGCCGCCCAATCCAAGTCCTCCTGTGTCACGCAAAGCGGGGGAGCGAGGCGCACGGTGGTGGCGTGCGTGTCCTTGGCCAGCACGCCCATCTCCATCAGGCGCTCGCACACCGCGCGCGCGGGCGTCGCCTCGGGTGTGAGCTCGATGCCGACCCACAGACCCTTCCCACGTACTTCGGTGACCGCGGAGGGCGGGGCCTCGGCCCGCAGACGCGCGATCAACGCGGTGCCCAGCTCGTCGGACCGCTGTTGGTACTCCCCAGTGGCGAGCAGCCGCAGCACCTCGAGCCCGATCGCGCACGCGAACGGGTTGCCGCCGAACGTCGAGCCGTGCTCGCCGGGGCGGAACACCCCGAGCACGTCGCGCCTGGACACGACGGCCGAGAGGGGCACGATGCCTCCGCCGAGCGCCTTGCCCACCGCGTACACGTCGGGCTGCACGCCCTCGTGCTCGCAGGCGAACGTTCGACCGGTCCGCCCGAGCCCCGATTGGATCTCGTCGGCGATCAACAGCACCCCGTGCTCGTCGCATAGCTCTCTGGCCCTGCGCAGGTAGCCCTCGGGCGGCACCACGACCCCTGCCTCGCCCTGGATCGGCTCCACGAGGAAGGCGACCACGTCGGGGTCGGCGAGCGAGGTCTCGAGCGCCGTGACGTCGCCGTAGGGGACGGTCTCGAACCCCGGCGTGAACGGCCCGAATCCACCCTTGGCGCTCGGATCGGTCGAGAAGCTCACGATCGTGATCGTGCGACCGTGGAAGTTGCCCTCGCACGTGACGATCTTCGCGCGGTCTTCCCGGACGCCCTTGACGTCGTAGCCCCAGCGGCGCGCCGTTTTCACGGCGGTCTCGATGGCCTCGGCCCCGGAGTTCATGGGCAGCACCATCTCCATGCCGCAGAGCTCGGCCAGCCCTTCGCAGAAGGGGCCGATCTGGTCGTTGTGGAACGCTCGGCTCGTGAGCGTGACCCGCTCGAGCTGGGCGTGCGCGGCGGCGATCAGGTCGGGGTGTCGGTGCCCGAAGTTCAGCGCCGAGTAGGCCGCGAGCATGTCGAGGTAGCGCGTGCCCTCGACGTCGGTGACCCAGGCGCCCTGTGCCTCGGCGACCACGATCGGCAGCGGATGATAGTTGTGCGCCGAGTACCGCTCGACCAGCTCGATGTGCGCGTCGGTGGACGTGAGTTCGGCGGACGCGATCGCGTTCCGCGCGTCGGGGGGCGGGACGGAGAGCTGTCCGTCGTGATCGGCCACCGCGGTCATCGCTGCCCCTCTCGCGCCAGTCGCGTCGGCGTCCCACTCGGACGCTCCCGGGGATGATAACGGCGCGCCGCCCGGCCGAGGCGCGCCTCTGCGCGGACGGTGGGAGGTGCTCACGCCGCGTGAGCTCCAGGACCTCGTCGCGGCGATCGCTTGAGGAGGGCGATCGCCTCCCGGATCACGGCCGCCCCTTGACCGATGTCCGAGCCCGGGCGTACATTCGTTTCCCGCTCGAACATATGTTCGATACTAGCGATTGGTTCCGACTAGGTCAGTGAGGCCCGTCACGGTGACGAAGCGATTCGACGAGGAGATCAGGGTCGAACGAGACACGGGCATGCCGAGCGCGTTCGAGTGGCGGGGGCGCCGCTACGAGGTCGCCGACGTGATC
>JBEVGU010000110.1:0-31061 GCA_040511595.1 Actinomycetota bacterium | reverse complement strand
GACGGGGGGCTACCCGGTGTTCGAGACCGCGATCGGCCCTGTCGGCGTTTACATCTGCTACGACCGCCACTTCCCGGAAGGATGGCGCATGCTCGGGCTGCACGGCGCCGAGATCGTCTTCAACCCGAGCGCCACGCACCGCGGCCTGAGCGAGTACATCTGGCGCCTGGAGCAGCCCGCCGCGGCCGTCGCGAACATGTACTACGTCGGCGCGATCAACCGGGTCGGCATCGAGCCGCTCGGCGACAACGACTTCTACGGCCAGAGCTACTTCGTCGATCCAGAGGGCAAGTTCGTCGGCGACGTCGGCGACGCCCACAAGCCCGAGCTGATCGTGCGCGACCTCGACCTCGCGAAGATCCGTGAGGTGCGCGACCAGTGGGCGTTCTATCGGGACCGCCGGCCCGATGCCTACGACGACCTCGTGGCTCGCTGAGTGGCCGACCCATGAAGCACACCCTCATCCTCAACGGCACGGTCGTCTCCCCCAGCGGCGCCGAGGTCGCCGATGTGCTGATCGACGACGAGACGATCGCCGCCGTGGGCGCACCGGGGTTCCTCGCAGAGGCCGCACCGGCGGCCGAGAAGGTGATCGACGCCACGGGGAAGTACGTGATCCCCGGGGGCATCGACGTGCACACCCACATGGAGCTGCCGTTCGGCGGGACGTTCGCCTCCGACACCTTCGAGACCGGCACCGTCGCCGCGGCCTGGGGCGGCACCACCACGATCGTCGACATGGCCGTGCAGCGAACCGGCGAGAGCGTGCAGGAGGGCCTGGCGGACTGGCACCGCAAGGCCGAGGGCGAATGCGCGATCGACTACGGCTTCCATCAGATCGTCGGCGGCGTCGACGAGGAGTCGCTGAAGGCGATCCGGTACCTCACCGAGCACGAGGGGGTGACCAGTTTCAAGCTGTTCATGGCCTACCCCGGCGTGTTCTACAGCGACGACGGGCAGATCCTGCGCGCGATGCAGGCCGCATCCGAGTGCGGGGCGATGATCATGATGCACGCCGAGAACGGCATCGCGATCGACGTCTTGGTCGCGCAGGCCCTGGCGCGGGGCGAGACCGACCCTCGCTACCACGCAGACACCCGCCCGTCGGACCTCGAGGCGGAGGCCACGCACCGGGCGATCGTGCTCTCGAAGGTGGCGGGCAACGTGCCGCTCTACATCGTGCACATGTCGGCGGGCGATGCGCTCGAGGAGATCGCCGCGGCCCGACACGCCGGCCGGAACGTCTTCGCCGAGACCTGCCCGCAGTACCTGTGGCTCACGCTCGAGGAGACGCTGCAGCGGCCGGGGTTCGAGGGCGCGAAGTGGGTGTGCTCGCCGCCGCTGCGCTCGCCGAACGACGAGCACCACCATCAGGAGGGCCTGTGGAAGGGCCTGCGCATGAACGATCTCGCGGTCGTCTCCACCGACCACTGCCCGTTCTGCTTCAAGGACCAGAAGGAGCTCGGCCTCGGCGACTTCTCGAAGATCCCCAACGGCATCGGCGGCGTCGAGCACCGCATGGAGCTGCTGTATCAGGGGGTGGTGAGCGGTCAGCTCTCGCTGGAACGATGGGTGGAGATCTGTTGCACGACGCCGGCGCGCATGTTCGGCATGTACCCGCGAAAGGGCATCATCGCGCCGGGGGCCGATGCCGATGTCGTCGTCTGGGACCCCGACACCCCGACCACGATCGGTGTCGACGCGAAACACCACATGACCATGGACTACTCCGCGTACGAGGGGTTCGTCGTGGGAGGCAAGGTCGACACGGTGCTCTCGCGCGGCGCCGTCGTGATCGAAGGCGACGCCTACGTCGGCACGAAGGGCCACGGCCGCTTCATCGAACGCGACCTCTCTCAGTACCTGGTGTAGGAGGCACACGGTGGACATCGGCGTCGTCCTGCAGACCACCCCGCCCAGCGCGCGGGTGGTCGACCTGGCCACGAGAGCCGAGACCTACGGGTTCAGCCACGTATGGACGTTCGACAGCCACATCCTGTGGCAGGAGCCCTTCCCGATCTACACTCAGATCCTCGCGAATACGAGGAACGTGATGGTCGGGCCGATGGTGACGAACCCGCTCACCCGCGACTGGACCGTGACCGCCAGCCTGTTCGCCACCATGAACGAGATGTTCGGCAACCGCACCGTGATCGGCATGGGGCGCGGCGACTCCGCGGTCCGCGTGATCAACGGGCGTCCCTCGACGCTGTCGGCCCTCGGCGAGGCGGCGCGCGTCATCAGGGAACTCGCGAACGGGCGCGAGGTGGAGTACCTGGGGTCGACGATCCGGTTTCCGTGGGCGGCCAAGAGCCGCGCGGAGGTCTGGCTCGCTGGCTACGGCCCGAAGGCCCTGCAGCTGATCGGGGGCCTGGGCGACGGTTTCATCCTGCAGCTCGCCGACCCCGACATCGCCGCATGGACGATCGGCGCCGTTCGCCGAGCGGCCGCCGAGGCAGGGCGGGCTCCCGAGGAGATCACGATCTGCGTCGCTGCCCCTGCGTACGTGAGCGACGACGTCGCGCACGCTCGTGAACAATGCCGCTGGTTCGGCGGCATGGTCGGGAATCACGTCGCAGACATCGTCGCGCGCTACGGCGAGGACTCCGACGTGCCGAAGGCGCTCACCGAATACATCGCCGGGCGCGAGGGCTATGACTACAACGAGCACGGCCAGGCCGGGAACCCGCACACCGCGTTCGTGCCCGACGAGATCGTCGATCGCTTCTGCCTGCTCGGGCCCGTCGAGGAGCACGTACGCCGCCTGCAGGAGCTGCAGGGGCTCGGGGTCGACCAGTTCGCGCTCTACCTGCAGCACGACGCCAAGGACGAGACCCTGCGGGCCTACGGCGAGCGGGTGATCCCGGCGATCGCGGAGCACGTGCTCGCCAAGTCGTGACCGGCCGCCCCGCCTGGTCAGCTCGGCCGAGGCTGGATCTCGTAGATCGTGATCGCGCGGCTCACCCCCTTCAGGCCCAGCGCGTCGACCTGCGTCGCCTCGACGATGTCTCCGACCTCGGACAGCGTCCGCTCGGTGACGAGGATCTGGCCCGCGTTCGCGCCGTCGGCGAGCCGCGCCGCGAGGTTCACCTCGTTCCCCAGCACCGTGTAGTCGCTCCGAGCGGGTGAACCGATGTCGCCGACGGTGACCCACCCGGTCGAGATGCCGATGCCGATCTTGAACGACTCGTGGTAGCGGCGCATCCACCGGTCCTGCAGCTCGATCATGCGCTCGCGCATCTCGAAGGCCATGCGCACGGCCCGCGCGACGTGGTCGTGCTGCGGGATCGGGTCGCCGAAGAACACCATGACCGCGTCCCCCACATACTTGTCGAGCGTGCCGCCGTGCCGGAAGACGATCTCGGTCATCTCCGACAGGTAGTCATTCAGCTCGTCGACGAGCTCCTCGGGTTCCATGCGCTCGGACGCCGACGTGAAGCCACGCACGTCCGAGAAGAACGTCGTGAGGAACTTCCGCTTCGGCGCGAGCGTCACGTCGCGCTCTCCCGCGACGATCGACTCGGCGAGGCTCGGTGACAGGTACCGCTTCAGGCGCGAGGCCCGCTCGAGCTCCTGCACCTTGGCGTCGACCGTCTCCTGCAGGTTCGCGTTCAGCGATTCAAGGTCCTGGTACAGGGTCGAGAGCTCCTCGCTCGTGCGGTTCAAGTTCTTCGTGAGGTTGCCGAACTCGTCGCGATTGGGCACCTCGACGCGCGCGTCGAAGTCGCCGTTGGCGAGGCGCTCGAGGGCGTCGTCGACCCGGCGCACCGGCCGGATCAACGACCACGACAGCACGGCGCCGAGCGCGAGCGCCGCCAGCAAGCTGACGCCGGCGAACGACGCGACGGCGATCGTCAGGAACCGACGATGGCTCGCGAACGCCTCGGTCTCCTCGGCCACCAGCCGCTGCGAGTCGTCGATCAGCACGTTCAGGGAATCCTCGAGCTGGTGGGAGATCGTGTGCTCCTCCTTGATGTGCAGCTGGAGCGCCTGACGCCGTTTCCCGTCCGCGTACAACTCGGTCACGCGCTCGCTCGAGGCGGCGAAGGTCGCGTCGGTCGCCGCGACCTGGGCGAAGAACGCGGGCCGCGCGGGCACCGCCTGAGAGCGGACGTCGGCGAGGATCGCCTCGAACTCCTCCTTCGCCCCGGCGATCTTGTCGGCATAGGCCGGATCGCGAGTCAACAACTCCATGGCGCGATAGTGGCTCTGCGCCGTGACCTCGTAGATCATCTGGCGGGCCTGGTTGGTCTGCTGGCTCAGGGCGGTGAGGGTCTCCACCTGATCGTCGATGCGCGCCAACACGCCGATGCTCAGCACGCCCATCGCGAGCAACAGCACGGCGATCACCAGGAACCCGGCGAGGAGCTTCGTGTGCACGGTCGCGCGAACGCTCGCCACGCGGTCGACCAACGGGCGCATCAGCGCCGGCAGGGGGACGGCGTCGGCATCGATCGCTCGAGCGGGGGCGGACGTTCCGGACGTGTCGGCCTTGGTCGACATCGGTGCTCCTTCTCCGGTCCTGCGAACACGGTCTCGTCGAAGCGTCGCTCAATCTAGGCCGTCGCGGGCCCCGGGCGCCACCCGCGCGCGCCGGTCGCCGGCACTGCTCGGAGGGTAGCGTGAGAGAAGAACCCTCGAGGAGGGGGCCGAGATGACCATGACGATAGCGAGCACCAGTGTGGCCCACGGGCGGCCGATCGACGTGGTGCACGCCGTCGCGACGCCCACCGCCGACGGGAAGGCCGAGATCGCCGGGGCCGATCGCAGTCCTCACCTGCGGTGGTCGGGTGAGCCGGAGGGCACCCGGTCGTTCGCTATCTCCGTCGTCGATCCCGACGTGCCGGCCGACCGCACGCGGATGGGCGTCGAAGGGCTTTCCCTCGACGACGACGAGCCACGTGTCGATTTCCCGCATTGGCTCGTGGTCGACCTCCCCGCGGACGTGCACGAGGTGCCGGAGGGTGCCGGGGGCGACGGCTTCGTCGCGCACGGGCGCACGCCGGGGCCCACCACGGTCGGTGGTCTCCAGGGCGAGAACGGGTACCGCGGGCTGTTCGAGGGCAACGCCGACCTCGAGGGAACGTATGGCGGGTGGAACGGGCCGTTCCCCCCGTGGAACGACGAGCGCGTGCATCGCTACGTGACCACGATCTACGCGCTCGACGTCGGAACCCTCGGGCTCGCGGCGGGGTTCGACCTCGAGGTGTTCCGGCGCGCGATCGAGGGTCACGTGCTCGCGTCGGCCGAGATCGTGCCCGTCTACACGCTGAACCCGTCCTTGCGCTGAACGCCCGGCGCGCCGCGCGTCGTTTGACCGGCATCGAACGTATGTTCTAGTCTCGTCGCCATGCCGGAGCAGCTCTTCGAGGTCGCCCGACGCACGTTCGACACGCCCGAGTTCCGAGGCATCGAGTGCATCGAGGTCGAGGCCAAGTCGGTGATCAACCGCGTCCCCGGCGGCGCCCTTCCCTTCGACTGGACGATCAACCCGTATCGAGGGTGCACGCACGCCTGCACCTACTGCTTCGCGCGCCCCACCCATACCTTCCTCGACATGAACGCCGGACGCGATTTCGAGTCGAAGATCGTCGTGAAGACGAACGCGCCCGAGGTGCTCGCGCGAGAGCTCGCCGCCCCTCGGTGGAAGGGCGAGCACATCGCGATGGGCACCGGCACCGATCCCTACCAGCGCATCGAAGGACGCTACCGCCTGATGCGCGGCATCATCGGGGCGCTGAGCGAGAAGCGGAATCCGTTCTCGATCCTCACGAAGGGCACCTTGATCCTGCGCGACATCGATCTCCTCCGAGCGGCCTCGACCCACGCGGCGGTCAGCGCCTCGTTCTCGATCGGCACCCTGGACGAACGCGTCTGGCGAGAGACGGAGCCCGGCACACCACACCCGAAGGCGCGCATCGAGGCCGTGCGGTCGCTCGTCGAGGCCGGCATCCCGACCGGCGTGCTGATGGCCCCCGTCCTCCCGGGTCTCAGCGACGCCCCCGACCAGCTCCGAGCGGTGGTCGAGGCCGCTCTCGAAGCCGGCGCGACCCACGTCTCACCGATCCTGCTGCACCTGCGCCCCGGCGTTCGCGAGGAGTTCCTCCCCTGGCTCGAGCGGCACCACCCCGAGCTGATCCCCCGATACCTGGAGCTCTATCCGCGGGCGTACGCGTCGAAGCCGGAGCGGGAGGGCCTCGGGCACCGGGTCGACGCGATCGTTCGGGCGGCCCGCCGTCGCTGGCCGGAGCGCCCGATCGGCGAGGTGCCCGAGACGCCCCGGCTCCGTCGCTCGCCGCGGCGCGGGAGCGCACGGTCGGCCGGCGGCACTCGCGATCGGGAGGCTCACCAGCCCACGCTCTGGTGAGCCCACAAAGCCAGCGGCTACGGTGGACGCGTGGAAGCGACCAGCGTGCTCGCCTGCGAGGGGCTGCGAAAGACGTTCGGGGAGCGCGTGGCCGTCGACGGTGTGGGCTTCACGATCGGTCCCGGCGAGACCTACGGGTTGCTCGGCCCCAACGGCGCCGGGAAGACCACCACGATCTCCATCGTGTGCGGCCTGCTCACCCGGGATGCCGGCCGGGTCACACTCGCGGGCCGCGAGCTCGACACCCGCACGGTCGACGTGAAGGCCTCCATAGGGTTCGTGCCCCAGGAGATCGCGATCTATCCCGACCTCACGGCCCGCGAGAACCTGCGATTCTTCGGCAGGCTCTACGACCTGTCGGGGGCCGCGCTCGAGTCCCGTATGGACCGCGTCCTCGACACGATCGGCCTCGCCGATCGGGGGAACGAACGTACCGATGCGTTCTCGGGCGGCATGAAGCGGCGGCTCAACATCGGCCTCGGCATGCTGAACGACCCCAGCTTGCTGGTGCTCGACGAGCCGACCGTGGGGGTCGACCCGCAGAGCCGCAACGCGATCCTCGACTCCGTGGAAGCGCTCGCCCGCGAAGGCATGGCCGTGCTCTACACGACGCACTACATGGAAGAGGCCGAGCGACTGTGTGACCGGGTCGGCATCCTGGACGAGGGCACGCTGAAGGCCGAGGGCACGCCCCGCGAGCTGATCTCCCTGGTCGGTGAACACGACCGCCTGCACGTCGACGCGCGGGGCGATCTTGCGGCGGCTGCCGCGTCCGCCGCGGCCGTGCCCGGGGTGGAGGAGGCGGTGGTCCACGACGGCGGCATCGACTTGCTCGCCGACGACGTGCGCGCCTCCCTGGCCGAGATCGTGCGGGCGATCGATGGCACCGGCACCAGCATCAGCTCGATGACGGTCGACGAGCCGAACCTCGAGGCGGTCTTCCTCCACTTGACCGGCAAGGCCCTCCGCGACGAGGGCTGAACCGGAGACCTTATGCGAGATGCCTGGACGATCGCCGCGAAGGACATCCGCCGGCGCCTGCGCGACCGGACCGCATTGCTCGTCGCGCTCGTGCTGCCGTTCGGCCTGGCCTGGATCTTCAGCCTGACGCTCGGCGACGTCGAAAGCGAAGGGTTCGAGGCGACCTACGCGGTCGTGAACCGCGACACGGGAGAGGAGCTCCCCGACGCGTTCACCGATCTACTCGAACGCCTCGACTTCGTGACGCTTCGCGAGGCGGGCTCGGTGGCCGACGGCGAACGACTCGCCGAGGACGGCGAGGTCGACGCGGCCGTGGTGTTCCCGGAGAGGTTCACCGACGGGGTGCGGGCGGGCCGCGGCGGCACGATCGAGGTGATCGCGGCGCCGGACGCTCAGATCGCGTCACTCGTCGCTGCGTCGATCGCGAGGTCGTTCGCCTCGGACCTCGACGCGATCGGGCTCTCCGTCGCGACGGTCACCGGGACGGGGGCGCCGATCGACCGCGCGCTGGTCGCCCGGGCGCGGGCGGTGCCGCAGGGCGCCGAGATCCGCGCGGTCGCCACCGAGGACCGATTGGCTTCGCAGGCCACGTTCTTCGCGATCGGCATGGCGGTCTTCTTCCTGTTCTTCTCGGTGGAGTTCGGCGTTCGCGGCCTGCTCGAGGAACGCGACGACGGCACGCTCGCTCGGCTGCTCGTCGCGCCGATCGCCCCGAGCTCCGTGATCGGCGGGAAGGCACTCGCGAGCTTCGTGGTCGGACTCGTGAGCACCGTGCTGCTGGTGGCGGCGACCACGTGGTTGCTCGGTGCCACGTGGGGGGACCCGCTCGGTGTCGCGCTCCTCGTGCTCGGCGGCGTGCTCGCGGCGGTCGGCGTGACCGCGCTCGTGGCATCCCTCGCGACGACCACGGCGCAGGCCGGCGCCTTCGTCTCGATCGTCGCGGTGGTGGGCGGCTTGCTGGGAGGCACGTTCTTCCCGATCTCACAAGCGGGATTCCTGGGCACGATCCGATTCCTCTCGCCACAGGGGTGGCTGATGGAGGGGTTCCAGGAGCTGGCGTACGGGGGCACCGTGGCCGACATCATCGGCCCGCTCCTCGGGGTCGCCGCGTTCGCCGCCGTGTCGGGCACGATCGCGTGGGACCGGTCGCGACGGATGGTGGCGCGATGACCGTGCGGAAGGCAGCAACCATCGCCGGCGTGAACCTGCGCCGGCTGACGCGCGACAAGACGGGGGCGTTCTTCGTCTTCGTCTTCCCGTTCCTGATCATCTTGGCGCTCGGCGCCGCATTCGGCTCGGGCTTCACGCCGAGGGTCGGGCTCGTCCCCCTCGACGCGGAACCCCTCGGACGTGACCTCCGCGCGCGGCTCGACGCGACCGAAGGCATCGAGGTACAGGCCTTCGCCGACCCGAACGCGTTGCGCACCGCGGTCGAGCGGGGCGAGGTCGAAGGGGGGATCGTGATCCCTGCCCGCTACGACGAGCGTGTCCGCGCAGGCGAGACCGTGCCGGTCACCGTGGTCACCCGTCCAGCGGGCGCCAGCCAAGAGCTCGAGACGACGCTCGACGCCGTCGTCGATGCGCAGAGCGTGGAGATCCGGGCGGCTCGGTTCGCGGTCGCCGCAGGCGCCGTGGACGACTTCGACGAGGGCCTCGACCGGGCGGCGAGGGCGGCCGCGTCGCTGCCGGGCATCGAGGTCACGACGCGCACGGCCGGCGCCGCAGCGATCGGAACGTTCCAGACGGGGGCGGCGCAGGAGCTGATCCTGTTCATGTTCCTGACGTCGCTGTCGGCCTCGGCGATGCTGATCGAAACGCGTCGATTGGGGGTGACCTCGCGCATGCTCGCCTCGCCCACGTCGGTGCGGACGATCCTGCTCGGCGAGGCACTCGGGCGATACGCGATCGCGCTGGTGCAGGGGCTGCTGATCGTGGTCGGCACGGTGCTGCTCTTCCGGGTCGATTGGGGGAACCTGCTCACGACCGCCCTCGTCGTGCTGTTGTTCGCGCTGGCGGCGACAGGCGCCGCGATGGTGATGGGCGCCGTGCTGCACAACGCCTCGCAGGCCGGCGCCATGGGCGTGTTCCTCGGGCTCGTGCTCGCCGCGCTCGGCGGCTGCATGGTGCCGCTCGAGATCTTCCCGCCGCTGATGTACCGCATCGCCCACCTCTTCCCCCATGCTTGGGCCATCGAGGCGCTGACGGCATCGATCGCCACGGGCGCCGCGCCCGCCCGGGTGATGTCCGAGCTCGCGGTGCTGGCCGCGTACTCGGTGGCGTTGCTCGGCGTCGCTACGGTGCTGCTGCGGCGCACGATCACCCTGCAGCCCGTCTGATCGGCGGTCGCGACCCCGCCGCCGGCGCACCCGCTTGCGCTCGAGGCCCTCTCGGGCGTACGGTCTCCGCCCAGCCCATGGTCGCTCGCTTCCCTCCGGCCGACGCTCCGCCTCCCGAGCCAGGCTCGGCCGTGCCGATCAGCCGCCGGGCGATGCTCAGGAACATGGGGCGTGGCGCGGGAGCCATCGTCGGCGGCGCCCTGCTGGCCGGATGCGAGCTCGACCGCAGCGGTACGGGCGCGTCGCCGAGCGCGGCGAGCGAGCCGATCACCGACTGGCCGGCCTGGTGGCAGCGCCAGCCTCAGTTCAACCGGCTCAACTTCGCCAACTGGCCCTACTACATCGACATCGCCCAGGGGAACCGGCATCCGTCGCTCGAGCTCTTCGAGCAGGAGACGGGCATCAAGATGCACTACTTCCGCACGATCGACGGCAACGACACGTTCATGCAGGAGATCGAGCCCTATCTCGGCGCCGGACTGCCCCCGTTCTACGACCTGATCGTGATGACCAACGGTATCGAGGTCACGAAGCTGATCAACTCCGGTTGGCTCACGCCGCTCGACCCGCTGCGCATGGAGAACTTCAATCGATACGCGAGCGAGCTCGTCCGCGATCCGCCCTGGGACCCGGGCAACACCTACACGGTCGCCTGGCAATCGGGGCTCACCGGCATCGCATACCGGCCCGAAGCCATGGAGGCGCTCGGGCGCCGCCCGCGGAGCATCGGGGACCTGTTCGACCCCGCGCTCGAGGGACGGGTCGGCATGATGTCCGACTCGCTCGACCTCGGCAGCGCCGGGCTCCTCGAGCTCGGCATCGACCCCGCGACCTCAACCGAGGCCGACTGGCTGAAGGCGGCCGACCGCCTCCGCGAGCAACGCGCGGCCGGCCTCGTGCGCCAGTACTACGCCCAGTCCTACCTCGGGGCCCTGAGGAGCGGCGAGATCTGGGCGTCCCAGGCGTGGTCGGGTGACGTGTTCCAGGCCCAGCAACTGGGCTCGGAGGGGCTGCGGTTCGTGGTGCCGGAAGAGGGCGCGATCCTGTGGACCGACAACCTGATGATCACGAGGAACGCGAGACACCCGGTGGACGCGATGAACTACATCGACTTCGTGTATCGACCCGACGTCGCCGCGATGATCGCGGACTGGGTGTGGTACATCAGCCCGGTTCCCGCGGCGAGACGCATCATCGCCAACCGTTTCGAGCATCCCGACGTCGCGCAGAGCCCACTCGTCTTCCCGACGGCCGACACGTTGGCTCCGACCGGGTCGCTGAGGCACTACAGGGTGTTCGAGAACGACGAGGCCGCCGACACGTGGACGGCGATCTTCGGATCGATCCAGTTCGGCCTCTGATCGACCTCGCGTCCTAGAGCGGCTCGAACGAGGCCACGACCTCTTCGATCTGTGGCTGCGCCGCGGTCGGGTCGTACGCCTGGGGCACGACGATCCGCATCACGTAGTTGCGGATGCCGCCCTCGACCGCGATCACCATGAACCGGATGGCACGACCGCCGTCGTCGGTCCCCGTGCCGGAGATCGAGACGGCATCGAAGGCCGCGACCTTCCGGATCTGCAGGGGTTCGACATCGACCTCGGTCCATCCCCCGGTGAACGTCCGGGCGATCGACTCCGCGGCCACGTCGATGCGCGGCTCCGACGTGACCTCGAAGGCGACCGAGACCTGCTCGCTCGTGCTCGACAACACGGTGCCGGTCGACCGGTCCGCGACCGTCCAGCCGCTCGGATGGCGGAACGCGTAGCCTCCCTCGGCGTTCTCGTGGCGGACGAGGTTCGACTCGGCGGGCTCGGCCGAGGGGTCGGCGGCCGTCAGGTCGAACAGCGATCCTTCGAGCGTCCTGTTGTTCAGAAGCAGGAATGCCACCAGCCCGAGCAACGCGACCACGATGACCGCGAGCACCGCGACCATGAACCTCCGGAGCCACCGCCCCACCCGATGCCGATGCTTGATGGGTTTCGCTTCCCACTCCAACCGCTGGAAGTACCGCCAGCCGTCGGAGCGCGAGGAGCCGTCGAAGGTCGCGACGGGGTCCTCGGGATGCTTCTGGTCCCAGATGCCGTAGAAGTCCGGCCCCCGTCCCCACACGTAGCGCGAGCCGGCGCGGATGACCTCGACGTCTGTGGCCGGACGCTTCCGCTGCTTCACTGCATCGACCCCCGGATCCGACTTGTCGGCGACCCTCGCGGCGTATCGCCACCGGGAACGTAGCCCAAACGCATGGTCGAGCGGAAGGGCCGAGCGGCACCCAGGGGGTCCCGCGATAGCGGTAGGCAGATAGGCCGACATGCAGCTGGTCCGCGGCGCCGCCAGCACGAGGCATGCCAAGCCGCTTCAACGGCTTCAACCCAGGAGGGGGTCCGAGAACGGGAACGGGGCGAGCACGCGGATGCCCTCGGCCGTGACCAGCAGCTCATCGCCCAGCTTCACGCCGTCGCGCGCTCCGATCTCACCCGCATACAGCTCTACCACGAGCATCGTGCTCTCCTCGAGCATCGTTGCCGGGTTCGGCTGTGCGTCGTCGGGGTGACACAGGCTGGGGTTCTCCTCCTCGAGGCCGATGCCGTGGAACATGCACTCGTACCGCTGGGCGGCGTATCGCTGCGGCACGGGGGGCGCCTCGGCCACCAGCTCGCCGCAGGTCACCCCCGGACGGATCAGGGACTCCATCGTCGCGAGCCAGTCGTGCGCCCAGCGGTAGAGCTCGCGCTGGGCTCGCGACGGCGCGTCGACCGGGAAGGTGCGTGACACGCAGAAGAAGCACCCCTCGATGCCGACCGTGTCGGTGTCGACGAACACGAGATCCCCGCGCTCGAGGCGGCGGTCGGTGGCCTCAGCCCTCCAGGGATTCGTGTTGGGACCCGAGCAAACGGTCGTGGTGGCGAGGTACTCCCCGCCGCCGCGAACCATGACGTCGCTCATCACGGCGAGCAGCTCGCGCTCGGAGATGCCGGGTGCGACCGCGGCTTCGAACGCGGCGAGCATGTCCAGCACGAGCTCGCCGTTCAGCTCGAAGAGCGCGACCTCCTCGGGTGTCTTCACGCGGCGGGCCTCCTGGGTGACCGGCGCCGAGTCCACGATCCGCACGCCACGTTCCTGCAGGGCCAGGAAGGCGGGCGTGCCCAACCGGTCGACGGCCACGACGTCGCCGGTGGCACCCACCTCGCGGACCGCGGCGAGCGTCTCCTCCGCCCAGACGGCCGCCTCCCTCCCGGGATCGTCGTAGAACTCCCAGGCGTGCATCGGCCGCACATCGGGCGCGCGCAACCGCGAGCGATGCACGGAGTTCCCGTGCTCGAACAACACGGGCTCGCCTTCCTGCGGCACAACGGCGCACCGTGCGAACGTGCTCATCGCGTAGACGGGCATCACGCTCGCGCCCGTCGCGTACCGCACGTTCGGATCGTTCGAGAGCACGCAGATCTCGACGCCGTGCGCGGCCATCGCACGCTGCAGCCGAGCGAGACGCCCGTTGCGCAGGCGGCGTGGATCGAGGCTGCGCTCCAGGGTGGGCTCCCTCATGTGGCCGCATCCTACGGCCGCCGGCGAATGTCCGGGGTGACCGGCGGGTGATCAGAGCGTCGTCGATCAGGAGGCGGACCGGTCCTCGATCTCCCATGCGTGATCGAGCACGTGCCACACGGCGCGGCGCAGGAACCGCCGAGGTGTCCAGATCTGGCCGCCGCGCGGACCGGTCTCGGGCACGTCGCCCGCGGCCGCCCGATCGAGCCCGTCGAGCACCGCGCTGCGTTCGGTCTCTCGAGATGCCCACGGATCGTCCTCGTCGACGGGCGTGCCCGAGCCCGTCAACCTGCGCAGGTAGCCGGCCTCGGCCTGCACCACGTGGCCGAGGATCGCGTCGAGGGACCGTCCGCCGCCCCTCGGCCCTTTCCTGAGCTCCCGCCCCCGAGCGGCGTCAGCCGCGCGGTCGAGGGCGATCCAGCTCGCCTCGAGCAGCGCCCGGAACCGCCGTCGCTCCACGGCGCCGACCGGGCGGGCATCGGCGGCGAACACGCCGTCGGGCGCGCCGAAGTCGGTCGTGGCGTTGCCTGCGACGCGCTCGCCGACCTGCAGCGCCCCGAGCTTCGCGGGAGGCGTGAACCGCGCGCCCGAGCCTTCGAGGACCTTCGCGTACCTGGGGCCGTACGCGAGCAGCGCTTCGAGTGCCGCTTCCTCATCGCGTGAGGACCGACACCACCCCGGCCAGTCCGTCGCGCTCGCGAAGATGCGCTTCGCGCCTCCCTCGATCGAGACCTCGAACGTTCCCGCCACCACGCCATCATGACGACCGGGGGTGCGCGAACGTCAAGCGAGGAGCGGTGCTACCGGTCGCCGGCGGGAACCGAGACGACGTAGTCCTCTGCCTCGGGATCCCACCGCAGCGTCACCAGCCCGTGGGTCTCCGCCGCCCTGCAGAACTGCAGGAATCCCCGATAGCCGAACTTCTTCTCGCTGAAGCTCGGCTCGGTCTTGCGCACCTGGTTCTTCAGTCCGGAGAGCACCGGAGGCTCGCCGCGCTCCCGCTGCAGGTTCCCCACGACATCGCGGAGCAGCGCGAAAGCCTCGGTCTCGCCGCCCTGCGATGGCAGGGTGACCTCCGGATCGCCCTTCGCCGACCCCTCCGAGAGCTCCACCACGTTGCGCTCGGCGAGGTGTCGCAACAGCTCGCCGAAAGCGCGGAAGCCGAACTCCGCCTCGCTGAAGGTCGGATCCTTGCGCAGAACCGCGCGCTTGACGGACGACGCCAGCACCGGGCCGCCTGTGCTCCGTTCGAGACCGGCCACCGTCTGCGCGATCAAGACCGAGAGCTCGTCCACGCTGCGCGGCCTGCCGTCGCCGGCCGATTCGTCCGTCGCTGCCTCGTCCACCACCGTGTCCCCGACATCGACCGCCTGGGGCGCGTCCACCGACGCCTCCCGACGCGGCTCGGGGGCGTCCTGCTGGCGGCGCTTCCCCCGACGGCGCGGGGCCGAGACATCGACCCCCTCGAGCGCGTCGTAGTAGAGGAACTCGTCGCAGGCGGGCGGCAGCAGCTTCGACGTCGACTCCCTGATGCCCACGCCGATCACCCGCCTGTTCAGCTCCCGGAGCTTGTGCACGAGCGGCGTGAGATCGCTGTCGCCGGTGCAGATCACGAACGTCGTGATGTAGTCGCGCTCGAACGCCATCTCGAGCGCGTCGACCGCGAGCTTGATGTCGGCGGCGTTCTTGCGCGAGGCGCCCATGCGCTGCGGGATCTCGACGAGCTCGACGTGGGCTCGGGTCAGCATGCGGCGGTCCTCATCGAAGTAGGACCAGTCGGCGTATGCCTTGCGGGCGATCACCCGGCCCCGCTCGGCCAACGCGTCGAGCACCGGGCGCAGATCGAAGCGCATGCCGCCGAGGTTGTCCCGCGCCCCGATGGCCAGGTTCTCGTAGTCGAGGAACAGCGCGATGCGTTCCTCGTCCGCTTCCACGCTCACGCAGGGGCGTCGGTGGCCGGGCGCGCGCTCTCGTCGACCTCATCGTCGGGGAGCCCGAGCACCGCGGGGTCGGCGGCCTCGATCGGCGTGCCCGCCTCGACGAGTCCGGCCGCGCGATCGGCGTCGCGCTTGGCGCGCGCCACCCGCCGCTCTTCGCGAGCGGCAGCCTTCCGCGCCTTCACGTCCTGGCGCTGACGCTTCCCGTAGCTCTCCGGCATGCTTCAAGCCTACCCGGCTCGAGCCGACGTGCCCCCCGGGAGCGGCGATCAGTCGTCGCGGCCGTCAGGCAGGATGATCCGCAGCACGAGCGTGACGATCGAGATGATCACCGCGGCCCAGAAGTACGCCCAGAACCCGTCGATATCGATGCGATCGGTGAAGATCGTGGTCACCCAGAGCACGACCATGTTGATCACGATGGCGAACAGACCGAGCGTCAGGATCAGGAACGGGATGCTGAGGATGCGCAACACCGTGCCGAGCACGGCGTTCACGAGCCCCAGGATCGCCGAGACGATCAACAACGACACCAACCCCTGCCGGAGCTCGATGCCGGGCACGAGCTGTGCCGCAACGAACACGGCGACCGCCGTGATCGACCACCTGATCAGGATCCTCATCCGGTTGCACTCCCCCCTCGAGCGATCGCAGTGTGCGGCCCGCTCGCCCGATCCGCGATCATCGGCCCGCGACCGCGTCGATCGCGAGTTCCCGGACGACGGATCCGTGGAGCGATCCGTTCGAGGAGAGCAGGTTGCATCCGGGGCTCGGTTCGTGCCCCTCGAGCGTCGAGAGCCGACCGCCGGCCTCGTCCACGATCACGCGAACGGCCGACCAGTCCCAGGGTCCACACGGCTCGTGCTCGAGGACGACGTCGGCGGAGCCCCGCGCGACGAGCATGTGCCCCCAGGCGTCGCTGATCCCTCGGGTGCGACGCGCCGAGCTCGCGATCGAGCCGAATCCCTCCCAGTAGGGGCCGCGCATCCACTCCTCCACACTCGAGTGCAGCACGATCGCGTCGCCCAGCATCGTCGTACTCGAGACGTGGATGGGCTCGCCGTTCAGCACGGCGCCGCCGCCGGCCACGGCCTCGTACCGCTCCTGGAGCGCCGGTGCGTGCACCACGCCGAGCACGGGGCGGTCTCCGTCGACCAGCGCGATCAGGGTGCTCCAGAGCTGGATGCCGTCGATCAGGTTCCGCGTGCCGTCGATCGGATCGACGATCCAGGTCCTCGGGCCGCCTCCCGTCGAGCCCTCTTCCTCGCCGAGGAAGCCGTCGTCGGGGAACCGGAGCCGGACCTCGTCGCGCAGCGCCCGCTCGATCGCGACGTCGGTGTCGGTCACCGGCGTTGCATCGTGCTTGTGGCGCACGCCGAGGTCGCCCTCGGTCCACCGGGCGGAGATGGAAGCGGCCATGTCCGCGAGCTCCCGTGCGAACGCGATCTCGTCGGCGAACGGGCGCCGGGTCATGCGGCGCCCCCTGCCCGCAGGCGGGGATTCAGGATCTCCTCGAGCGCGTAGCCGCACATCGTGAAGGCGAGCACGACGAGCACGATCGCGAGGCCCGGCGGCAACAGCCACCACCATTGGCCACCGCTGATCGCCCCCGCGACGAAGGCTTCGTAGATCATCGTTCCCCACGAGATCGTGCCCGGGTCACCGAGCCCCAGCAGCGCCAGCGTGGTCTCCGACAGGATCGCCAGCGCGATCGCGAGCACCGTGTTCGCCAGGATGACCGGCACCAGGTTCGGCAGCACGTGGCGCGTGGCGAGGTGCCATTCCGACCCGCCGAGTGCCCTGGACCGTTCCACGAACGAGCTCTGCTTCACGCTCAGCGTCTGGGCTCGCACGAGTCGGGCCGTCGACGCCCACGACGTAATGCCGATCACGATGATCACGTTGAACAGGGTCGGACCGAGTATCGAGGCGAGCGCGATCGCGAGGGGGATCCACGGGATGACCAGGAACCAGTTCGAGACCGCGTTGAGGATGCCGTCGATCCGCCCGCCGGTGTAGCCGCCGGTCACCCCCACCGAGGTGCCGATCGAGGCGGCGATCGCGGTGGCCGCGAAGCCGACGAGCAGCGAGACGCGGGCGCCCCAGATCGTGAGCGTGAGCACCGACCGCCCGTAGAGATCGGTGCCCAGCGGATACGCCAAGGACGGCGGCGCCAGCACCGGCCCCGTCGCGAACGCCTCCTGTGTCTCGCGCTGGTCGGTCATCACGGGGGCCAGCAGCGCCACGGTCACGGTGATGATGAGGATGACGACCCCCGCCATGCCCATGAGGTTGCGCCGGTAGTCCCTTCGGAACGCCGCGAACGACTGGCGCCGGCGCACCCGGGCCGCCGCGCGAGCCGACCGGGGAACGTCCTCGAGCAACACGTCGGATCCCGCGGCCATCAGTGCTCGCGCACCCGAGGATCGATGTACCCGTACGAGAGGTCGGCCGCCAGATTGCAGGCGATCACGAGGAAGCTCGAGAGCAGGAAGACGCCCTGGATCACCGGGAAGTCCTGATTGTCGATGGCCTGGAACGTGAGGAGCCCGAGACCCGGCCAGTTGAAGATCGACTCGATCACCACCGCCCCGCCCAAGACGAAGCCGAAGCTGTAGAAGATGAGCGTGACGGTCGGCAGCAACGCGTTCGGGACCGCGTGCCGCCGACGCACCTCCCGGTCGGTGAGTCCCTTGGCACGCGCGGTCAAGAGGTAGTCCTCATGAGTCACCTCGACCATCGAGGAGCGCATGATCAAGACGTACTCGCCGATGTAGGCCAGGGCCAGCGTGACGACGGGGAGGAACGCATGCGTCATCACGTCGGCCACATATGCCGATCCCTGCGGCGGAGGGGTCGACGTGTACCCGCCGAGCGGGAACAGCCCGAGCCACACCCCGAAGACGACGAGCAGCATCATGCCCAGCCACCCTTCGGGCGTCGAATAGAGGACCAGCGATGCGCCGACCGATCCGGCGTCGGTGCTCGAGCCGCGGCGCCAGCCCGCGTGGATGCCGAGCCACACCCCGACCGCCACCGAGATGATCGTCGCGGGCAGCACGAGCACGACGGTCGGCCACACCCGTTCGGCGAGCACGGATGTCACGGACCTGCCAGAGGTGTACGAGAAGCCGAGGTTGCCTCGCACCGTGTCCCACAGGTATCCGGGGACCTGGGCGGGCAACGAGCGGTCGAGGCCGAAGTCCGCGATCAACGCCTCGATCTCGCCTGGGGACAGGCGCTGGTTCCTCGCGATGGTGTCGACCGGGCTGCCCGGCATCACACGGAACAGCACGAAGTTGAACAGCATCACGAACAGCAGCGTGCCGGCGGCACCTAGGATCTTCCGGCCGACGTAGCCCCGCATGCGCTACTCGCGCTCGTCTTCGCGCGAACGCCGCACGCGCGAGACGATCATCCCACCGGCGACGATCAGGGCGGCCGCGGTGCCCCATACCCAGAGCGGGATCACCTCGGAGCCCGACGACGTCGCCCCACCGTCGGCCGCACTGACGGGCTCGATGTTCATGTAGGGATAGGGAAGGTAGCCGAAGACCATGTACCCGTCGGGCGGCGGTGTCGGCGCGTATCCCGTGAACGTGTCGGTGCGGTACGCCTCGAGATCGGCCGCGTAGAACAGGATCACCTCGGCGACGTCCTCGTAGAGGAACGACTGCATCTCGGCCACGAGCGCCTGGCGCTCCTCGACAGACGTCGCCTGTTGCTGGTCGGTGTAGAGCTCGTCATATCGGGGGTTCGCGTAGCAGCCGTCGCTCCAGTTCCCGCACTGGGCGGTCGTGAAGACCGACAGGATGAAGTCGGGGTCCGGATCTGGGGTCCAACCCCACAGGTAGGCATCGAACGTGCCGCGGGTCCAGACCTGGTTCATGGCGCCGTCGCCGACGGCCTTGACCTGGGCGTCGATGCCGATCTCACCGAGCCACCCGGCGATCAGCTTCGCTGAGGCCGGCGCCTCGACGACGCTCGACGCCGCCACGATCTCGAGGTCCAGCGGTTCGCCGCCTCCGGGCATCTCGCGGACGCCGTCGTCATCGGTGTCGAGGTAGCCGGCGTCGTCGAGCATCGCGTTGGCCGCGGAGATGTCGAAGGACTGTTCCTCGCCGGCCGCGGGCTCCCAGTGCCATGGGCTGGACGGCGGCATCAGGCTCGTCCCCGCAACACCGCTGCCCAGCAACACCTTGTCCACCAATGCCTGCTTGTCGATCGCGTGGGCGATCGCGGTCCGCACGATCAGGTCGTCGAGCGCGGGGTGGTTGGTCGCGGCCGGGTTCTGCCCGCCGAAGTTGAACGCGAAGTTGAGGAACGTTCGCCCCACGGCCTCGTGGACCGCGATATCGGGCTGACCCTCGAGCGATCGCGCGATGTTGGGCGGCAACCCCGAGACGAGGTCGACCTCGCCGTCTCGTAGCGCCAGGGCCATCGTCTCCGCGTTGTCGAACGCTCGGAACACGATCTCGTCGACGAGCGCCGGGCCGCCCCAATACTCCTCGTTGACCTCGACGCGCCAGAACCGCCCCTCCTGCCACTCGACGAGCTGGAACGGGCCCGAGCCGATCGCCGGGATGTTCTCGAACTGCTTCCCGGCCTTGGCGTTCCCGTCGTACTCCGCCCAGATGTGCTCGGGCAGGATCGGGATGTAGGGGGGCGCGACGGGCGCGAGACTCGGTGCGCTCGTCGTCCAGACGAGGGTGGAGTCGTCGGGGGTCCTGAACTCGGGGTCGTAGGGCAGGTAATTGTTGTAGGCGCCGATCTTGTTGTCGAGGACGAATCGGTAGGTGAAGGCGACGTCCCGGGAGGTGACCGGTGTGCCGTCGTGCCATGTCGCGTCGTCGCGGATGTGGAACGTGTAGGTCATGCCGTCCTCGGAGACCCCTCCGTTCTCTTTCGTGGGCACTTCCGTGGCGAGGCCGGGCGCCGCCGCCAGCGTCCGCTCGTCGAAGCGCAGCAGCATGTCGTAGTTGAGCGCGAGGAACTCGTACTCGGCGCCGCAGCCGCACGCGCGCAGGGGGTTCGACGTGTAGAGGTCGTAGCTCATTCCCACGGTCAGCCTGGTCGGCTCCTCGACCGGGGTCGCGCTCTGCGCGAGCGCGGGCACCGTCAGCGCCAGCATGGCGGCGAGCACGACCAGCGGCGTGAGGGTCCGTCTCATTCCTCCTCCCCTTCGTGTCGGCACCGTCAGATCGGATTGGTCCATGCGGACCGGCCTCGCTCATCGTTCACCTGTACCCGGGCGTACGTCAGGTCGTCGGCTTGCGGCTGGAACCTCGCGCGCACGATGGCCCCCGAGCCGTCACGCTCCAGGATGCGCGCCCCTTCCAGCCGCCCTCGCGGACCGGCCACCACGGACAGTCCCCGTTCGAACCCGGAGCGGAGGATCACCGAGGCCGCGGGACTGCAGCGAACCTCGATGCCGTCGGCGTCACGACGGACATCGTGGATCACCGGGCCGTTCGAGGCGTAGAAGGAACCCGTCGCGAGCGCCGTCAGCACGGCCTCCTCGGTGCGATCCGCGACGCGCACCATCGTCCAGCCGTCGCCGATGTCGAACCCGGGGTAGTGACAGTCGTCGGTCGCGATGCCGAACAACAGGCGTCCGCGATCGAGCGCGAGATCCCAGATGTAGGACGAGTCGCCACGTCCGGTCTCGCGCTCGGCGCTCGCGTTATAGAGCTCGAAGCCGGCAACCCCGTCGGCCTCGAGCACCGTCTCGGGGGGGAGGCCGCTCCAGTACGGGTGCGCCACGAACGCGACCCCTCCTTGCGCGTTGATGTTCGCCGCGGCCGTCGACAGGTCCGGGAACGTCTTGAAGCGGTAGTTGTCGACCTGCTCCCAATGGTCGCGATCCCCGCCGGGATCCTCGGGGATGTCGTCGATGCCGATCGCAAGGATCTCGGTGTACCGGCCCTTCCCGAGCGGATCGACCGCCAGCTCGGCGCCCTGGATCACCAGGAGTCGATCGGTCGACGGCCGGGACGTGAGGGTCCAATGGTCGGTGATCGCGACGACGTCGAAGCCCATCCATTCGTGGTGCAGCACGTGGGCATCGGGGCTGAGATCGCCGTCGGTGCGGTTCGTGTGCGTGTGCAGCGCGGCCTTCAACCACACGCCTTCCGCTTGGAACGGATCGGGGCCGGGCTCGATCACGGCGCTCGGTCGGGCAGCCACAGCGCCACGCTAGCGGTCTCGCCGGCGGAACGGGAGCATGGCGTTGCCCAGAAGGCAACCCTGCTACGACGCCGGCACCGGGAACGGATCGCCCGCCTGGTCCCGGTCAAGCCGGCGCCCGATCGCGGTCGCCGTCTCGATCGCCAGCCGGCCGAGCCTCGGGAGCTCGCGAGCTGGCAGCCGGAAGCTCGGCCCTCCGACGCTGACCGCGGCGACCACCCTCCCCCGGGACCAGACGGGCGCGGCGGCGGTGCTCAGCCCGACCTCGAGCTCGCCGATCGACCGCTCGTACCCGCGCCGGCGGATCTCCTCGATGCGGTCACGCAGCGACGCGGGGTCGGTGATCGTCCTGTCGGTGCGGGCGGCCAGCGGCCGGGCCAGGAACGCCTCGAGCCCTCCGGCGTCGGCATGCGCGAGCAGCACCTTCCCGCTCGAGCTGCAGTGAGCCGGCGATCGACGTCCCGCCCAATCCGCGAAGAGCACCCGCTCGTGCCCGGTCACCTGGTCGATGTAGAGGACGTCGCTCCCGTCGAGCACGCCGAGCGAAACCGTCTCCCGGGTCTTCAGCGACAACGATTCGAGCTCCGGCCGAGCGCGGCTCACCGCGCCGAGCTCGTCCAGCGCGCTCGCGGCGTAGCGAACGATCCCCATGCCGATCCGGTACCGGCGTTCGCGCGTGCGTTCGACCAGTCCGTGTCGTCCCAGCGTGGCGAGCAAGCGGGACGCCGTCGACTTGTGCACCTCGAGCGCGTCGGCGACCTCGGTGACCGACTTGCCGTCTGGACTGTCCGCGAGCAGATCGAGGGCCACGGCGACGCGATCGACGGCCTCGGTCGTGCGCATGGCGGGAGACTATGATGGGCTCACGATGGCCGTCTACGAATACGTCTGCCTGGCCTGCGAGCATCGCTTCGAGGAACGGCGTTCGATCGGAAGCTCGTCGGTCGACGTGGCGCTCGCGTGTCCGTCGTGCGGCGACGAGCGCGTCCGGCGGCGCTTCTCCATGTTCGCGACCGGCTCGACGAGCTCGTCGGCGCCCGAGGCCGGGCCGGCCGCCACGGGCGGCGGGTGCTGCGGCGCCGGAGGCTGCGCCTGCGGTCACTGAGCAGGCGATCTGGGATCCGTGGAAGCTCGAAGCGTTCGCTACTTCAGCCTGATCTTCTCCGAGGTCTCGACCTGGATCACTTTGCCGTCCTGCAGCACCAGGATCACCGTTCCGTAGGCGATGCCTCCCAGCAGATCGTGCACATGCAGCAGGAGCTGCCGCTGCTCGGGCGGGAGCGCGGCGAACCGAAGCACCTCGGCGGGGACCTCTCCCCCCGGGGCGCCACCTCCGTCGTCCACGACCCGCAGCGGCGTTCGGATCACTCCCCGGTCTCGACCTCGCGCTCGACATCGCCCGCCGCCTGGTCGAAGGCCTTCGGGTTCCGCAGGTCCACGCTCACAAGATCGCCTACCGAAGCCCCGTGGAGATCGGCCTGGGGCACGTGCGCAACGAGGGTGTGGTTGCCCTCGCCGTCGAGTCTGATCGTGAGCCGCGCGAGCCACCCGAGCGAGGAGATTCGCTCGACCCGTCCGAGCGCGAGCGGGGCACCGCCCGAGTCGTGCCCGTTGGCCCCCTGCGGTGCGACGTGCACATCGTGCGGGCGCACGAAGGCGGTGGCCGCGGCACCTTCCGTGAGGTGACCGGCCCCCGGAACCCGGAACGCACCGAGGTGCACGTGGCCGTCTCGGACCACTCCGTGCAGCACGTTGGCCGAGCCCACGAAGCCGGCGACGAACGGCGTCTTGGGGTTCTCGTAGATCTCGCCGGGAGAACCGACCTGCTCGACCCGCCCCTCGTGCATCACCACTACCTGGTTAGCGAGCTCGAGCGCTTCCTCCTGGTCGTGGGTGACCAGCAGGCTCGTCACTCCCAGCTCCTGGTGCAGCTCGTCGAGCCACTGCCGCAGATCCTGACGCACCCGCGCGTCGAGCGCGCCGAACGGCTCGTCGAGCAGCAGCACGTCCGGCCGCGGCGCGAGCGCTCTCGCGAGCGCGACCCGCTGGCGCTGGCCGCCCGAGAGCTGATCCGGGTAGCGCTTCGCGAAGTGCGTGAGCTGCACCAAGTCGAGCAGCTCGTCGACCCGGGCCTTCCGGTCGGCCTTCGACCGCTTGCGCACCGCAAGGCCGAACTCGACGTTGTCGGCTACGGTCATGTGTCGGAACAGGGCGTAGTGCTGGAACACGAACCCGACTCGCCGCTCCTGCACGCTCTTCGGCGTGAGCTCCATTTCGCCCATCCAGATGCGCCCCTGGTTGGGGTTCTCCAACCCGGCGATCATGCGCAGGACGGTGCTCTTGCCCGATCCGGACGGCCCGAGGAGAGCGGTGATCGCCCCTCCCGGAGCCGTGAACGACACCTCGCTCACGGCCTCGAACGAGCCGAACCGTTTGGTGAGCTGCTCCACCACGATCGGCGTGCTCATGTACGTACCTTCCTTCCTTCGATGCGATGACGCGCCGACTCGATCGCGACGAGCAGCACGATCGACACGGCGGCCAGGGTGAGGGCCACGATGTATGCCTCAGCCGTCTGGCGTTCCTCGATCGCCGTGAAGATGAACAGGGTGGCGGTCTCGGTCTTGCCCTTGATCAACCCGCTCACGATCAGCACGGCGCCGATCTCGCCGATCGACCGGGCGATCGTGAGCGCGACGCCGTAGAGGATCCCCCACCGGATGTTCGGCAGGGTCACCTTCCGCCAGGTCTGCAGGATCGACGCCCCGAGCGTGCGGGCGGCGTCCTCCTCGTCCTTGCCGATCTCCTCGAGCACCGGCACGACCTCGCGGATCGTGAACGGGATGCAGATGAAGATCGTCACGAGCACCATCGAGGGCACGGCGAAGATCACCTGGATGCCGCGGGCTTCGAAGAAGGGCTCGAACCAGCCGCCGAAGCCGAAGAGGATCACGGCCGCGAGCCCCACGGTGACGGGCGAGAGGGCGAACGGCAGGTCGACGAGCGCGTTCAGCAGCGACTTGCCGACGAAGCGCTGCCGCACGAGCACCCAGGCCGTGATCACGCCGAAGACCGTGGTCACCACGACGGCGATCACGGTGATCACCCCGGTCAGGACGAAGGCGTGCTGCACGTCCGGCCTCGAGAAGGTCTCGACCACCTTCGACCAGCCGGGCTTCAGCGCGGTGACGACGATGCCCACGAGGGGCAGCAGCAGCAGGACGCCGACGTATGCGACGCACACGACGACGATCAGGCTGCGCACGAGGCGCCGGCGACCGCCGCCCGGAAGGGAGACGGGGGGCTGGGAGGGGGTCCTCATGCGTCGTCCTCCTTCCGCCTCAGGAGGCGAGCGGTCACCAGCACGAGCACGAACGAGATGCTGAACAACAGCGTCGCGACCGCCGCCGCCTCGATCGGGCGGAACTGGTTCGCGAGCTGGAAGATGAAGACCGGCGCGGTGAGCGTCTCGCCCGCGCGGTTGCCGGCGACGAGCACGACGCTGCCGAACTCGCCGAGGCAGCGTGCGAACGTCAACAAGGTGCCGCCCACGATCGCCACGCGGATCGCGGGGAAGACGACCTTGCGGAACGTCGTGAGGCCGTTCGCGCCGAGGGTGGCCGCGGCCTCCTCCTCGGCGTCGTCGAGCTCCTGGAGCACCGGTTGCACGCTCCGCACGACGAGCGGGAGCGTCACGACGAGGAGCGCGAGCATGATCGCGATCGGGGTGAAGATCACCTGGATGCCGAGCCGGTCCAGGAACCCCCCGATCGGGGAGGCAGGACCGTACAACGCGACGAGCATCACGCCCGTCACGAGCGTGGGGATCGCGAGCGGCAGGTCCACGACGGCGGAGAGGAACCGCTTGCCGGGGAACGAGTATCGAACGAGGACGTAGGCGAGCATCGTGCCCATCACCGCGTTGATCAGGGCGGCGAGCGTCGACGTGATCAGCGTGAGGCGAATCGCGGCCGTGGCTCCGGGGATCGCGAGCGCGGTCCGAAGCCCTTCGAGCCCCTCGCTGAAGCCCTTCGTGATCACCGCGATCACGGGGAGCGCGACCATCGCGCCGAGGTAGACGAGAGCGACACCGCGCAGCGTGTATCGCCGCAGCCGTGCAGCTGACCGCGGAGAGAGCCGGGTCCGGCTGCGTTCGATCGTGATCTGCGCGGTGTCGCTCATCGTCGTCTCGTGGTCCTTCTGGGTTCGGACCGTCTCGGTCAGCCGGCGATCGCCTGGGTGACGATGCCGCTGTCGCTGAACAGCTCCTCGTTCAGGGCGTCCCAGCCGCCGATCTCGTCGACCGTGAAGAGGTCCTCGATCGGCGGGAACTGGCCGCCGCCCTTCTTCGCTTCCTTGACGTCGGTCGAGCGCAGGAAGCCGGTGTCGGTGTAGGACTCCTTGGCCTCGTCGGAATGCAGGTACTCGACGAACGCCTCGGCCACCTCGCGCACGCAGTGCTCGTCGGCGTATTGGTCCACGATCGCGACGGGGTTCTCGATCAGCACCGTCGACGGCGGGTAGACCGCCTCGTCGTCGAGCCCGGCCTCCTGGGCCGTGAGCACCTCGTTCTCGTAGGTGATCGCGACGTCGCCGTTGCCGGCCTCGAAGTTCTGGATCGAGTCGCGGGCGCTCTTGTCGAACACGATCACGTTCGACAACACGTCCTGCATCAGCGTCGTGGCGCCGGCCGTGTCATCGGCGGTCACGCCGCCGTACCCTCGCAGCGCCGATCCCCAGAGCGAGACCAGGTTCCACCGCGCGCCGCCGCTCGATGCGGGGTCAGGGGTGAGGACCTCGACGCCGTCGGCGGCGACGTCGTTCCAGTCCTGGATGCCCAGGGGGTTGCCAGGCCGCACGTCGAAGACGACGACCGACGTCGACACCATGCCCTTGTCCGGTGCGTCGGTCCAGTCGCTCGTGATGAGACCCGCGTCGACGATCTGGTCGACGTCGGGGGCGAGCGAGAGCGCGACGACGTCGGCCTCGTAGCCGGCGATCACGTTTGCCGCCTGCGTGGTCGAGCCGGCGTATGACTCTTGGAAGATCACGTTCTGGTCGTCGTGCTCTTCCTTCCACTTCGACACGAAGGCCGGGATGATCTTGCCGTAGGCCTCCCGCGGCGTGCTGTACGCGGCGAAGTTGATGACTGGCACGTCTGCCGGCGTGCACTCGCCGGGCGCCGTGGTGTTCTCTTCGCCGCCAGCGTTCGACGAGCAAGCGGCGAAGATCGCGATGGGGACGAGCGCGAGCGCGAGGGAACGCGCCCATCGGGCGGACGGGTGAGCGTCTCGCCGGTTTCGGGTCAACATCCGAGTTCCTTTCGATCGACCGACGTCCGTCGGTGGCCTCCTGATGCTCGGCCTCCGGTGGTCCGGTCAACCGAAAGGGTTCGCGCGGCGAATCGTGCTCGACGCTCGCCGGCCTTTCGAGGTATCGCGCCTCCGGGTGTACGGTCGGCGTGACGCGGACAGAAGTACCGGCTGGCACCCCCGGTGTCAACCAGGTGGGGGTCCGGCGGACTCGACGGTCACAGCATCGTCACACTCCCGGCCTTCTTGCCTCAGCCGGAGGGACGCGACACCGGGACCGTCCGGCCGCCACAGAAGGTCCACATCTCTTCACCGAAGGTCTCGTTGACCGCAATCGGGCGCCCGGGTAGCCTGGACCTCGCAGCTGACCGGAAAGACCGGAGGCCGCAACGCACTGGGGGAAGCACCTCCCGCCGGCGTTGCGGCCGTTTTCGTTCCAGGAGAGAGCCGAACGATGGCGAAGCGGACGAAGGAGTCCGAACGCGACCTCGAACAGGAAGCGAAGCTGGTCGAGATCGACGGCGAGTTCTGCGTGCCCGTCGAGGCCAACCAGGCACGCCACCTGATCGACTGGGGACCGTTCGAGGCACCCCGCTCGACGTGGGACGTCGCCAAGAAGCTCCTGCTGTTTCTGCCGGCGCTGTTCATGTTCATCCTCGCCGTGCAGCTGATGAAGGAAGGCGCGGCCGCCGTCGGTCCGCAGATCGAGGGGCAGTTCCCGTTCGCCAACGGGATCTCGACGCTCGGGGCCGGCTGGCTGGGGGCTTACTTCGTGCTCTCGGGCTCCCCGGTCGCCGCGACCGCGATCAGCCTCTTCGGAGCAGGCACGCTCACGAAGCTGCAGGCCTTCACGATGCTCTCGGGCTCACGCCTCGGGGCGTCGTTCATCGTCTTGCTGACCGGCTTCCTGTACTCGATGAAGCACACCAAAGCCCAGCTCGCGAACGGCGTGAACAACGGGACGAACGCCTCGCCCAACGGCGGGCGGAGCGCCTCGATCGGTATCGGCATCCAGGCCATGACGATGACCGCGATCGTGTACCTGCCCGGCATGCTGATCGGCTACGGGTTCATCCGGGCCGGCTGGCTCGACGGCTTCGACCTGCATGCGTCGGGCAAGCTCGACGCCGTGCTCGGCAAGCTGTGGGGGCCGATCGTCGACTTCACCGCGACGAACGTGCCCGGATGGTCGCTGTTCCTGATCGGCTTGGGCGCGATCCTCGTGTCGTTCAACCTGATCGACCGGGTCCTACCGCAGCTCAGCAGCGACGCGACGGCGACGAAGCGCGCGGCGTGGCTGAAGCACCCGTGGACGATGTTCTTCCTCGGATGCATCGTGGCGACGCTGACCCTGTCGGTCTCGGTGGCGCTGACCGTGCTCGTGCCGCTCGCGGCCAAGGGTCTCGTGAAGCGAGAGGAGGCGCTGCCGTACATCATGGGCGCCAACATCACGACGCTCGCCGACACCCTGGTCGTCGCGATGCTGCAGCCGACTCCGGATGCTGCTCAGGTGGTGCTCGCCGAGGCGATCGGCGTGACGATCGTGTCGTTGTTCATCCTGGCCTTCGTGTACAAGCCGGTGCAACGGTCCGTGCTGCGCCTCGACGATTATCTGGTGGCGAGCAACCGGCGTCTCGCGGTGTTCGTCGGCGCGCTGTTCCTGATGCCGATCGCGTTGCTGACGACGGGGTTCTTCTACTCGACGTGACCTCGGGGCCGGCCCGATGGCCCGGCGTAGACTCCGACCGTGACCGACGACCCGACGACCGAGACGCCCGTTGCCGGTAGAGCCGACGAGCAGTTGAACGCGCTCGCGCTCTCCGAGGAGGAACGCCTCGTGCTCGCGCGGGTCGCCGACATCGTCCGGCGCATCAACTACGGCACGGTGGTGCTGGTGATCCAGGACGGGAAGGTCGTGCAGATCGAGATGGCCGAGAAGTTCCGGCTCCGATGAGGACGCGGGCATGAGCGACGTGGTGACGAGCGAGGTGCGCCCAGCACCCCCACCCGGGTCGGGACCGCCGAAGCTGTCCGTGCGCGATCTGGTGAAGACACGCCGCGCCACGAGCGGCGCGGTCGTGACGGCGGTCGACCACGTCTCGTTCGACGTCGGCGTCGGCGAGTTCGTCTGCTTGCTCGGCCCGTCGGGATGCGGGAAGACCTCGATCCTCAACGTCCTCGCGGGCCTCGACGTGCCCACCTCGGGCACGGCGCTTCTCGACGGAGCTCCGATCACGTCGCCCGGCCCCGATCGCGCGGTGCTCTTCCAAGAGCCCGCATTGTTCCCCTGGCTGTCGGTGGCGGGCAACGTGGAGCTCGCGTTGAAGCTCACCGGCGCCCCCGCCGGCGCACGGCGCGACGTCGCGCTGCGGTGGCTCGCCAACGTCGGCCTGAAGGACTCGGCCGACGTGCAGCCGCACGAGCTCTCGGCGGGCATGCGACAGCGAACCCAACTCGCTCGGGCCCTCGCGACCGAGCCCGACGTGCTGCTCGGCGACGAGCCGTTCGGCGCCCTCGACGCCCAGGCACGCGAACTGCTGCAGGACGAGGTCCAGCGCGTCTGGCTCGAACGCGGCGGACGCAAGACGTTCGTCTTCGTCACCCACAACGTGCGCGAGGCGGCCTTGCTGGCCGACCGCGTGCTGGTGATGTCGGCGGCGCCCGGCCGGTTGCTCGAGGAGGTGCGCATCGGGGCCCCGCGTCCCCGGCAGCTCGACGACGTGCTCGTGGCCCGGGTCGTATCCGACGTGCACGAGCTGTTGATGCGCGAGGTCGGCCGAGCGGCCGCCGAAGGGAGCGATCGGTGAGCCTCGCGACCACGACCGGGACGGTTCCCTCGGCTACGCGCCGGATCGCACACGAGCTCGGCCCGCCCCTCGCTGGCATCGCCGGACTGCTCGCACTGTGGGCCCTCGTGGCGGCGCTCACCTCGAGCGAGGGCATCCCCTCGCCGCTCGACACGTGGCGCGCGTTCCTCGACGGCGTGGCGGACGGCACGATCCCCGAGGCGACGCTGAAGACCCTGATCCGGCTCGTCTTCTCCTTCGCGCTCGCGGTCGCGATCGGCACCCTGCTGGGCGTGGGGTTCGCGTTGAACGAGTTCGCTCGGCGTTCGCTCCGACCGATCGTCGTGGCGCTCCAGATCGTGCCGTTCGTGGCTTGGGTTCCGATCGCGGTGATCTGGTTCGGATCCACCGAGCGAGCTGTCGTCTTCGTCACGATCGTCGGATCGTTCCCGTCGGTCACCCTCGCCACGATGTCGGCGATGCGCCAGGTGCCGCCCATCCTCCGACGGGCAGGGCGCACGCTCGGCGCGAACGGCTGGACCCTCTACCGCGACGTGATCCTCCCGGCGGCCTTGCCGGGTTTCATCGCGGGGCTGCAGCAGGCCTGGGGCTTCGCGTGGAAGGCCCTGATGGCGGCGGAGCTGATCATCGCAGCGGTGGGCGCCGTCGGGCTCGGGCACTTGCTCGCCCGCGAGGCCGACGACGTGGCCGCCCTGGCCGCCGTGGTCGCGGTCATCGTGGTGATCGGCGTGGTGGTCGAGTATCTCGTGTTCAACCGACTGGACCGCCGGGTGCGGCGGCGCCGGGGCCTGCTCCTCGAGGGCTGACGAGCGGGCTGGCCGGCAGTCGCTACTGCTCGATGCGGAACCGGATGCGCACGTGAGTCTCGTATTCGGCGATGCGCCCGTCCTCGACTCGGGCCGAGGTCTCCAGGATGTCCATGCCCTCGATGCCGCGGATCGTCTTCGATGCCTCGGTGAGCGCTTCTTGGGCCGCCGCACGCCACGACTCGGCCGAGACCCCGACCAGATCGATCGTCTTGATGACTGCCATCGTCGATCACCCCTCCCTGTAGACGGCGACGAAGCGCCGATAGTTGTTCGCGATCTGCGCGATCGCATCCTCGCGGGGCGTCCCCCCGTCGACGAAGGACTTCAGCGGGTTCCACCAGATCGAGCGGCCGATCGCGAAGCCCTGGTATCCGGAGACCTGCCGCGCAGCACGTAGCCACACGTCGACGGCGGCGTCGTCGGCCCCGCGGCCGAGCACCACGCACGCCACGTCATCGCGACCTCCGGCGCGGCACTGCTCGGCGATCTCCGCGCATCTCATCGGATCGTCGATGCCCTCGATCTTCCAGACGTCGGGCTCGACGCCGCCATCCTGCAGCTCGGCGATCGTCACCTTCATCAGGCCGGGACGCACCTCCCGGTCGAATCGCAGGGGGTCGTTGCCGGCGGCCTCGAGCTGATGGGACTCGGCGGGCACGAGCAGCTCGAAGAGGAAGCGCCGACCGGCGCCGTGCAGCCACTGCGACAGCTCCCGGAGACGGGCCGATTGCCGCGCGTTCTTCGCACCGTCACCCTCGGGGTTGTAGCGCACGAGCACTT
>JBEVGU010000109.1:0-4355 GCA_040511595.1 Actinomycetota bacterium | reverse complement strand
CTTCAGCGGGTTCCACCAGATCGAGCGGCCGATCGCGAAGCCCTGGTATCCGGAGACCTGCCGCGCAGCACGTAGCCACACGTCGACGGCGGCGTCGTCGGCCCCGCGGCCGAGCACCACGCACGCCACGTCGTCGCGACCTCCGGCGCGGCACTGCTCGGCGATCTCCGCGCATCTCATCGCATCGTCGATGCCCTCGATCTTCCAGACGTCGGGCTCGATACCGCCGTCCTGCAGCTCGGCGATGGTCACCTTCATCAGGCCGGGGCGCACCTCCCCGTCGAATCGAAGGGGGTCGTTGCCGGCGGCATCGAGCTGATGGGGCTCGGCGGGCACGAGCAGCTCGAGGAGGAAGCGCCGCTCGGCGCCGTGCAGCCACTGCGACAGCTCCCGGAGACGGGCCGATTGCCGCGCGTTCTTCGCACCGTCACCTTCGGGGTTGAAGCGCACGAGCACCTTGGTGAAGGTCGGGTCGAAGGCCTCGATATGTGCAGCGAACTCCGACCCGTACTCGAAGTCGAACTCGTCCTGGCCCGACCGTTCGGCCGGCATCGCGAGCACCATGCCCGCTCGCTTCGCGTCGATCGCCACCTGGGCACCGAACTGCTCGTCGACGAGCACGCCCGCCGTGGACACGTCGACGACACCGTCGGCCAGCGCACGCTGCATGCCCTGGAAGACGACGCGCTTCGCGTCGGCGATGCGCTCGGTCTCCCGAGGGTCGGGCGCGCCCTCGATGCCGAAGACCTTCCTCTGGAACGATCCGCGATGGTCGAACGCCAGGATGAAGAGCGTTCCTCGATAGCCCAGCGTCATGTCCGCTCCCATGCTTCCCGATCGGATGCCAGCATCGTACCGACCCAGGGCCGCATCACTCCTGTTCGAAGTCGTCGACGGGCGCGATCAGCTCGACGGGCACGGGTGCCGCTGCCTCACGGAAGCGGAGGCCATCGGTCGGCGAACAGATCACGAACCCGTAATGGATCGGGACCGCGACGCCCGGTTCCATCGCCCTCGCGAGGCCGGCCGCGGCGCGCCAGTCCATCGTGAAGTGCCCCCCGATCGGGAGGAAGGCGACATCGGCCCGCACGTCGTCGAGCTCCGGCACGTGGTCGGTGTCGCCGGCGTGGTAGTACCTCGAGCCCCCGAGCTCCACGACATAGCCCACCCAGTCGTTCGCCTGGGGGTGGAACCCGAGCGCCTCCTCGCGGGTGTTGTATGCGGGGACCGACGTGAACGAGACGCCGGCGACTTCGTGCCGGTCGCCCGGGCCCACAGGCGTGACATCGCCCGTCAGCTCGTTCGCCACGTCGCGCGGCGCGACGAGCTTCGTGCCGGCCCGTCGAAGCTTCTCGATCTCGTCGGGTCGGAAGTGGTCGAAGTGAGCGTGGGTGATGAAGATCAGGTCGGCCGGTGGAGGGTCGTCTCCCGTCCCCCAGGGGTCGATGTAGATCGTGCGCTCCTCGTCCCGCCACTGAAGCGCCGCCTGCCTGAACCAGGTCACGTGGTCGAGCATGGCCTCCTCCTCGCGGCTCGGGTGTCTAGTCTGACGGACCGAGATGACCGAGCGCGAGCCCGATCCGGCGCTGGAGGAACAGCAGTACGGGAGCGCGCAACGGCAGGAGCTCGACGCGAAGACCGGACTGCGAGCGAGCCTGTCGCTGCTCCGGCGCAACCGGGACTTCCGGCGACTGTTCCTGTCGTCCGTGATCTCGCTCGGCGGCGATTGGTTCCTGTTCGTGGCCATCACATCCCTGATCGTGGAGACGACGGGACGGGCGATCGACGTGGGCCTCGCGATCCTGGCGCAGGAGTTCGCGTTCTTCCTGGCATCGCCGCCCGCCGGGGTACTGGTCGACCGCCTCGACCGGCGGAAGCTGATGATCGCCTGCGACCTGGCCCGCATCGGGGTCTGTCTCGCGTTCCTGTTCGTCGGCCCGGACACGATCTGGCTCGCGTACCCGTTGCTCGCCTTGCTCTCGGTCTTCGGCGCGCCCTTCGACCCCGCGTCGACGGCCTCGACGCCGAACCTCGTCGATCCACGCGACCTGGCCACCGCGAACGCCCTGACCGGTTCGCTGTGGGGGACGATGCTGGCGGTCGGGGCCGGGCTCGGCGGCGTCGTCGCCACCGTGCTGGGACGCGACGTCGCGTTCACGGTCGACGCGGCCTCGTTCGCGATCTCGGCCGCACTCCTGCTCGGCATCCGCCGACCCTTCACCGAGGCCCGCGAGCCCGGGCACGAGCATCCGCACATGATCGAGGCCTCGATCGAGGTGGTGCACTACGCGCGCAGCGATCATCGCGTACTCGCCCTGATCGGCGTGAAGGCGGGGTTCGGGCTGGCGGCGGGGGTGCTGGCGCTGATCCCCGTGTTCGGAGCCGAGGTGTTCCACCGCGGCGAGATCGGGGTCGGCGCCCTGATGGCCGCCCGAGGCGCCGGAGCCCTCGTTGGACCGTTCTTCGGCCACCGCGTGAGCGGTGACGGTCATCGCCGGTTGTTCGGCGTGATCGGTGTGGCGCTGGCGCTCTTCGGGCTCTCGTACATGGCGCTGGGTCTCGCCCCGGCCCTATGGATCGCCGCCATCGTCATCTTCGTGGCGCATCTGGGGGGAGGCGCGCAGTGGGTGTTGTCGACGTTCGGCTTGCAGGTATTGGTGCCCGATCACATCCGCGGACGGGTGTTCGCCGTGGACTTCGCGATGATCACCCTGTCGCTCGCGGTATCGAGCGTCGTGGCCGCGACCGTGGCTGATGCCGCCGGACCACGGACGGCCGCGCTGCTCGTGGGGGCGATGGCCGTGGTCTGGGCAGTGGCCTGGACCACGCTCACCCGCTCGATCCGGCGTCGCAGCCTCGAGGAGGGGTTCTCCGCGACGACCCCGCCCTAGCTCGTCGGGTTCGGCGGGGTCGGCTGGTCGGGAGGCTCGGGCACGTCGTCGGTGGGCGGAGGCGGGGCCGCGGGCGCGTTCGGCGCCGACGGGGCGTCCGAGGGCACATCTGGCGCTGCGGAGGCGTCACCGGCCAGCGGGGCGCCCGTACCCTTCGGCGATCCGAAGTCCACCTGCGGCGGGCCTCCCTCGCGGACGCTCTCCTCGACCTCGAAGAACTCCTCTTCCTCGAAATCGAACATGTTGGCCACGATCACCGACGGGAACTGCTTCACGCGCTGGTTGTAGTCGCGCACGTTCGCGTTGTAGAAGCGACGTGCCGTCTGCAAGCGATCCTCGGTGTTGGTGAGCTCGGCCTGCAGCTGCAGGAAGTTCTGGTTCGCCTTGAGATCGGGGTAGTTCTCCACGACGACCAACAGCTGCCGGAGCGCCGCCACCAGGGGACCCTCCGCCGCGGCCTGCTCTGCTGGCGACCCGGTGGCGCTCGCGGCCATCGCGCGCGCGCGCGTGACGTTCTCGAGCACCTCCTTCTCGTGCGAGGCGTAGCCCTTGACCGTCTCGACCAGGTTGGGGATCAGGTCGTATCGACGCCGCAGCTCGGTATCGATGTTCGCCCAGGCGTCCTTGATGAGCGTCTTCTGGGCGACGAACCGGTTGTACGAGACGACCGCGGCGATCGCGACGAGCACGATCACGGCGAGCAGGATGACGATCCAGATCCACACGAGGCTTCCCCTCCTGATCCAAGAGCGACGTCAGCCTACCCCGGCCGCTCCCGGCCTGGCCTTCACGGTGGTGGCGTCGCGGATGCGGGGGCCGGGTCGGGGAACAGTGACGACAGCACCGCGGGCACATGCGTGAGGAACCCGTCGAACCGGCGGAGCGCTCTGTCCACGTCGTCGATGCTCGGGGCACGCCGTGGCTCGAACACCATCAGGCGCCCGGCGACGACATCGAAGCCGAAGCCCGGAGCCTGGAGCAACAGCCACTCGATCATGCGGGCGTCGAGGAGCGCCGAGGCGAACCGCCGGTCGGACGTCCGCACCTCGAACGCGCGGTTGAAGCGTTCCGATTCGACGTCAACGTCGTGCAGCCCGACGGCGTCCTTCACGACCGAAGCCAGGTTCCTCGGCATGACGGAGATGTCCGGCCACGAGGTTCTGGGGGCGTCGATCACGCAGACGAACCGTCGGTAGTCGTCACGAGCCGCGTCCGAGGTCGGGGCGTACCAGTAGTCGGCGACCACCGTCTCGCGGCCGTGCCGTGTGCCCCGGGCCGTGTTCTCGAGGTCACGGGCCGACGCCGGGCGAGCGAACAACGCGAAGGGATGGTGCAGGAGCCCGAGTGGATCGCCGGGCCCGGCGCTCATGCCCGCCCGCGTAGCCTGTTACTCGAACGACCCCCGACGCGGAAGGATACGGAACCAGTACGCCGCCCACGCGAGCCCCCCAGCGAGGAGCGACA
>JBEVGU010000108.1:0-10312 GCA_040511595.1 Actinomycetota bacterium | reverse complement strand
ATGCTGGCAGCGTTCGCAGGGATCGGGCTCGTCTTCATCACCGTCGTCGTGTTATCGATCGTGTCGATGATCTACCTCATGTTGAGGCACGCCTGAGCGAGAACAAGCCGCCTTCGTGGCGGTGCTCGTGGAGCGGCCATCACCGGCCGTCCCGAGCGAGAAAGACGTTTGCAGGGTAGTTAGCGGGACCGCTCGCGAAGAGGCCGTGGGCAGCCCCCCGATTCGAGGGAGGGCATCATGCCCATCACCACGTTCGCGGATCCAGTCGCTCGTCTGCTCGGACTTCCACGCCATCGTCTGCTGGAGCTGCCGGGCCATCATCGCCTGTCGGAGCTTCCAGGCCATCGCCTGCTGGAGCTTCCACCCCAACAGTTGGGACCGTCGGCGCAGGAAGTCTTCCTGGACCGAGGGGCAGCATGACGCGCGCGAGCGATATCGCGTACGCGCTCGCGGGACTGATCGTGCTGGGGTTCCTGGCGTTCGCTCTCGTCGCACCGAAGGCTTGGTGACGATCCAGACCCGGGCCGACGTGTCTCGCGAGCTGGAGGTCGATCCACCGGAAGAACACTCTGACGACTAGTGCCGGCGCAGCCGGGATGGATCTATCAGTCAGTGTCCAACATCACGCCGATCGGTGGTCGCAACCTCCGCACGGTCGCGTGGGAATAGGACCTGCGCGACAAGCTTCGGATCGCAGACGACACGATCGTCATGTACTCGACGGACAACGGGCCGCACCGAAACACACCTGGCCCGACGCGGGGACGACGCCCTTCCGCCGCGAGAAGGCAACGAACTGGGAGGGCGCGTTCCGGATCCCGGTCATGGTCCGATGACCTGGCCAGATCCCGGCGGGTGTCGTCTCCAACGGATCGTCCAACACCACGATTGGCTGCCCACATTCTTGGCGGCCGCGGGCAAGACCTTCAAGGTCAAATCGACGGGTACAACCTGCTGCCCTATCTCACTGGGGATGAGGAGACGAGCCCTCGCAAGGGGTTCGTCCATTTCTCGGACGACGGCGACCTCGTGGCGGTGCGCTTCGACAACTGGAAAGATTGTCTTCATGGAGCAGCGGGACACGCGGGACGCTGGCCCTCTGGGTCGATCCCTTCACGCTCTCCGGACTCCGAAGATCTACAACCTGAGGACGGACCCGTTCGAGTTCGCCGGTACAACGTCGAACACGTACTGGGACTGGTTTCTGAGCAAGGCATATATGCTCTTGCCGGCCCAGGCGATCGTGGTGGAGTTCCTTGCGACGTTCAAGGACTTTCCGCCGCGTCAGAAGGCCGCGAGCTTCACGATCGAGCAGGCCCTCGAGAAGATGGCGGACGCCGTGAGCGGCGATCGTGGATGACGGAGCCGCGCTTCTGGAAGGACACGGGCACGACGCGACCTGGCCTTGAACTCGACGCCTCGGTTGCGATCCGGTTGCATCGCGACCAGCGGCCTCGGGCGCCCACCTTCGCTGAGCAGACCCGGATACACTCCTAGACCCTCACACACACGGCGCGCTCGTGACTGCCCCAAAAGGTCAGGGTTCGACTGCCCTTGGGTCTACCGGGATCTCCAGGTCAGCGCCGTTGTCGACGGAGCGCTCCCTTCCTGTTCCTCGGTTACTCCGTTGGACGTATGCCCGGGTACGCACGATGGGTGGCGCGGGGAGTCCGCGGTCGACTTACGGTTCGCCCAGGGACCAACCGACACGCCCGGCCGGGTCACGTCCTGACGGAGCTCGCTGTACGAATCATCGATCCTTCAGAGGAGGGGAACAGGTGAGGATCCTCAAGAAGGCGGCCGCATGCACTCTGTGCACGGTCGCACTGGCCGTCGGGAGCACGCTGCCGGCGCAGGCTTCGCTGTCTCAGCCTGCTGTTGTGTCGGACAACCCCGCCGACACCACCCCGCACATCGTCCTCGACAGCACGTCGTACGACGTGCGCGCCTACGCGCAGGTCGGTCGCACCATCTACGCCGGTGGCCTGTTCAGGCAGGTGCAGGACCCGGCCAAGACGGCTACCTATGCCAGGCAGAACTTCGTCGCCTTCGACAGCGAGACAGGGGTCATATCACCGCTCGACCTGTCGTTCGACGGGACGGTGGGCGCGATCGAGGCAACCGCCGACGGGACCGCGCTCTTCATCGCGGGCGCCTTCTCGAAGGTGAACGGGATCACGCGCCGGGGGATCCTCAAGTACGACCTGGTCAACGATCGAATCGACCCGACCTTCGCGCCGACGGGCATGCGAACGGTGAACGACGTCAAGCTCGCCAACGGTGCCGTCATCGCGGCGGGGAACTTTACGAAGGGGGTGATGGCGCTGAACCCGACGACCGGCGCAGACACCGGCGCCATCAACATCACGGTCGCCGGGACGGTCAACCCCGGCGATGACACCCGGGTCCGACACATCGCGGTCTCCCCCGACGGCACCCGGTTGGTGGCCACGGGCAACTTCGCCACGGTCAACGGCCAGAACCGCAGGCGCGCCTTCATGCTGAACCTCGGCGCCACCGCGACGCTGAGTACCTGGTACGCGCCCCGCTTCGCCGCGAACTGCCCGGCGGGCGGCAGCCGGCTGGAATGGGCCCAAGGCGTGGATTTCTCCCCCGATGGCTCCTACTTCGTGGTCGTCACCACCGGCGGGCCGAACGGCACCGCAAGCGGGATGTGTGATGCCGCGGGCCGCTTCGAGACCGCGAACGTGAGCTCGACAGCGGCGCCCACCTGGATCAACTGGACCGGCGGCGACACCCTCTACAGCGTGGCGATCACCGGCCGGGCCGTGTATGTCGGTGGCCATCAACGTTGGCTGGACAATCCCCTCGGCCGCGACTCGGCCGGTCCCGGCGCGGTCTCCCGCCCGGGCATCGGTGCCATCGACCCGGTGACCGGCATGGCCCTCCCCTGGAACCCCACCAAGTCCCGCGAACACGGCACCATGGTCCTGTACGCCACCCCCCAGGGACTCTGGGTCGGCAGCGACGGCGCCCGATTCGGGCACGAGGACCACGCCGGGATCGGATTCGCCCCGCTGGAAGGCGGTCCCTCGCAGGATACGACCCCGCCCAACACGTTCGTCGACTCGGGTCCGTCGGGCTCCGTGACCGACACCTCGGCCACCTTTAGCTTCTCGGCAGACGAGCCCTCGACGTTCCAGTGCCGTCTGGACGGCGGCGCGTTCGCCCCATGCACATCACCTACGAGCTACACGAACCTGTCGACCGGATCGCATACCTTCCAGGTCGCCGCTACCGATAGCTCCTTCAACGTCGACGCGAGCCCGGCGGAGCGGAGCTGGACTGTGCTCGACACGGGGAGCAACCTGATCGGGAACCCAGGCTTCGAGGTGGACATCTCCGGTTGGAAGGGCGACGCGTCGGCCAATACCCTGACCCGGGTCGCCGGCGGGCACTCGGGCGGGTGGGCCGCGGAGGCCTCGAACACCGTGGCCGGTGGCAACTGCGGGCTCGACGACAAGCCGAGCTGGGTGAGCGCCACGCAAGCTGGTGCCTACACCGCGAGCATCTGGGCTCGCTCGGACACCCCCGGGCTCACGATCAAGCTGCGCGTGCGTGAGTACGTGAGCGGCGTGCTGCAGGGATCGGTCGTGAAGTCGATGGCGTTGACTTCGTCGTGGCAACAGGTGACGGCGGCCTACACGCCGGTTGCGCCGGGGTCGAGCCTCGACTTCGAGGCAGTCTCGTCCAACTCGCCGTCGGCGTGTGCTTCCAGGCCGACGACGCATCCATCACCCACTGAGCTGCGAGCCGCTCCCACCGCTGGGGTGGGAGCGGCGCCACGAATCCGGCCGAGCTCCTTACCTGGATAGCGCAGGTTCCGCCATGATCTCCCAGTGGCGGTCGAGCACCAGGTCGTCCGGTCGCGGGACACAGCTGGCCTCATCTCGCCGGGTCAGGGATCCTCCGCGGGTCCACCGGTCGCGGCGAACGTGCGCTCCCACAGGTCCCACCGGTTGACGACCCGCATCCCCACCCGCTCGTAGAGCGCCGTCGCCCCGGTCGGGTTCTCCGCATCGACGCTGACGAGCGCCCGCCGGAGTCCGCGATCCGCGAACGCGGCGAACGATCGACGCAGAAGCGCCGTCGCGATCCCGCGGCCCCGGTGGGTCGCCCGGACCCCGAGGTAGTCCACCCAGCCGCCGTCGTCCGAGCCGCTCGCAGTGAGGGCTCCGACCGGCTCCCCCTTCTCCGACGCCAGCAACCAGAGCGTGGGGTCGTAGCTCGGGCTGCTCGTCTCCTCCTCGACCCACTCGTCGAATGCCTTCGGAAGGTGGAAGCCCCAGTCGTCGGCGAACGCGTCGACCAGGACGGCGTGGATCGCCGGGAGATCGCGACTCGGGTCGATCCCCCAAATCTCGTTGCCCTCGGGCGAGCGACTGGGCTCGACCGATCGCTCGAGGTCGGTCTGCATGTGCCAGAAGTGACGGACGGGTCGCAGACCCCGGGCCTCGAGCATCGCCGCAGCGGCGCGATCCCCGGCGTTGATCGCGTGGCGGAACCGGGCGTCCGTGAGCCCGGCCAGCATCTGAGCGGCCCGCGCCTCGATCCGATCGAAGAGCGAGGAGCCGAGGCCCCTGCTCCGGTGCGACGGGTGCACGATGCCCAGGGACTCCACGACGTTCGGCTCGTCGCGCATGGCGTGCCCGTAGGCGACGATCGACCCCTCGTCGTCGACGATGACCCAGGCATCGATGGCGAGGTCGAAGCCTGGGCGGCTCCACCTGTTCCGCACGAAGTCCGCGTCCAGGACGATCTGGCCCGCGTCGTCGAGGTCGGCGATCAGCACATCGGCCACACCGACGAGGTCGTCCGGGGTCGGCGCTCGGAGCTCGTATCCGGCGGGGAGATCCATGCCGGTGAGCCTACGTTCCCCGCCCCCGGCGTGAGCCGCCTCGGACCCGAGGCGACCGACTCTCTAGGATCGAACCATGGGCTTCGACGTCACCGCGACCGCCTACGACCGATTCATGGGCCGCTACTCGACGCAGCTCGCGCCGAGCTTCCGCGACTTCATCGGCGTCCGTGCCGGAGGGAAGGCGCTCGACGTCGGAAGCGGTCCTGGCGCGCTGACGGCCGAGCTCGTCCGTTCGCTCGGGCCGCGATCGGTGGCGGCCGTCGACCCGTCGGAGCCGTTCGTCGCTGCCGCGAGGGCGCGTTTCCCCGGTGTCGATGTTCGGTCGTCGTTCGCGGACGATCTACCCTTCCCCGACGACGCGTTCGACGCGACGGCCGCGCAACTCGTCGTGCACTTCATGAGGGATCCAATCGCCGGGATCGTTGAGATGGCTCGTGTGACCCGCAGGGATGGTGTCGTCGCGGCGTGCGTCTGGGATTTCGCGGGCGACCGAGCCCCCATCTCGGCGTTCTGGCGGGCTGCCCGCGAGGTGGACAGCGGGGTGGAGGACGAGTCCGGCCTCCCTGGTGCCCGCGCGGGGCAGCTCTCCGAGCTGTTCCAAGCTGCCGGGCTCCTGCGCGTCGAGGAGGCCGCCCTCGTCGCGTCTGTCGTTCACGCGAGCTTCGACGACTGGTGGGAGCCGTTCACGTTCGGTGTGGGACCCGCAGGCGCATACGTCCGCACCCTCGCCGACGAGGAGCTATCGGCGATCCGCGAACGTTGTCGGGTCCTGCTACCAGATGCGCCGTTCACGCTGACAACCGTTGCCTGGGCCGCGCGCGGCCACGCGTGAGCGTGTGCTCGATGGGACGGCAGGCGGTCGTGAAGGGGTGTAGGACCGCTCCGACGGCCAGTCAACGGGCTTCTGTTGGGGAAAGGCGACTGTCCTTTACAGAAGGGATCGCCCGAGGTCTGAGGGAGCGATCCTACACCCCGGGGCAGTCGTACCGGTGCCGCCATTTGCGGTCAAGACGGCCGAACGGGTGTCGCCGAGACGGCCGACGTGCGGGATCCCTCCAGAACACGCCGGGTGTCGGCGAACCGGAGGTCGAGCCGATACGCTGGGGCGATGTCGGACGACATGCTCCAGCCAGAACTGGCTGATGTCGTCCGTCGCTTCCGAGACCATGCTGGCCGGCGCGCCAAGGCTTCGATCGCGCTGGTGGCCCAGGCGCTCGGCCCGACCGACTGGCTCCACGGACCGGGGGATGATGCCGCGATCGTGGCTCATGGTTCGGACGGGGTCACGCTCGCCGCCGGGGAGGCGATCTGGCCGCCGTTCATCGAAGCCGATCCACGCGGCGCCGGCATGGCGGCGGTCGTCGCGAACGTGAACGATATCGCCGCGATGGGTGGGCGTTCGCTCGGCCTCGTGGACACGATCGTGGGTCCGGAACCGCTCGCTCGGCTCGTGCTCGAGGGGATGAAAGAGGCGGCCGAGCTGTATCGCGTTCCCGTCGTGGGAGGGCACCTCACGGTGCGCGAGGGCCCCCCGTCCGTGTCCGCATTCATCGTCGGGAGGGCGAGGCAGGTCCTGGCGTCGACGAACGCGCGACCCGGTTCGGTGCTGTTGGTGGCGACATCAACGCAGGGTAGGCTCCACGACGACTTCCCGTTCTTCTCGTCGCTCCGTGAACGAGAGAACCGTCTCGCCTCCGACGTCGAGATGCTGCCCATGCTGGCGGAGCGCGGCTGGTGCCTCGCCGCCAAGGACGTCAGCATGGCCGGGTTGCTGGGATCGTTGGCGATGCTCCTCGAACCTACCCGCACGGGCGTCGTCATCGACCTCGACCGGATCCCTCGCCCACGGGGCATACCGCTCGGAGTCTGGACCGAGGTCTTCCCTTCGTTCGGATTCGTCTTGTGCGCTCCGGAGGATTCGGTCGAGGCCTGCCGCGAGTCCTTCGCCGGACGAGGTCTGGCCTGCGAAGCGGTCGGTGTCCTCGACGACAGCGGAAGGCTCACGGCCCGTCTCGGAGGTGAGGAGGCCTCGTTGCTCGACCTCACCCGACAGGACGTGACCGGGCTCGGGCACGGCCTCCGTTGAGTGGCACTCGGTCTACAGGCCGTGGGCGCCCAGACTGATGGTCATCCTCTGATGAGGCAGGCCGACGTGGGCCTCTGGACGCCCTTCGGCGCGCCAGCCGAGCTTCCGAAAGAACTCCACGTTCCGTGGCTGGATGTGAGCGATCATCGACTCGCCGCCGAGCTTGCTTGCGGTCCACACCGCGTACCGAACCAGAGGTGCGCCGAGTCCGAGCCTCCTGAAGGCCGGGAGAACCGCCAGGCGATCGCCCCGCCACAGACCGGCCTCGTCGAGTGGATACAGGCGGACGGCGCCACCGGCGATCCGTCCACCCGCCCCGAGGATCTTGATCGTTGCGGGGTCGACGTCGCGCTCGTCCCGGTCGGTTTCCTCGAAGATGCCCTGCTCCTCCACGAACACGGCGTGCCGGATGGCGTGGTGAACGGAGAGGTCCTCGGAGGACTCGGCGAGCCGACAGGTGAGCGCGAGACCGTGCTGACGCGGGCCGGACTCAACTGAGCTCGACGAGAGGGAGCAGGCGGCGACCTCGTTCGTCTCGCCCATCGGAGATCCTTTCGAAGGCGCTCATACCCGAGCACGCTCGGCATCTGGCGCAACCTGCGTTCACGTCCCACGAACCCAGACCGCGCTCCACGACGTACGGCACGACCTGCCGGTACAACGACTCCACGTAGTCGGGAGGCGGGGGGAGCCAGTCCTCCATCAGGCTGCCGGGCACCGGGCGGAGCGGCACCACGAACGGGTACACGCCCATGTCGACCGCCCGACGGCACAGATCTGCGGTGATCCGCGGATCCTCTCCCATGCCGAGGATCACGTACGTCGTGACCTGCCCCGCGCCGAAGATCTCGACGGCCTGCTCCCAGCATCGGAAGTACCCCTCGACACCCGTGCGGCCCTTCGCCGGGGCGATGCGATCGAGCACCTCCTGATCGAAGGACTCCACGTGGATTCCCACGGTATCGACGCCGAGTTCCTTCACGATCTTGAGCACCGAGAGATCGTCGGGCGGCTCGAATTGCCCCTGGACCGGCAGGGAGGTGACTTCCTTGATCGCCTGCGCGCACCGGGCCACGTAGAGGGCACCCTTGTCGGGGCCCCGGGTCGTGCCGGTCGTGAGCGTGACGTCGACGACGCCATCAAGTCTCTCGGCGGCAGCGGCCACTTCGGCGAGCTGCTCGGGCTTCTTGACGGGGATCGTCCTGCCCGCTTCGAGCGACCGCTCGATCGCGCAGAACTGACACTGATCCTCGTTCCCCCAGTACACGCAGGTTTGGATCACCGTGCTCGCGAGCGAATCGAGATGCAGCAGCGCGATCTGCCAGTAGGGGACGCCGTCATCGGTCTCGAGCTCGTAGTACCGGGGCCTGGGAGGGATGTCGGCGGCGGCCAGTCGCTCGCCCTCGCGGTAGAGCGCCCAGCCCTCGCCGTGACGACGGATCACGAACGGCGAGTCTTCGACGAACTCTGATACGAAGGGGAACGTGACGGGTGTGCCCTCGATGTAGACCATGCCGGCGTCGGAGGGACCTGCGCCCGATCCGCGCGACTCGATCACGTCTTCGACACGGACGCCGTAGCTCTGCACCTCGGCGAGGAGCCGGGCGAACCCAGGGCCGAGCGTGCCAGGCGTGGCCTCAGCCCTTGTGGCCATACAGCTCCTCGAAGTTGGTAGCGAACACCCGGTCCTTCAGCTCCTCACTCACCGGAGCGCCGGCGATCTTCCAATACTCTCCCCAGAAGTCGCTCCACGGCTCGTCGGACGCGAACAGCAGCCGGTCGTGCCCGATGCCGCGCTGTTCCATCTCCGTGAGCAGCCAGCGCACCCCGAAGCCGATCGCCCAGGTCGTGTCGGTGTAGACCTTGTACCCCTCCTCGACCCAGTCGAGGAAACGGGGCACGAGCCGGATGTGACCCGATACGCCCCCACCGAAGTGCACGAGGTAGATCTTCGCCCGCTTCCCGTACTTCTCGATCATCGGGATGAAATTGGAGATGTCCGAGCTGCCGCCGGGGCTCGTGTGGAAATGGAACACGAGGTCGTGCTGCTCGGCCGCGGCGAAGCACGCCTCGGCCACCTCGGCCGTGTCCTCGTCCCATTCCTCGGGGTTGGGGTTGCCGCCGAGCAGGAACGTGGTCTTCAGCGCCACAATGCCCGCCTCCCCCGCGTGCGTCAGCGCCTCGAGGGTCATATTTTTGTTCTGCGGCAAGAAGGAGACCCAGAGCCCACCGCGCAGGCGGTCGGAGGACGAGATCGCGTCCAGCACGAGCGGGTTCAGCGAGAAGGGCTGATCCTGGACCGGGATGCCGTAGTTGGGGAGCACGAGCGCGCGCTCGACGCCGAACCCGTCCATGTGACGGAGGTAGTCCTTGCCGGTGGCGAACTCGTAGACGGTCGGCTTCACCGGCTCCTTGAGGTCGTAGAACTGCCACGCGGCCATCTCACCGATGTGGCTGTGACCGTCGATCACCTGGCGAGACACTCGTTCCTCGGGCATCGCACCTCCCAAGTCCGGGCATTTCCGTTAGGAAACACCCCTCCACCACCGTAGGAAATCCTCCGGCCCGGCTCTCGGGTTGTCAACTCGACGACTGGAGCCGGGCTCTGAGCTCGGTGATCGCCTCCTGCCACGGGTCCCGCTTCGAGAACGTCAACGGCGCCTCCCCCTGCCTCGCTCGGTCGAGACCACGCCCCGTTCGCGGATCGAGCCCGACGACCTGCACCCTGTAGACCGTCGGACCCCCCTCGAGGTCGGCTTCCACGGAGCAGACGAGTCCCGCCCCGTCGGGAAGGTGCATCTCCAGCCGGCGGTAGGGGGTCATGACGCCGTCGCCCGACTCCTCGACGACGACCCATTCGTCGCCGCGCTGTTCCGCCGCAGTCACACGGCGCGCCGCTTCTCGACCGCGCTCCTCGACTGCCAAGGCGCGATCACGCATCGCGAACGCGGCCCCGGCGGCCAGCCGGAGATCGAGGCCCTCGGCCGCGATGCCCGCGCGGGCGATCGCGCGCTCCGCGATCGCCCCCGCGCTCCGGTCGGCCTCGACCAGCTGCGCCCGCGAGGCGATCGACCCGAGCTCGTCGGCGATGGCCCCGACGACCTCGAGGTAGCGCTCGTAGGTCTCGGGCGAGGCCACGGCGATCGGGTGGACCCGGTCCTCGGCCTCGACCCACCGTCGGGCCGGCTCGTCGACATGCCCGGGTTCCCCCGCAGCGGGGAACCCGGGGACTCGGGCGCTCGGGTCGATCGTCGCTCGATCCTCGCTCGTCAGAGGTTCCAGGTGTTCATCACGAAGGCGCCTTCCTTCCATGCCTGGATGGCGGCATCCGCGACGTCGCGAGG
>JBEVGU010000107.1:0-9479 GCA_040511595.1 Actinomycetota bacterium | reverse complement strand
GACGTCGCCGAGAAGTTGCGGTGGAGCCGATCGTGGTCGAACGGGCGATCGAGCGTGACCGTCACGACGTTGTAGCGCTGCTCTTCCTCACCGAGGTCATCGCAGTACGCGACCCTGCGCACCTGCTCTGGCGCGATCAGTCCTTCGGTGAACAAGAAGCCGACCGCGAGCTCGTGATCCGCCCCAGGGGTGCGCATCGTGACGGCGACGGCGCGGGCCTCCTGGCCAGGACCACCGGCGCGGATCTCCATGGGTTCCTCGGTCGCGAGGGTGTCGGGCCGCTCGCTCCGCACGCCGTCGTGCACGGTCGTCACGCGCATCGACGTGACGTTGCGGCGGAGCTGATCGGAGGTGGCCATCGTCCCCAGTATCGACCGGGTCGGCCCCAGGGTCACGCGCGGGCGACGCCGAGCTCGCGCAGGGAGCAGGGCCGCGCGAGGATCGTGCGCTTGAATCTCGGCCGGGTCGACGCTCGTCGGACGAAGTGGATGCGCGAGCGAGCAATGTCCTCGGCGCTCCACAGGATGAATTCCGCCCGGGGGCTCGCCGTCTGCAAGGCGTCCAGCAGCGGGATCGTGCCGCCCGAGCGTGGTGCCCGGGTCGCGTCGGGCACGTCTCGGTTTGGAACCGCGCGACCCGGGTCGTATCGTCCGAACGCCGTCACATCGAAGCGCCGTCACGCGAACGCCGCACGTCGTCCACAGGAGGGACCTCCGAGACATGAAGTCCGGACTCGAGATCGCCCAGGAAGCCGAGCTCCGACCGATCGCCGACATCGCCGCCGCCGCTGGCATCGAGCCCGACGAGCTCGAGCTGTACGGGAAGCATCGCGCCAAGATCGACCTGTCGATCCTCGACCGCCTCGCCGGCCGCCCCGATGGCAAGCTCGTCATCACCACGGCGATCACGCCGACCAAAGCCGGCGAAGGCAAGACGACGACGAGCGTCTCGTTGACGCAAGGGCTCGGAGCGATCGGCGAACGAGTGATGCTCTGCCTGCGAGAGCCGAGCATGGGGCCGGTCTTCGGCATCAAAGGCGGCGGCAACGGCGGCGGGTACGCCCAGGTCGTGCCCATGGAAGACATCAACCTGCACTTCAACGGCGACTTCCATGCGGTGCAGGCGGCTCACAACCTGCTCGCCGCGGCCCTCGATGCGAGCGTGTACCACGGCAACGAGCTCGGCGTCGACCCGCAGACGATCACGTGGCCTCGCACACTCGACGTGAACGACCGAGAGTTGCGGTACACCGTGATCGGGCTCGGCGGCCCCGCACATGGGTACCCCCGCGAGAACGGGTTCGTGATCGTGGCCGCGTCGGAGATCATGGCGGTGTTCGCGCTCGCATCCGACCTGCAGGACCTGCGCCGACGCCTCGCCAGCATCGTGGTCGCGAGCACGTCGGACGGCGAGCCGGTGACCGCCGAGGACTTGCGGGTCGCGGGAGCCCTCACCGTGATCATGAAGGAAGCGATCAAACCGAACCTCGTGCAGACGCTCGAGGGGCAGCCGGCGCTCGTGCATGCCGGCCCGTTCGGCAACATCGCCCACGCCAACAACTCGATCATCGCCGACCGCGTGGGCTTGAAGCTCGCCGACTACGTCGTCACGGAAGGGGGGTTCGCGAGCGATCTTGGCTTCCAGAAGTTCTGCGACATCGTCTGTCGCAGCGGTGGGTTCAGACCGAGCGCGGCGGTGCTCGTCACGACCGTTCGCGCCACCAAGTCCCACGGAGGCATGCCGTTCGCCGACATCGGCACCGAGGACCTCGACGCGCTCCGACGCGGCATCGACAACCTCGCCGCTCACGTCGACATCGTGCGCCGGTATGGCCTGCCCTGCGTGGTCTCCATCAACGAGTTCCCGACCGACACCGAGGCCGAGATCGGGCTGATCCGGGAGCTGGCGGTGCAGGCGGACGCGGAGACCGTCGTCGTGAACCGCGGATTCGCGGAGGGCGGTGAGGGAGCGGTCGATCTCGCGCGCGCCGTCGTGGAAGCGTGCGCGAAACCGAACACGTTCGAGTTCTTGACGCCGGCCGGCACCGACATCGAGCGGCAGATCGAGGCGATCGCGACACGCGTGTACGGCGCGGAGGGCGTCGACCTTTCGCCGCAAGCGGTGAGGGACATCGCCCGGATGCGCGAGCTCGGCTTCGGCGAGCTCCCGGTGTGCATGGCGAAGACCCACCTCTCGCTCAGCCACGACCCCTCGGCGCTGAACCGGCCCACCGGCTTCCGTCTCCCGGTGCGCGGCGTGGTGCCGAGCGCGGGAGCAGGGTTCGTCGTCGCCTTGTGCGGCGACATGCAGCGCATGCCCGGCTACGGCCGGACGCCCGCGTTCCACCGGGTCGACGTGGACGAGCACGGCCGCACGGTGGGCTTGTTCTAAGGGGAGATGACCGCATGGTGGGTGCCACGGCCTCCCCGTCCCGCACCCTCGGGGAGCGAGCGGCCGGAGCGTTGCGGAACCCGGCGATCCTGCGCCTGACGTCGTCGATCGTCGCCGCGGTCATCACGGGCATCGCGGTGGGCGGGGTCGGCGCCCGGCTCGTGATGCGGCTCTCCGCGATCGCCACGGACGACTCGCGGATCGGCATGATCACCTCGAACGGCAACCGGGTCGGCGCCATCACCGGACCGGGCACGGTGGGGCTCGTGCTGTTCGTGGGGGTCGCGGCGGGTCTGGCCACCGGGGTCTTCCTGTTCGCCCTCCGCTCTGTCTTGCCCGCTCGATCCCTCCCGCTCGGGGTCTCGATCGTGGTGCTGGGGCTGGGCAGCGCGACGGTGATCGATCCCGGCAACCCCGATTTCACGATCCTCGGCGACCGTGCGTTGAACGTGGCGATGTTCGTGGCGCTGTTCCCCCTGTTCGCCTGCGGGTCCGTCTGGCTCGCGGAGCGCTTCGATCGCTGGCTCGTCCGGCCTCCCCTCGTGCGGCGTGCGCCGATGATCCTGGCGGGCACCGCGGGCGCGTGCCTGCTCGGCGTGTTCGGCACGGGCATCCTCGCCGCCGCCGCCGGGCCGATCGGGGGAACTGCCGTCGTGATCGTCGCGGTGCTCGGCTCCGCGTCGGCGTTCACGCGAGGGAGCGCGGCGCTCGGTCTCCGCCGAGCCGCGCTCGCCGCGCTCGCGATCGGCACGGCCGCCGGGCTCGCCTCGTTCGTGCGGAACGTCGAGGCGATCCTCGGCTGAAATCGGTCATCCTGCGGGCGGCATCACGCAGAACTCGTTGCCCTCGGGGTCGAGCATCACCGCCCAGACGTTGCCCTCCTCCTCGGCCCAGTTCCGCAGCGTGGCACCCATGCCCTCGAGGCGGATCACCTCGTCGTCGACCGTCTCATCGGCGACGACGTCGATGTGGACCCGGTTCTTGCCGGCCTTGGGCTCCGGGACCTCCGTGAAGAAGAGCACGGGCAGCCCCGGCGGCTCGTCATCGGGCGGCTCGACCATGACGCTCGGGTCGTCCTCGGGGTCCGCAACCCCCTTGGCCGCGAGCCGCTCGAGCTCGTCGCTGTCGTAGGGAGCCACCCGCCAGCCGAGCGCCGCCGCCCAGAACCTCGCGAGCGGCGCCGCGTCCTCACAGTCGAAGACGATGGCGTCGATACGCACGACGCGAGACTACGCGGACCGATGACGCGAGGCCAGCGCTCCCGAGCGGGCTGCTCACCCGTTCAGCCGTAGCCCGAACGCCTCCAGACATTGCTCGAGCAGGGCGTCTGCGCGCTCCCTGATGCCGGCGACCTCGTCGAGCAACGACCGGCGCCTCGTTTCGTCCCCGAGCGACTTCGCGTTGATCTCCACGTTGGCCTTGGCGCCCAGCACCGACGCGTAGAGCAGGCCCGCGGCCGACATGCCGTCGCTCGCCGCGTTCGGGTTGCCCATGGCGGTGGCATCCTCCGCCAGCTCCATCAGCTCGACGGCCCGACGAGCGATCTCGAGCGGCACCTCCGCGGCGCCCGCCAGGCCTCGCTGGATCGCGTCGGCGCGAGACGCCCGCTCGACGTCGGTCTTCTTGGGCAGCCGGAACGCCGCCATCACGTCCTCGAAGGCCACGGCGTCCCGGTCACCGAGCGCGAGGAACTCGGCTCGGGCCACGTCGGCCCGTTCCACCATCGCCAGCATCCGTTCCTCGAGGTCCTCGAACCCCTGCTTGCCCTGCGTGAGGCGGCCGACCATCGCAATCAGAGCCGCCCCCGTGGCCCCCGCCACCGCGGCGGCCGCACCGCCGCCGGGCGTCGCGTCTTTCGATCCCATCGCGTCGAGGAACCCGTCGAGCGTCATGGTCCCGAACCGTGCGTCCTCGCCCATCCAGCGCTCCCTCCGTCGTCAGCGGCCGCGGTCGCGGACATCGTCCTCGACGAGACGCTCCAACACCTGGCGGTCGGCGTCGAAACCCGTCAGCCGGACGTGCTCCGCGTCGCCCTCACTCAGCGCCGACGCGGGCACGAGACCCACGATCTCGGAATCGGTGACCTCCATGCCGTGGCGAGCCGCGAGCCGCACGACCTCGTCGAACGCGTCGCGAGGACCGGTCACCTCGTGGTCCACGAGGTTCATCGAGACCGTCACGACGCCGCCTCGATCTGGCACGGAGAACCCGATCGCCCGCACCGCCGGCAGCCCGCCTCCCGACTCCCGGACCGCGCCGGCGATGCGCTTGGCCGCGTCCTCGTCGGTCCCGTCGAGGTAGACGTTGAAGGCGACGAGCGGCTTGCGCGCGCCGACCGCGGTCGCCCCGGCCGGGCCGATCGCATGGGGGCCGAAGTCGGGCAGACGCTCCCTCCGCGCCACGGCCTCGCGGAGGCCCTCGAACTCGCCACGACGAACGTCGGGGAGCGAGACGCGTTCCGGGGTCGCAGCGGCCAGGCCGTACAGGTACACGGGCAGGTCGAGGCGCTCCGCGAGCTCCCGTCCGGCGGCCCGGGCGAGCGCGACGCAGTCCTCGATCGTCACGTCGCGCACGGGCATGAACGGGAGCACGTCGACGGCGCCCATGCGCGGATGACCCCCCCGATGCTCTCGCATGTCGATCCGCTCCACCGCGGCGGTGGCGCCGGCGAGCGCGCTCGCTCGCACCGCGTCGGCGTCACCCAGCACCGTCGTGTCGAGCCGGTTGTGGTCCGGGTCGGCTTCCGCGTAGACGACCCGGGCACCCGGCACGTGGAGCGCGGAGACGATCGCCTCGATCACGTCGGCGCGGCGGCCCTCGCTGAAGTTGGGGACCACCCCGTAGAGCCCGACTTCGGTCACGCGGTCAGCATAGGGGCGCCGCGGGGATCCCCGCCCCGATGCCTCGAACCCCCGGCTACCCTCGCGGGCGCTCCTTCGCGGGATCGAGCAGCGAGAGCACCTCGACCGTGGCGGGCGTCGTGCCGCCATCGATCGCCACCTCGAGCTTCTCCCCGTCGTTCGCGACATCGGCGTCGAGGATCGCGAGCCCGATCGTGCCGAGCCGCGGGGACGAGGCCGGCGACGTCACGACGCCCACGTCGCGGCCGTCCTTGGTGACCGAGGCGCCGTAGTCGGGCGCAACGTCCCCCTCGATCTTCAGCGTCTTGAAGCGCCTCGGCGGGTTCGAGCCCCGCTGCGCCAGGTCGGTGGTCCCGACACACTCGGTATCGGTCTTGATGAAACGATCCATCGACAGGTCCCACGGCGAGATCTCACCGGGGTTGTAGTCGACCGCGATGATGATCAAGCCCACCTCGGTCCGGGCCAGGTCGATCGCGGTCAACCCGAACGGCGTCGCGCCGGCCTCGATCAGGGCGTCCCAGACGGCGCGGGCGTCGCCCGGGGCCATGACCACCTCGTAGCCCTTCTCACCGCTGAACCCGGTCCGCAGCACCCAGGCCTCGATCCCGGCGACCGTGGTCTTCTCGGGCCAGAAGCGGAAGTACCCGAGCTCCCCCAGGTCGCGGCCGGTGATGCCCTGCAGGGTCTGCTGCGAAGTCGGTCCCTGCACGGCGATCATCGCGTAGTCGTCGGTCTTGTGCTCGATCGACGCGTCGAGCCCGTCAGCAGTCTCGCGGAACCAGTCGTCGATGGCAGGAGAGTTGATCATCACGAGGAACCGGTCGTCGGCGAGCCGGTACACGTTGCCGTCGTCGATCATCAGCCCGTCGGCGTTGACGAAGGCGCCGTAGCGGACGGAACCGGGCTGCATCTCCCCGAGCGAGTTGGTGAACCGTCGCTGGATCAACCGCGCCGCGTCCGGGCCGGTGACCTCGTACTTGCACGTCGAGAAGAGGTCCCAGATGCCCGTCGCCGAGCGCACCGCCTCATACTCGACGAGCGGGTCCACTCCCTCGTGCATCGCCCAGGGGTAGCCGTCTTCCCAGATGATCTCGGCGCCGTGCTCGACGTGCCAGTCGTGCAGGGGCGAGCGTTTGTCCTCGGTCATGTCTCGTTCCTCCTCGTCGGTGATGCTCGCTTACGCGCCTCAGGCGCGCGGACGTTCCTTCGCCGGGTCGTACAGAGCCAGCACGTCGACCGTGCCGGCGATCGTGCTCCCGTCGACCATCTCGACGTCGACCTCGGTGCCGACCCCCGCCGACTCGGCGCGCAGGACCGCGAGCCCCAACGGGCCCAGGAGCGGGCTCGCGGCGGGACTGGTGAGCACACCGACCTCGTCGCCATCGACCCGCACAGTCGCCCCGTATTCAGGCAGTGTCGGACCCTCGAGCCGGATCGTGACGAACCGGTTCGGCGGGTCGGCGGCGGTCGCGCGCAGGTTGTCGACGCCCATGCACGCCCCCTCGGCGTCGAGCCTCACGACCCGGTCGAGGCCGAGGTCGAACGGGCTGCGTCGATGCGGCTCGTAGTCGTAGTCGGTGACGATCATGCCGGTCTCTACGCGAACGGGCTCGATGATGTCGACGCCGTAGGGCACGGCGCCCGCGGCCTCGACCGCTTTCCAGACCGTCGCCGCGTCCTCAGGACGAAGGAAGAGCTCGTAGCCGAGCTCTCCCGAGAACCCGGTGCGCGAGAGCCACACCGGCGCGCCGCCGACCTGGACGGGATCGGAGAAGAACGTGAAATACGCCAGCGCGTCGATGTCCGCGCCCGAGACGATCGTGCGGACGAGATCCCGGCTCTCCGGGCCTTGGATCTGCATGCTCGGCAGCTCCGGGGCGATGTATCGGATCGCGACCTCGAGGCCCTTCGTGGCATCGGCGAAATACTCGGCGCGCTCGTTCCCGTTCGTACACACCCACAGGTGCTCGGCCGAGTGCCGGAACACGGTGCCGTCGTCGACCATCAGGCCGTCCTCGTCGACGAATGCCCCGTAGCGCACCTGGCCGTCGCGCATGCCCATCACGTCATTGGTGTGCACGCGTCGAGCGGCTTCGAGGGCGTCGGCGCCCCGGAACTCCCACTTGTTCAGCGGCGAGAGGTCCCACATGCCAACACCTTCACGCACAGCCCGGTACTCGGCGTCGACGTCGCCGTAGTTCGTGACCCACAGCCACCCGGCCTCCTCGACGAACCCGGCGGCCTTCGTCGAGGTGATCGCATGGAACGCGGTCTCCCTGCTCTGCATCGATGCCTACCTCCCCTGCCGGCGCCCGCATGCAGGCGCCGTCGACCGGGGTTCTACCATCCGATTGAACGGTTGTTCAAGTCGAGGTCGCGCGCCACGGCCCAGGGCGGGCGCACGACATCACCGCTCCCGATGACACCGGATCGTTTCCTGCTCGGTCACGATGGCGTCGACGCTCAGGTCGGCATGGCCCTCCGGCAACGACTCGCCTGCCGGAAGCACTTGCACGCCGAACGCGAGCCCGATCCTCACCGTGTCCTGCCTCGTGTGCGGCAGGAACCGATCGTAGAACCCACCGCCGTACCCGACCCGCCTCCCGCGGCGGTCGAACGCGACGCCGGGGGTCGCGACCACGTCGATCGAGGTGGGATCGACGACGTCGTCCCCCGCGGGCTCGAGCGCGCCGAATGCCGCCTCGGTCGTCGGATCGCCGGGCCGGTGCGAAACGGCCTCGAGGTCGCCGTCGGCGATCCTGGGAAGCGCCACTCGTACGCCGCGATCGTCCAAGGCCTCGATGAGGCCGGTGGTGGACACCTCGGACCCGAACGACCAGAAGGCGAAGAGGGTGCGAGCCGATCGCACCTCGGACAGCGACAGGAACCGTTCCAGCACGAGGCCGGATAGCCGCGATCGCTCGGACGCCGGCATCGCGTCGCGCACCTCGAGCACCCTGCGGCGCACGGCGCGCTTCGCTCGCTTGAGCTCCGAGCTGCTGAGACCGCTCTCGGCGCTCACGGCGTCGGGCCGCTCTCGTCGCCCGCGTCGCTCACGTCGAGAGGGCCGCCGCGATCACGTCGAGGCGATCCGCAGGCCCCGCGGGCAGCACCACGAACCACGCGGCGCCGGCCGCGCGCAACGCGTCGGCGAACCGCCGCAGGTCGTCGGTGGTTCCCGTCCAGATACCGTCGATCGACAGCCCACGTGCAGCGCGCTCGCGCAGGAGGCGATCGAGCGACGGACGATCCTCGCCCACGAGCGCGATCCCGCCCCACGTCGGCGCGACCACGCGCCCGTCGGCCAGCTCGCGCAGGCGGGCGGAGCGGGCGGCGAACGACTCGGCGTCGAGCCCCCACCCGTTCCAAGCGTCGGCGACGCGGGCCGCGACCGCGAGCACGGGCTCGGAGAGGCCGCCCACCCAGATCGCCGGCTCCCCGGGGGGAAGGAGGGGTCCGGACAGCGGTGGCACCTGGTCGCCTCCTGGCCAGGTCCGGCCACCGAAGAGGGCGTGCAAGGCCCGCACCGTCTCCTCGAGCAGCGCGATCCTCGCGCCGACCGAGGGGAACGGGATGCCGAACCGCTCGTGCTCATCCACCGATGCCCGGTCTCCCGTGCCGAGCGCGAGGATCGCACGTCCGCCCGACATCGCGTCGAGGGCGGCGGCCTGCTTCGCGAGGATGCCGGGAGCGCGCAGCGTCACCCGAGCGACGAGCGTGCCGACATGCAACCCCGGGTGGGTCGCTGCTACCGCCGAGAGGATCGAGAAGGCCTCCAGCGAGGGACGGTCCGGGCCGGAGGGCGGATAGAACACCGGGGGGAAGAGATGATCGGGCGCGAAGACGCCGTCGAGGCCGAGCCCGCTGGCGCGATTGGCGACCGCTAGCGGGCGACCCGGGTCGTCGGTGAAGACCGGCAACGACACGCCGAGCTTCATGCCGGAGATCCACCTGGCTCGCCACCGTCGAGGAGCTCGAACGCGAGCGCGGCGGCCCCGATCGCACCCGCGTCGTTGCCGAGGAGGGCGGGCACGATCGAGACGTCCGGCCGTCGACGGGGAGCCTCGACGTGACGGCGGAACGAGTCGCGGGCCGGCTCGAGCAGCAGCTCCCCGGCCCCCGCCGCGCCGCCGCCCACAACGACGACGTCGGGGTCGAGCACATTCACCAATCCGGCGATGCCCACGCCGAGCCAACGCCCTGTCTCGACGAGGATGCCCCGGG
>JBEVGU010000106.1:0-11803 GCA_040511595.1 Actinomycetota bacterium | reverse complement strand
GACCGAGCAGATGCACGTCGTGCAGCTCACCCCGAACGGCTCCGGCTGCTCGATCGTGTTCGGGGACCTCCCCTCGCATCGCGAGATGGAGCCCGGCTCCCTGCGGGGCCTGCAGCTCGTCGTGGCAGACGCCGGGGCCGCACGCCGGGAACTGCTCGATCGTGGCGTCGAGGCCGGCGAGATCATGGTCTTCAGCGAGGACGACGGCGGCACGTTCTTCGGCTTCGCCGATCCCGACGGCAACACGTGGGCCGTGCAGGAGCTTCGGGTGCGCGCCGACAAGCCCCTCATCCCACCCGAGGCGCGCGGACGCTTCGGCGCCCCGGACTGAGAGCACACGCGGATGGCTGACCCGGCACCATCGCCTGGCGTTGTTTCCGCGAGGAGCGACCCGATACGGCCCGTTCTCACGGGACTAGACTCTCGATCTCGAACGCGAGGGAAGGAACTTCGATGGGCGTCGTGACGGTGATGGTCCGTGGTCGGGGGATCTCGACCGCCCCGGTTCGGAGGACCACGGCCTAAGGGCCAGCATTTCCTGCGCAGTCCAGCCGTCGCGGCCGAACTGGTTCGCGGTGCGGAGATCGATCCCAGCGACACGGTCCTCGAGATCGGCGCCGGATGGGGTCGCCTGACCCGGCCCCTGGCGGAGCGCGCCGGCCGAGTGATCGCCGTCGAGCTGGATCCCCGTTTGGCGGCTCGACTCGAGCGGTCCTTCGAACACGAGCCCAAGATCACAATCGCAGGAGGCGACATCCTCAGGACGGAACTGCCGGTTGGAGCGTGGCGCGCGTTCGGCAACCTCCCGTTCGGGCTCACGACTCCGATCCTCCGCCGGCTGCTGGACGACCCGACGATCGGGCCCACGCGGGCCGACCTGCTCGTGCAGTTCGAGGCCGCCCGCAAACGCGCGTCGATCGAACGGGCCACGCTCCTCTCGCTCACGTGGCAGCCCTGGTGGGCGCTGACGCTCGAGCGGCATGTATCACGGCTGAGCTTCGAACCGTCGCCGACTGTCGATGCCGGGCTACTGGTCGTACGCCGACGGCACCAGGCGCTCCTCGAGGCGAGTGAGCGACCTGCCTACGTGACGATGCTGCGCCGTGCATTCGACCGGGGAGCGTGGCCGGTCCGACGATCGTTGCGAGGCATCGTTCCGGCCAACGCATGGAGGCGGCTCGCGCGTGAGCGGGGGTTCGCGGCCGACGCGCCGCCGCCGGCCCTCGACGTGTGGGACTGGGCAGCCGTCTTCCGAGAAGCACGCCGTCGGGGCATGCGGGCAAGGGAATCGGGCCGACCACGTTCCTGACAGGATGATCGCGTGAGGACGATCGGGAACGTCCTGTGGCTGATCCTCGCCGGCATCTGGCTGGCGATCGGCTACACAGTCGCGGGCGTCGTGATGTGCGTCACGATCATCGGCATCCCGTTCGGGATTCAAGCGTTCAAGCTCAGCATGCTCGCCCTCTGGCCGTTCGGCCAGACCCTGGTGCCGAGCGACGAGGTCGACACCTTCGCGTGACCGCGTTGGGAGAGCTACTCCTTCGATCTCGCTCACTGTTCCCGAAGGCGCGCCAAGCGCCGAGGTGGACTGATGCAGGGGACGAGATCCATCCTTGACCCATGCTGGTGCGCGCAGCCGAGCCCGACGACCTTCCGTGGATCCGGGGCCTGCTCGAGGAACGCTGGGGCGGACAGGAGCAGGTCGAGAACGAACAGGCGTATCGTCCCGCGGACCTGCCAGGCTTCATCGCGACGATCGACGGCGAGCGCGTGGGGTACGCGGCGCTCCGGATCATCGGCGACGTGGCTGAGATCGGCGTGATCGATGCGATCCGGCCTCGCATCGGCGTCGGGACCAAGTTGGTCGATGCGCTGGAGGAAGCGGCGATGTCGCGCGGGCTCCGTCGATGCCGCGCCGTCACGACGAACGACAACACCGGGGCACAGGCGTTCTACGAAGCCCTCGGTTTCGAGCTCGTCGACGTGCGCGAGGGAGCCGTCGCGAGGGGCAGGCTCATCAAGCCGACGATTCCGCTCGCTGCCGACGACGGTACCCCGATCACCGACGAGTGGGTCTTCGAACGCGGGCTCCCGGGCCGGGTCCCACGACCGGAGGGAACAATGAAAGCGATCGTCCAGACCGCGTACGGCGCACCCGACGAAGTCCTGACGTACCGGGACGTCGCGACGCCGGTGGCGGGGATCGGCGAGGTGCTGGTGCGGGTTCGCGCGGCCTCGCTGCACCCCGACGTCTGGCACACCGTGCGCGGCCGGCCATTCGTGCTCCGCATCATGGGGGCCGGGCTGCGAGCGCCGAAAAACCCGGTGCTGGGCACCGACGTCGCGGGCATCGTGGAGGCGACCGGCAGCGACGTCACGAGGTTCCTGCCCGGCGACGAGGTGTACGGCGAGATCGTCAGATCCAATCAGTGGCGGAACGGAGGCGCCTTCGCGGAGTTCGCGGCCGTCCCCGACGACCTGCTGACGCCGAAGCCGGCCAACCTCTCGTTCGAGGAAGCCGCGGCCGTCCCGACGTCCGCACTGATCGCGCTCCGGGGCATGCGCACGGAGGGGCGGGTGCGTGCGGGGCAGAGGGTGTTGATCAACGGAGCGGGTGGCGGCGTCGGCACATTCGCGGTGCAGATCGCCAAGGCGTACGGCGGCGACGTGACCGCCGTGGACGACACGGCCAAGCTGGACATGCTCCGATCGATCGGTGTCGATCGGGTCATCGACTACACCCGAGCGGACTTCACGCGAACGCACGCGCCATACGACCTCATCTTCGACATCGCCGGGAACCGTTCCTGGTCGGAGGTCAAGCGTGCGATCGCCTCCGACGGCACGTACGTGCTCATCGGTCACGATCACTTCGGCGCGTCGGGCGGCCGCTGGTTCGGGAGCCTCGGGACGTTCCTCGGGCTGCTCGTACGCTCGCCGTTCGAGCGCCGCATCCCCGGGATCCGGTCGTTCAAAGGCCCCGACGACGACCCCATGGCCGTGGTGACCACGTTCATCGAGGACGGCCGGGTCAGGCCGGTCGTCGGCCACACCTTCCCGCTGCGCGAGGTCCCCGAGGCGATCCGCTTCATGGAAACCGGGCACGCTCGAGGCAAGATCGTCATCACCGTTTGAGGTCGCGCCCTGCCGGTCGCGAGGGAGGAATCAGCAATGGCCCGGTTGATCTACTCGACCATCACGTCGCTCGACGGCTTCGTGGCCGACGACGAGGGCAACTTCGACTGGGCGGAGCCCGACGAAGAGGTGCACACGTTCGTCAACGACCTCGAGCGGCCGGTCGGCACCTGTCTCTATGGGCGCCGGATGTACGAGGTGCTGGTCGCGTGGGAGACCATGGACCTCGCGGACCAAACGCCGTTCATCCAGGACTTCCAGGAGATCTGGCGGGCGGCCGACAAGGTCGTGTACTCCACGACGTTGGAGACGCCATCCAGCGCTCGCACACGGATCGAGCGGGACTTCGATCCCGACGCGATCCGGCGGATGAAGGCATCGGCGGAGCGCGACATCAGCGTGGGGGGTTCCCCACCTCGCCGGACAGGCGATCGGAGCCGGGTTGGTCGACGAGCTCCGCGTGTTCGTGGTGCCCGTCGTCGTCGGGGGCGGCAACCGGGCCCTGCCCGACGATGTCCGCCTGCAGCTCGAGCTGCTGGACGAACGCCGCTTCGGGAACGGCACCGTTCATCTCCGCTACGGTATCGAGTCCTGAGGTGACGGTGGAGCCTGCGTCTGACGAGTCGAGATCCCCCGTGCGGCGGATCGACGTCGCCGAGCGCCGGGCGAGGTTGGCGCGTCGGCACCGCTTGACGCCGGGCGATCGGGCGGGTGACGTCGTCGAGGCCGCGAGGAGCATGGTCTGCCTGCACGGATCGGATCCCGTGACGATCTACCTCTCCGCCTGGGCGCGCCTCGAGCGCATGACGGTGACCGATATGGAGCGAGCCCTGTACGCCGACCGGTCTCTGATCAAGCATCTCGCGATGCGCCGCACCCTCTTCGTCTTCCCGCGCGAGGTCCTCGGCGTCGCCCAGGCGGGAGCCAGCAACCGCGTCGCCGACGCCGAGCGGCGGCGGCTGATCCGTGACGTCGAGAGGGCGGGACTCCACGCCAACGGTGAACGCTGGCTGTCGCGAGCCTCGGCGAAGGTGCTCGCAGCCCTGTCGGAAGGGCGCGAGGCCACGTCGTCCGAGCTCCGCGACGAGATCCCGCTGCTCGAAGGCGTGATCCCCTATGGGGAAGGGAAGTCGTGGGGCGGATCGCTGCCGATCGGTCCCCGCGTGTTGACGACGCTGTCGGCGGCGGGGCAGATCGTGCGAGCGACGAACAACGGAGCCTGGACCGTTTCCCGGCCCCGCTGGACCTCGATGGAGTCCTGGCTCGGGGCACCGGTCGAAGCCCTCCCCGAGACCGAGGGCGTGGCGAGGCTGGTCGAGCGGTGGCTCCGGGTCTTCGGCCCGGGCACCGAGGCCGACATCCGATGGTGGCTGGGGTCCACCCTCGGCGCCGTTCGGCGAGCGCTGACGGACCTGCAGGCGGTCGAGGTCGATCTCGACGGGGGCGTCGGCTACCTGCTACGAGACGACCTCGAGCCGCCCGAGCCCGTCGAGCCGTGGGGCGCGCTGCTGCCGCCCTTGGACCCGACCGTGATGGGCTGGTTCGAGCGGGACTGGTACCTGGGCCCGCACAGATCGCAGCTGTTCGACACCAGCGGCAACGCCGGGCCGACGACCTGGTGGGACGGCCGGATCGTGGGCGGGTGGCGTCAGGCCGACGGGGGCGAGGTCATCCTCCAGATGCTCGAGGACGTCGGCTCCGATGGGGTCCGAGCCCTGGAGCGCGAGGCGGCGAGGCTCACCGAGTGGCTGGGGGGCAACCGTGTGCTCTGGAGGTTCCCCTCACCGCTGTCGATGACGGCCGCGGAGTAGGCTCCGATCCATGGATGCTTCGACCCTCTGGAAGTTCCTGCACATCGCTTCGATGTTCATCGCTGTCTCGATCTTCGTCGGCCAGGGGATGTTGTCGGGCGTGGTCGCTCGCTCGGGAGACGTGCGAGCCCTCCGCCGCGTGTTGGCGTCGGAGGACCGGTTCGCACCGATCGGCGGGGCGTTCTTCCTGTTCGGCATCGTGTTCGGGTTCCTCACCGCGATCACGGGCGACTTCGATCTGACGCAGACCTGGCTGCTGATCGCCTACGCGCTCGCACTGTTCATCCTGGTGAACGGGCTCACCTACCATCGCCGGCAGGCCGAGCGGCTCAAGGCGGCGGTCGAGGCGAGCCCAGACGACCGGCCCTCCGAGGAGGTCCGCGCGCTGGCCGGCGCACCGAGCGCCGCCGTGATGAACGTGGTCGACGGGCTGGCGTGGCTCGGGATCATCTACGTGATGGTGGCGAAGCCGTTCGCCTGACGAGGGTTCGGCCGGTCCGCTGGGCGACCGCTCGATGGAGCGGCCGATCGCGGGTCGGTGATCCGTTCCGCAACGGGTGATCCGCTGATGTCGTCACGATGTCACGGACGGCGCCGCTACCTCGTCGAGGGGAGTGTGAGACCGTCGAGGCAGGGGAGCGCCGCCGTGGATGAGACCTACACCGACCTGCGACCGCTGATGTTCTCGATCGCGTACCGCATGCTCGGCAGTGCCTCGGAGGCCGAGGACATCGTGCAGGAGGCGTTCCTGCGCTTCCACCGCGAGACCAGCCAGGGCACGGAGGTCGAAGCGCCGAAGGCCTACCTCTCGGCGGTCACGACGCGACTCTGCATCGATCACCTGCGCTCGGCGCGGGTGCGCCGGGAGCGGTACGTCGGCACGTGGCTGCCCGAGCCCCTCATGACCGAGGGCGAGCCCGACGCCACGCGCCACGCCGAGACCGCGGACTCGCTCTCGATGAGCTTCCTGGTGCTGCTCGAGAACCTCACGCCGGTCGAGCGGGCCGTCTTCCTGCTGCACGAGGTCTTCGGCTACGGCTACGACGAGATCGCGCGCGTCGTCGACAAGAGCGAGGACAACTGCCGCCAGATCGCGGTGCGCGCCCGCAAGCACGTGCACGACGGCACCCCCCGGTTCGAAGCCTCGCGCGAGCGGCGGGAGGAGCTCGCCCGGCGCTTCTTCGAGGCGGCCGGCGCCGGCGACCAGGAGGGACTGCTCGGTCTGCTCGCCGCCGACGTGGTCGCCTACGCCGACGGCGGCGGCAAGGGGTTGGCGTTCCCACGCCCCGTGCACGGACGGGACAAGGTCGCGCGGCTGCTGCTCGGACCGACCGGCAGCGGGGAGCGCGCGGGGGTCGTTGGCATGCGGCTCGCCGAGATCAACGGCCAGCCCGGGGCACTGTTCTTCGGCGCAGACGGGACGCCGATCGCCGCCGTCTCGCTCGACATCCTCGACGATCAGGTGCAGACGCTGCACGCCGTGAGCAACCCGGAGAAGCTCCGCCACCTCAGCCCGGCACCGTAGGGTTCGGGCGAGTCCCCCTTGATACGGTTCGCTGGTGCACGCACTTCAGGATGCGGTGGACTCCATGGCGGAGAGCACGGGGTTCTCCGGCGTCGTCCGCGTCGATCGCGCGGATGCGTCCGAGCTCGCGAGGGCGTACGGGCTCGCCGACCGCTCGCACGGGATCCCGAACACCGTCGACACCGTGTTCGGGATCGCGAGCGGCACGAAGGGCTTCACGGCGCTCGCCGTCATGAGCCTCGTCGAGGACGGAACACTCGACCTCACCACGACCGCCCGCTCGGTGCTCGCCGCCGACCTCCCGCTGATCGCCGACGACGTGACCATCGAGGATCTGCTGGCGCACCGGTCGGGCATCGGCGACTACCTCGACGAGGAGGCGGTCGACGACATCACCGACTACGTGATGCCGGTGCCCGTGCACGAGCTCGCGACCACCGAGCAGTTCCTCGCCGTGCTCGGCGGTCACGAGACCGTCTTCCCCGCGGGCGAGCGATTCGCATACAACAACGGCGGCTACGTCGTGCTCGCGTTGATCGCCGAGCGCGCGAGCGGCGTGGCGTTCCACGAGCTCGTGCGCCGGCGAGTGTGCGAGCCGGCGGGCATGATCGACACGGCATTCCTGCGTTCCGACGAGCTCCCGGGACGCGCAGCGCTCGGTTACCTCACGGTCGATGGTCCGAGGACGAACGTCCTCCACCTGCCGGTTCGTGGCACCGGCGACGGTGGCATCTACTCGACCGTGGCCGATCTCGGTGCCTTCTGGAACGCACTGGTCGCCGGGCGGATCGTCTCGGCGGACGCCGTGGCAGAGATGGTGCGACCCCGAAGCGACTGGCCGGTAGAGTCGAAACGCTACGGTCTCGGTTTCCACCTGCACGCGACGAACGAGGTCGTGTGGCTCGAGGGCTACGACGCGGGCGTGTCCTTCTGCAGCACGCACGACCCGACGTCGGCGGTCACCCACACCGTCATCTCGAACACGTCGGAGGGAGCGTGGCCGATCGTCGAGCTCCTCGACGAACGGCTCGGCACGTGACCGGGTCGAGTCGTTTGCAGATGGGCGAGATCGGCGTCAAGGTGTTGACGCGGCCGGCGACACCCGATCCCGAACGAGGAGACCATCGATCATGGATCTCGACCTAAAGCTCGAGCTACTGCCCGTGCCCGTCACCGACGTCGACCGAGCCAAGGCCTTCTACGCCGACAAGCTGGGGTTCGTCGTCGACGTCGACGACCAACCGATGGAGAACATCCGCGTCGTGCAGCTGACGCCACCGGGCTCGGCCTGCTCGATCATGGTCGGCACGGGCATCACGAGGTCCGAGCCGGGCTCGCTGCAGGGACCGCAGCTGGTCGTGGACGACATCGCGGCGGTGCGGGAAGAGCTGGCTCGGCGGGGCGTCGACGTCTCACCGGTCCAGCACTTCGAAGAGGCCGGCCTCGTCGACGGCAAGGGCGGTCCCTGGAACTCGTTCGTCTACTTCAGCGATCCCGACGGCAACGGCTGGGTCCTCCAGGAGCGCCCCCCGCCGGAGGCCCGCCGAACGTAGATCGCGCGGCCGGAACCGATCCACGAGCTGGTCGAGTCGTTGGAACGGGACACGATCGACGGCGTCGCTGCGATGGTCGTTGTGGGCCCGATCGTCTACGAGCTGACGCTCCGGCACGACGCCGATCAGCGGGGGGAGTAGGGTCGACGGAGCCCAGATCGTCCGAGGCGAGGAGGGACGGATGCCGAAGGTCCAGGGACTGTCGAAGTCGGACGCCAACTACCGGCCGGCGCCCCAACCCACGGTTCGGTGCTCCGAGTGCAAGTACATGTTCCCGCGCCTGGCGATCGGCGGGTGCCGCTTCGTCCGCGGCGTGATCCAGGCGGATGGCACCTGCGACGAGTTCACCCCTCGCCGGGCACCTAGCGGTACGGCCTGATCGTCGGCGCGCGTCGACGAGGCGCTCCGATGAGTTTCGCCGACCCCCGTCGTCTGGTATGTGAAGGACGACGGAAGGAGACGGTATGAACCTGAACAGCATCCTGATCGGGTCGGAGGACCCGCAGGCCCTGGTGGACTACTACACGAAGCTCTTCGGCGAGCCGGGCTGGAACATGGGCGGCTACGTGGGCTGGCAGGTCGGCTCGGGCGGGTTCACGGTCGGGCCGCACGACCAGGTGCACGGCAAGAACGCCGAGCCCGGCCGGTTGATCTGGAACATCGAGACTTCCGACGTGAAGGGCGAGTTCGATCGGCTCGTGGCGGCCGGAGCGACCGTGATCAAGGAACCGTACGACCCGGGTGAGGGCGACGAGTACTCGATCTGCACGTTCGCCGACCCCGACGACAACTACTTCCAGCTCGTCAGCCCGATGGGCTGAGCGCGCGGGCCACTGGCCGGGCTCTGGGGGTCGCCGTGCGGCCGTTGATCTCCTACATGTTCACGTCGCTCGACGGGTTCATCGCCGATCGCGGCGGCGGGCTCGAGTGGGTGCCGATCGACGACGAGCTCATGCGGTACGCGAACACGACCTTCGGCGCCGCCGACGGCGTCGTCTTCGGCCGCAACGTGCACGAGGGGTTCGTGAACTACTGGGACGCGCTCGACCCTTCGGACCCGTCGGTCAGCGAGCTCGAGGCCGAGTTCGCCGGGATCTTCGGGGGCATGGAGCGCATCGTCGCGTCGACGACGCTCCGCGATCAGCCCGTGGGCACGGTCGTGGTCGCCGACGACCTGCCGGTTAGGGTGCGCGAGCTGAAGGATCGGCCGGGACGCGACCTCTTGCTGGTGTGCGGGCCCGAGCTGCGCTCGACCCTGGCCGAGCACGAACTGATCGACCGCTACCGAACCCTCGTCGCGCCCGTCGCGCTCGGCGAGGGGATCCCGTTGTTCGGCACGACGCGGGAGCCGGTCCGGCTGCGGCTTGTCGGAGAGTCCGCGTTCGAAGGCGGCGTGGTCATGCTCGACCACACTCCTGCGTGATCACGCGGGCAGGAGAGACGTCAACGATGCTGCTCGACGAGGTCGCGAGGACATCGGCCGACGTCGCGGCGACGTCGTCGCGACGCGAGAAGGTCGAGCGGCTCTCGGGCTGCCTGGCGGCGTCGCGGTCCGATGAGGTGCCGATCGCCGTGGCCTATCTCTCGGGGTCGCTGCCGCACGGATCGATCGGGGTGGGATGGGCGACGCTGCGGGACGCGCCGGAACCGGCGTCACCACCGGCGACCCTCGAGCTGCTCGAGGTCGACGAGGCCCTTCGCCGGACCGGCTCGCTGGCGGGGGCAGGGTCGCAGGCGGCTCGGCGTGGGGAGCTCCATGACCTGTTCGCCCGCGCGACGGAGCGAGAGCAACGATTCCTGCGAGGGCTCCTGACCGGCGAGATCCGCCAGGGTGCGCTCGAAGGTGTCATGGTCGACGCCGTCGCGAGAGCGGCGGGCGTGCCGGTCCGCGACGTGCGGCGCGCCGCGATGCTGGCCGGAGACCTCGGCACGGTCGCGGCCGCGGCGATCGAGGGAGGAAACGACGCGCTCGCGAGCTTCCGGCTCTCCCCGTCGACACCCGTGCAGCCCATGCTGGCGCAGTCCGCCGACAGCATCCGGGCCGCGTTCGAACGGATCCTGCCGGCGGCGGTCGAGTGGAAGCTCGACGGTGCCCGCATCCAGGTCCATCGGCTGGGCGATGAAGTGCTCGTGTTCACTCGGAACCTCGCCGACGTGACGGACCGCGTTCCCGAGATCGTCGCGGCGATCCGCGATGTGCCGCTCGAGAGCGCGGTGCTCGACGCGGAGGCGATCGCGTTGCGCCCCGGTGGGCGGCCCCACCCGTTCGGCGTCACGATGAGTCGGTTCGGGAGCCGGAGCCGCAGCGGCCTCGAGCAGCTCCGCGCCGAGATCCCCCTGCGGGCCTTCGTGTTCGACATCCTCCACCTCGACGGCGAAGACCTGATCGATCGACCTGCCGCCGAGCGGTTCGCGGCGCTCGAGGAGCGCCTGCCGGAAGGGCTCCGCGTGCCCAGGATCTCGACCGAGGAGGCCGACGAGGCCGAGCGCTTCTTCCTCGATGCGCTCGGTCGCGGTCACGAAGGCGTGATGGTGAAGGCGCTCGACGCTCCCTACGAGGCGGGACGGCGAGGGGCGAGCTGGCTCAAGGTCAAGCGCGCGGACACCCTCGATCTGGTCGTCCTCGCCGCCGAGTGGGGCCACGGCCGCCGGCAGGGGTGGCTCAGCAACCTGCACCTCGGAGCGCCAGACCCCGAGGCCGGGGACTTCGTGATGCTCGGGAAGACCTTCAAGGGCATGACCGACGAGATGCTCGCCTGGCAGACCGAGCGACTGCAGCAGACCAAGACCCATCGCGAGGGCATCACCGTGTTCGTGCGGCCCGAGCTCGTCGTCGAGGTCGCCTTCGACGGCCTGCAGTCGAGCCCGAGGTATCCGGGCGGGCTCGCCCTGCGGTTCGCACGGCTGAGGGGCTACCGGCCCGACAAGTCCCCCGCCGAGGCCGACACGATCGATACCGTCCGCGCGATCTTCGAGCGCGGCGCGGGCTGAGGAGTCGTCGATGCCCAAGCGCAGCGCGGGACTTCTCCTGTACCGACGTTCGGGGGAAGAGATCGAGGTGCTGCTCGTGCACCCCGGTGGCCCCTATTGGGCGAAGAAGGATGACGGCGCGTGGTCCGTGCCCAAGGGCGAGGTCGACGAGGGTGAGGAGCTCCTCGCGGTCGCCATCCGCGAGTTCGGAGAGGAGCTCGGGGCCGGGCCGCCCGACACCAGCGGCGTCGTCTTCCTGGGCGAGCTGCGTCAGCCGAGCGGCAAGCTCGTGAGCGTCTGGGCGCTGGAGGGAGACCTCGACGTCTCGGACGTTCGAAGCAACACGTTCACGATGGAGTGGCCGCCGCGTTCGGGCCGCTCGGCCGCGTTCCCCGAGGTCGACCGCGCGGGCTGGTTCGACCCGGCGACCGCACGGCTCAAGCTGCTGCGAGGTCAGATCCCCTTCCTCGACCGTCTGACCGCGACGCTGTCCGACCACCGCCAGCCCGGTCAATGAAACGCGGCGAAGGGACACTCCCAGGTCGACGCGCTGTTCCACGGAGAGCACGGCCAGCAGGTCGTCGACGCTCGGGTGTCAGGCATGGGCAAGCACCTGATCCAGGGGCCTTGGGACTCGAGTGAGATCGAGGGCCTCGACGAGGGCCGGCGCGGATCGGATCTTCCGGCCGCTGTGCGTGCCGAGGAAGCGCCTGAGCTGCTCCTCGTCGGGCTGTTCGCGCCACGCGGGCTGCCGCTGAAAGGTGCGGAACGACCCGAGGTCTCCCTGAGCGTCGATGACCCGCTCC
>JBEVGU010000105.1:0-3588 GCA_040511595.1 Actinomycetota bacterium | reverse complement strand
ACACCCGGCGGGCGCCGACCGCGCGGGCCAGCACCTCCAGCGTCACGCCGACGTTGCGGCCGACCGCCGGGAAGCCGCGCCGTTCCGCCTCGGCTTCCATCTCGAGGAGCACCGGCTCGTCGTAGCGGGCGAGCCTCGAAGCCATGTAGTCGTCGAACCTCGGATCCACGATGTCCATAGCCGCACCGTACAGCGCGTCGCGTGGCGTCGAAGCAGCCGGTCGCGCCTCGGCACGCCTGCCGATACCCTGGAAGCTATGAGCGGCGATGAGCGGCGCACCGATTCCGGCATCGAGCTGCAGCCGGTCTACACCGCCAGGGACCTCGCCGACCGGGGCTTCGACCCCTCGCGACAGCTGGGCGCTCCCGCTGAGTTCCCGTTCACGCGGGGCATCTATCCCTCGATGTATCGCAGCCGCCTGTGGACGATGCGCCAGTACGCCGGCATGGCGACCGCCGACGAGACGAACGCCCGATTCCGCTACCTGCTCGAACAGGGCCAGACGGGTCTCAGCGTCGCCTTCGACCTTCCGACCCAGATGGGGCTGGACTCCGATCACCCTCGGGCCGAGGGCGAGGTCGGGAAGACCGGCGTCGCGATCGACTCGGTCGAGGACATGGCGCGTCTGCTCGACGGCATCCCGCTCGATCGGGTCTCGACGTCGATGACGATCAACGCCACGGCGCCGATCCTGCTGCTGCTCTACGAGCTCGTCGCCGAGGAGCAGGGGGTGGCATCGAGCGATATCAGCGGCACCGTGCAGAACGACATCCTCAAGGAATACGCGGCTCGGGGCACGTACATCTACCCGCCAGCGCCGTCGATGCGGCTGATCACCGACCTCTTCGCCTACTGCGGCGAGCACGTGCCCCGCTGGAACACGATCTCGATCAGCGGCTACCACATGCGGGAGGCCGGCTCGACCGCGGCGCAGGAGATCGCGTTCACGCTCGCCGACGGCATCGCCTACGTGCAGGCCGCGCTCGACGCCGGACTCTCGGTCGACGACTTCGCGCCGAGGCTCTCGTTCTTCTTCGCCTGCCACGTGCACTTCTTCGAGGAGATCGCGAAGTTCCGCGCGGCCCGGCGCATGTGGGCCCGCATCATGCGTGAGCGCTTCGAGGCCAACGATCCGAAGAGCTGGATGCTGCGCTTCCACACGCAGACGGGCGGCGCGACGCTCACGGCGCAGCAACCCGAGGTGAACATCGTGCGCACGACGATCGAGGCGCTCGCCGCGGTGCTCGGAGGCACCCAGTCGCTGCACACGAACGCGTTCGACGAGGCGCTCGCGCTTCCAACCCAGCACAGCGCCACGGTCGCGCTCCGCACCCAACAGGTGATCGGCTTCGAGTCGGGCGTGACGGAGACCGTCGATCCGGTCGGGGGCTCGTACTACGTGGAATCGCTCACCGACGAGCTCGAGGCGCTGGCGACCAGCATCATCGAGAAGGTCGACGCGATGGGCGGCGCGGTGCGCGCGATCGAGGCCGGGTTCTACCAGAACGAGATCCACGAGGCGGCGTTCCGCATCCAGCAGGGCATCGAATCGGGCGATCGCATCGTCGTGGGCGTGAACCGGTTCGTGGACGACGATGAGCGCCCCCTCGACCTGCAGCGGGTCTCCGAGGTCGAGACCGCCCAGCAGATGGAGCGGGTCCGCGACCTGCGAGCGCGTCGCGACGCGACCGCGGTCGAGGCCGGCCTCCAGGCCGTCGACGTGGCGGCTCGGGGCACCGGCAACCTGCTTCCGCCGATGAAGGATGCCCTGCGGGCGCGCGCGACGCTCGGCGAGGTGAGCGACGTGCTGCGCGAGCGGTTCGGCGAGTACCGGCCCACTTCCTAGGCGCGGCCAGCGGCTCCAGTCCAGCGTGGACTAGTTCCGCCACAGGGCCCAGGACGCGTGCCCGGCGGCCACGATGCCTGCGACGATCAGCGCGAGGCCGACGGTGCGGCGCCGGGCACGCAGCGCGACCGCGCCGATGGCGAGGCACGCCACACCCACCCCCAGCTCGATCGCGCCGGTCACCGTGTCCATAGCGCGCGGACCCTAGCATCGGCCGATAGGCTCCGGGGCCATGGATGTGACCATCGTGGGCGGTACCGGCGCGGAAGGGTTCGGTCTCGCTCTGCGTCTGCTCGGCGCCGGCCATCGGGTCACGATCGGATCGCGATCGGCCGACAGGGCGGGCGAGGCGGTCGAGCGCACGAGGCAGGCGCTCGGCACCGAGGTGGAGGTCGTCGGCGCCGAGAACGCGAGCTCGGTCGTAGGAGCCGAGGTCGTGGCCGTCACGGTGCCGTTCGCGGGCATGATCGAGATCTACGCGTCGATCGGCCCGGCCCTGCGGTCCGGGCAGGTCGTGCTCGACACGACCAGCCCGCTGATGACCGCCGTCGGCGGCAAGCCGTGGGAGGCGATCCGCCCCTGGCAGGGATCCGCGGGCGAGCTCGCGGCCGCCCACGTCCCGCCCGGCGTGGCGGTCGTCTCCGGGTTCCACACCATCGGCGCGCACGCCCTCGCCGATCTCGACCACGAGCTGGACTCCGACACCCTGCTGTGCTCGGACGACGAAGGGGCGAAGCGACTGGTCGGGGAGCTGGTCGAGTCCGTGGCGGGCATGCGCTGGGTCGACGCGGGCCCGCTCGAGAACGCCCGCCTCATCGAGTCGCTCACGCCCCTCGTCATCACGATCAACCGCCGCTACAAGGTGCGAGATGGGGGGTTCCGCATCACGGGTCGCGACGCGTGGGGCGCCCCTCGGTGAGCTGCCCGGGCCGGCTCGTCGCCATCGACGACACCTCGCTCTGGGTCGTGGAACGCGGGCCCGACGACGGCCTCCCCGTGCTCGTGCTCCACGGCGGGCCCGGCCTCGATCACCACGAGTTCGCCGACTACCTCGACCCCCTCACCGACCGGGGGGTGCGGCTCGTACTCGTGGATCAACGAGCCTGCGGACTGTCGGAGCGCCCCTCGCCGCACACCTGGACGCTCGAGCGCTTCGCGCAGGATGTGATCATGCTCGCCCGCGCCATGCGCCTCGAGCGCTACGCCGTGCTCGGCCACTCGTTCGGGGCGTTCGTGGCGCTGCAGCACGCCGTGGACTACGGCGGCATGGCGGCGGCCACGATCGTGAGCGGCGGCGTCCCGTCGATGCGGTTCCTCGAGCGGGTCGACGCGAACCTGCAGGCGTTCGAGCCCGCCGAGCTGCGGGAACAGGTCGTCGCGTCTTTGGCCCGAGAGTCCGGGGTCTCGTCCGCCGAGGAGTTCGACCGGATCGTGAGCGATCAGTGGCCGTTCCACTTCGCGGACCCGTTGGACCCGCGGATCCAGGACTACCGGCAGCGCATCCGCGACACGGTCTACGCCCCCGACGTGCTGAGGCACTTCGCCGCCGGCGGGGTCGGGGACATCGAGGTCGAGGGGCGACTCGCGGACGTGAGCTCGCCGGCGCTCGTGCTCGGAGGGCGGCATGACCGCACGTGCGTGCCCGAAGCCGCTGAGGCGATCGCGGCCGGTGTTTCCGACGCCCAGCTCGTGATCTTCGAGCGCAGCGGGCACATGACGTTCGTGGAGGAGCCGGAGGCCTA
>JBEVGU010000104.1:0-19729 GCA_040511595.1 Actinomycetota bacterium | reverse complement strand
AGCGACCGGTTCCCCCGCTCGAGGTCTCGTAGCGGCCGCCCGACGTCCCCTCGGTCCGAACCAGCAGCGGCGGCCGCCACGGCAGCATCTCGGCGTCGACCCGCTCCGCTGGGTCCCGCGCGCTTCCCACGAGGGCGTCGGGCACGACATCGGCCTCGAGCAGCTCATCGAGCGTCCGGCTCGTCACCACCATCACGCGCGCCCGGCGCGCGAGCCTGAACGCCCCGGCGTCGCCTGCCGTGACGTAGACGGCGTCCGTCTCGTCGAGGCGTTCCCACGGCAGCGGATCGGAGACGCTCGGCGCCAGGCGTGGCCCCAGCGTCGTGATCGTGCGCTCGCCCGCCGCATCCACGAGCGTCAGGGCTCGCCGGGTGCGCTCGGCCCGCTTCCCGGCGTGGACGTCGAGCCCGTGGCCCGTGAGCTCCCGACGGGATCGGTCGCCGACCTCGTCGTCGCCGAGCGCGGTGAACAGATCGCAGGCGCCGGCCAGCTTCCGGAGCTGCACGGCGGCGACGCCGCCGCCGCCGCCGGCTTCTTCCCAGTCGTCGGTGGCGTGCGCGATGTCGCCGGGCCCGGGGATGGCGTCGACGGCCCCGAACCAGATCCACTCCACGTGCCCCACGACCGCCACGCGCATGCGGTCAAGTCTCGCACCTGGGTCGCGGAACCATCGAGGCCGTGCGAGGGTCTCCTGCAGGGAACCGACGCTGGAGCGTGTGTGCCGCCTCATCGCAACGAGGAAGAGCAGGATCCGGGTCTGCCGATCGAGTTCGGGCCGGCGTCCAACGGTGAGTACGACCCGGAACCGTCGCTGCCGCCCGTGCTTCGCGAGACGATCGCACGAGCTCGCGCGTGGTCGCTCGAGAACGCCGATCGTCTCGGCATGTCGCGGCGCGAGTTCCTGCTCTCGGTCTGCGGCGCAGCCACGGCGTTCCTCGCGCTGAACGCCTGCACCGCCGAGGAGCACGCGGCCGGCCCGATCTCGCCGAGCGCGACTGGCTCCTCGCCGGGCGGCAGCTACGAGGTGCCGCCGAGCGCGTCGGTCGAGCCCGAGAGCGCGTTCGAGGCGCTTGGCGGCGAGGAGTTCGTCTTCGACATCCAGGGGCACCTGCTCGAGTACCACCTGAACCCGGTGATGAACGGGCAGGACTTCTGGGCGTCGTTCCCGCAACAGGACTGCGGTGAGGACGACCCGCGCGCCTGCTACTCGATCGAGCACTTCCTCGAGCTGATGTTCCTGCGCTCCGACACGAACATGCTCGTGCTCTCGGCGCTGCCGATCTTCCCCGAGCAAAGCCCGCAGGGCCACGACGTCATGGACCTCACGCGCAAGGTCGCCGCGTCGCTGTGTCAGGACGAGCGCATCCTGCTGCACGGCCAGGCGCTGCCGAACGTCGGGAGGCTCGACGCCGCGCTCGCGGCGATGGAGCACACGGCCGCCTCGTATCCGGTCGCCGCGTGGAAGACGTTCACGCACTTCCCCGACGCCTTCGAGGGCGACGGCAACGGCTGGTGGCTGGACGATCGCGACCCGAACCAACGCCGGGTGGGGGAGCGGTTCATCCGCAAGGCCAAGGCGATCGGCACGAACACGATCTGCATCCACAAGGGCCTCTCGCTCGGCTCGCCGTTCGCCTCGCCCGACGACGTGGGTCCGGCGGCTCGTCGACATCGCGACATGAACTTCGTCGCGTACCACTCGGGGTTCGAGGCCGGCGTGCCCGAGGTGCCGTACTCGAAGGCCACGCGGAACATGGGCACGAACCGCCTGATCTGGTCGATGGAACGCGAAGGCATCGGCCCGAACGAGAACGTCTACGCCGAGATGGGCACGTCGTGGTGGTTCGTGATGCGCTATCCCGATCAGGCGGCGCATTTCTTGGGGAAGCTGCTGCGCTACGTCGGCGAGGACAACGTGCTCTGGGGCACCGATTGCCTGTTCTACGGATCGCCACAACCGATGATCCAGGCGATGCGCGCGTTCCAGATCTCGCCCGAGTTCCAGGAGCGCTACGGCTATCCCAAGCTCACGAGGGAACTGAAGGCGAAGATCCTGGGCCTGAACGGTGCCGCGCTCTACCGCGTCGTGCCGAACACTGAGTCGTGCGAGTTCTCCCGGCGTGACCTCGAGCAGATCCGCCGGAAGCTCCCCGGCCTCAACCGGGTGTTGGGGCCGACCACGATGGCCGAGACGCAGGCCTTCCGCGACGACGACCGCGAGCAATGGGCCACGATGGCCACGATGCTCGCGTAGCCGTCCTCCCCGTCACCACCGGGAAGAGCCGCCCGATTCCGCAGGCGGCGTCCAGAACCCTGCCGCTCGCCGGGAGCATCGCGAGGAACCGTTCCACGAACGATCGGTGGGTCGGCTCGATCTCGCTCCAGTAGGGTTCGGCGTCGAGCGCTTCTTCTTGGCGCTCGTTCTCTTGTCGATGACTCACGAGCCACTCGCTTCGGCTTGCAGATCTCTCTCTACTCCGGATCCACTCGGCGCGCACTCGTATCCTCGCTCCGTGCCTCGACGATCGATCCGGCTCGTTGCGCCCGCGGAAGAGTTGCACGAGACCTTCGAGGCGATCCGCGCCGAGATCGGCATTCCGAACGCGTTCCCCGCAGACGTGCTCGATGAGGCGGAGCGAACGGCGCGCGAGCCTCGCCTGCCCCAGGTCGATCTGACCGACGTTCCGTTCGTGACGCTCGACCCGCCTGCGTCGATGGATCTCGACCAGGCGTTCCAGCTCGAGCGGCTTCCGCAGGGCGGTGTCCGGCTGCGGTACGGGATCGCCGACGTGGCTGCCTTCGTCGCCCCCGGGGGAGCGGTCGACCGGGAGGCGCATGCGCGGGTCGAGACGGTGTACGGCCCCGACGAACGGGCGCCGCTGTATCCACCGATGCTGTCCGAGGCCGCCGCGTCGCTCCTGCCCGACGGTCCTCGTCCTGCGGTGGTGTGGAGCATCGACGTCGACGACGCAGGAGCGGCGACAGAGGCGCACGTCGAGCGAGCGATGGTCGCCAGCCGGGTGAAGCTCGCGTATGGCGACGTGCAGGCTGCGCTCGACGACGGGTCCGCCGATGAGATGCTGCGGCTGCTGCCTGAGATCGGATCGGTGCTGCAACGAGCCGAGCGCGCTCGGGGTGGCTCCAACCTCGCCATACCCCGACAGGAGGTCGTGCTGGACGGCGACGGATATTCGCTGACGTTCGAGTCGCCGTTGCCGGTCGAAGGCTGGAACGCACAACTCTCGCTGCTGACCGGCAGGGCCGCGGCCGACATCATGCTCCGGGATGGCGTCGGCGTCGTCCGAACGATGCCGCCGCCCGACCCCCACGACGTCGCGCGGCTCCGCCGGGTCGCCGCCGGGCTCGGGATCGAGTGGCCGGCCCACTCGGCGTACTCCGAGCTGCTGCACACGATCGACGCGAGCCGCTCCGACGCCGAGTCGGTCTTCCTGCAGGAAGCCGCGGTGCTATTCCGCGGGGCGTCCTACTCGGCGTTCGACGGCCAGGTCCCGCCGGGCATCGAGCACGCTGCGATCGCCGCGCACTACGCCCATTGCACCGCGCCGCTGCGGCGGCTCGTCGACCGATATGCCAACGAGGTCTGCCTCGCGCTCTGTTCCGGCTCCGAGGTTCCGGCGTGGGCGCGGGAGGCGCTCCCGGCCCTGCCGATCGAGATGGCGCTCGGAGCTGAGCGCGGCAACCGCCTGGATCGCACGATCGTCGACGCCGTGGAAGCGGCGGTGCTCTCGCCGCTCGTAGGCACTGAAGCCGACGCGCTCGTGGTCGACCTCTGGAAGCGTGGTCGAGGCGAGGTCGCGCTGCGCGACCCTGCCGTCATCGGGCCGTGCGACGACGTGCACGAGCTCGGTGCCGAGGTGCGGGTGCGTCTCGAGGAAGCCGACGTTCAGAAGCACACGATCCGGTTCGCGAGGGTCGGCTCGAGCGGGCCGCCGTGACCGACGCTGGACCTCCGCGACAGGAACGCTGGGCATTGACGTCGGCGTCGGTGGCGGCGCTCCGTATGCTCGACTCATGCAGACAGAACGGAGGCTGACCTCCTTCAGCCACGGCGCGGGGTGCGGATGCAAGCTCGGGCCCGACCAGCTGAACGAGGTACTCGGAACGCTCACGTTGCCGGGCGTCCCGTCCGAGGTGCTCGTCGCTGCCGACACCGGCGACGACGCGGCCGTGTACGCGCTCGATGACGACCGCGCGCTCGTCGCGACGCTCGACTACTTCACGCCGATCGTCGACGACCCGTATGATTGGGGGCGCATCGCCGCCACGAACGCGATGAGCGACGTGTACGCGATGGGAGGCACGCCGTTCCTCGGGTTGAACATCGTGAACTGGCCGATCGACGACCTGCCTGCCGAGATGCTCGTGCGTGTGCTCCAGGGCGGTGCCGATGCCGCCGGAGCGGTGGGGGTGCCGGTGCTCGGCGGGCACTCGATCACCGACCCCGAGCCGAAGTACGGCATGGTCGTCCTCGGCTTCGTGGATCCCCGTCGCATGCTGCAGAACTCGACCGCGGTGGCCGGCGACTCGCTCGTGCTCACGAAGCCACTCGGCCTCGGGATGATCTCCACGGCCGTGAAGCGCGGCGTGGTGTCCGACGAGATGCTCGCGACGGCTGTCGACCTGATGACGACGCCGAACAAGGCGGCGAGCGAAGCCGTGAACGAGGTCGGCGCGGATGCGGCGACCGACGTGACTGGGTTCGGGCTGCTCGGCCACCTGCACCGCATGCTGCTCGCGAGTGATCTCTCCGCTGAGGTCGATGCAAGCGCGGTCCCGCTGATCGATGGCGTCCTCGACCTGGCGCGCGGTGGCGTCGTCGCCGGCGGCACCCAGCGGAACCACGCGTACGTCGCACCCCACGTCGACTGGGGCGCTCTCCCCGAGCCAGAGCAGCTCCTGCTCGCCGACGCCCAGACGAGTGGGGGATTGCTCGTTGCGACGCGAGTGCCCGACGCGTTGCTCGCCGCGCTCGAAGGTCGAGGGGTCGACGCGTCGACGATCGGCCGGATCGAGCCCGGCCCGCGCGGTGCGATCCGAGTCGTCTGAATCACACTCGGCCCCAGCGCGCGGAGCACCAGCGGGTGCCGGAGGGCCGGTACGAGATGGGCTGCATACCGACTGGCGCCTGAGCCCGACGCGCGGCTCTCGGAATAATTGACCCCACTGGTAGCATTTGCACCTGCAACGGCGGCGGAGAGCCGCCGTCGGCACGCGACCCATCCTGAGGTGCGAGCGAGTGACTGAATTGGACGGCGTCTTCATCAAGGAGATCGTCGAGCATGGACTCCGCGAGTTCCCGAACGAGTCGTGCGGCGTGATCGCAGCCGCAGACGGGGAACCGGTGAAGGTCTTCCCGATGAAGAACGCCGACGCGAGCCCGGTGACCTATCGGCTCGACGGCCAGGAGCAGCTGCGGGTCTTCGACGACATCGACGATCGGGACTGGGAGTTGTGGGCGATCTACCATTCGCACACGCACTCCGAGGCCTATCCGAGCGAGACCGACATCAAGCTCGCGTTCTACCCGGATGCGCGCTACATCCTCGTGTCGCTCGCCAACCGTGAGGAACCCGTGATCCGGTCGTTCTTCATCACCGACGGTGAGGTCTCCGAAGAGGAGCTGGTCGTGTCATGACGCAGCTGCCCATGTTCACCGAGGACCAGGTGCAGCGATACTCGCGCCACATCATCCTTCCCAACATCGGAGGGGCGGGTCAGCGGAAGCTGCTCGACAGCTCCGTGCTCGTGATCGGTGCGGGCGGGCTCGGATCGCCGGTCGCTCTGTACCTGGCAGCCGCGGGCATCGGGAAGCTCGGCATCGTGGACTTCGACGCCGTCGACGTCTCGAACCTGCAGCGTCAGATCCTGCACACGACCGACGACATCGGGCGATCGAAGGTCGAGAGCGCCGTCGAGCACCTTCGCGCGATCAACCCCACGATCGAGGTGGTCGGGCACGAGAGCCTGCTGTTCTCGACGAACGTCTACGACGTGTTCGACGGCTACGACGTGATCATCGACGGCACGGACAACTTCCCGGTGCGCTACCTGGTGAACGACGCGACGCAGTTCATGGGCAAGCCGCTCGTGTACGGCTCGATCTACCAGTTCGAGGGCCAGGCCACCGTGTTCATGCCGGGGCAGGAGACGCCGTGTTACCGGTGCCTGTTCCCCTCGCCACCTCCGCCCGGCACGGTGCCGAGCTGCGCCGAAGGCGGGGTGTTCGGCGTGCTGCCCGGCGTGATCGGCGGCATCCAGGCCACCGAGGCGATCAAGCTGATCACCGGCGAGGGAGACTCGCTCGAGGGGCGCCTGCTGCTCTACGACGCCCTGCACATGGACTTCCAGGAAGTGAAGATCCGCTGGGACGCCGACTGCCCTGTCTGCGGCAAGGAGCCGACGATCACCGAGCTGATCGACTACGAGGCGTTCTGCGGCGTGCCCGCGCGATCGTGACGAACATGGATGACGACCGAAACAGGAGAGACGAACGACGATGGCCGTGACCGTGAAGCTCCCGACGATCCTCCGCAAGTTCAGCGGCGACGAGGCGAAGGTCGGCGCCGACGGCGCGACGCTCCGCGACGTGCTCGGCGACCTCGAGGGCAGGTACCCCGGCATCACGAAGAACGTGCTGAGCGACGACGGAGGGCTTCACCGCTTCATCAACGTGTACGTCAACGACGAAGACGTTCGCTACCTCGGTTCGCTCGAGACGGAGGTCTCCGACGGCGACACCGTGAGCATCCTTCCCGCCGTGGCCGGCGGCCGCTGAGACCGCCTCACGCGTCGGTGGTGAGGCATTCGATCGGGTCGTCGCGCCCTGGGCGCCGTTCCCGTGTGGTGATGTGCTCCACGATGGAGGCGGCATCCCTGCCGACCCCGCCCAGCAGCGACGACGTGAATCCGTAGAGGAAGAACCGGCCGATGAAGTAGAGGCCCGGGGGATCCACGACGACGCCTCGTTCGTGCACCGGTTCCCCGTCCTCGTCGAAGACCGGCAGGTCGATCCATCCGAAGTCCGGCCGGAAGCCCGTGCACCAGGTCACGTTCGCGACGTCGATCGTGCGACCGCCCTCGAGGGCCGGGAGACCGTCGACCACGCCGACCGTCCTCGGCACTCGCTCGATCCCGGCCGCGGCGATCTCCTTCGGTCTGACCCGCTCGAGCGGCGCAGCCGTCTTGATCGCCCTCGGCCGAATCCGGCGGCCGATCGGCGTGTCCACGGTCAGCAGTCGCGAGGCGACGAACCAGAACGGGGGCGTGAGCACCCGGTCCCACGCGCTCTCGGTGCGAACCGGGATATGACCGGTCTTCGGGCCCGAGAGCCACGTCCGGTGCGTCGTGGCCACCTCATAGGCGATCTCGGCTCCCGAGTTGCCGGCGCCGATCACGAGCACGCCGCCCTCTCGAAGCTGTGACGGATCCCGGTACTCCGTGGAGCCCAACTGCCGGATGTTCGGGTCGAGGTCCCGAGCGAAGGCGGGGATCCTGAGGCGATGGTAGGTACCCGTCGCGACGACCACGTCGTGAGCGACGAGCCGATGGTCACCCCACGTCACGACGAAGCGATCCCCGTCCTGGGAGAGCCGCTCCACGGCGACGCCGTTGCGGACCGGAAGGTCGAAGCGCGCGGCGTACGCCTCCAGGAAGTCGGCGACCTCGTCTTTCCCGGGGTACGCCCAGGACTCGGCCGGAAACGGGAAGCCCGGCAGTCCGTCATAGCGAGCGGGGGTGAACAGTCGGAGCGAGTCCCACCGATGGCGCCACGAGTCGCCGACGTGTTCGTTGGCATCCAGGATCACGAACGGCCATTCGCGCTTCGCCAGGTGATACCCCGCGGCCAAGCCGGCCTGCCCGCCCCCGATGACCACGGTCTCGACGCCTTCACTCATGCCTGCCTCGTCTTCGTCGGATGCTGCGGCGGCCTCATTCGAGCGACGATAGAAGACCCCCGGGTGCCGTCACATCGGCGGAACCACCCAACCCTCGTCAGGTGAGGGCATGGGTAGTTCCACCCAGGCTCAGACGAGCCGGTGCTCGTACGCATAGGCGGTCGCCGCGGCCCGAGATGGGACGCCGAGCTTGGCGAGGATGTTGCTCACGTGCCGGTCCACCGTTCTCTCGCTGAGGATCAGCTCGGCGGCGATGCCCCTGTTGGTCTCGCCGGTCGCCACGAGCCGCAGGACCTCCAGCTCGCGAGCCGTCAGTCCCCCTGCCTCCGTCGCGACCGCGGCCTTCGAGAGGCCCTCCACCATGGCCAGGTCCGGTGTGGCACCCAGTCTCCCGAAGGTCCTGCGGGCGGCATCGAGCTCCATCTCCGCCGTGTCGCTGTCCCCGAGCTCCCGGCAGCACAGCCCGATGAGCACGCGGACCCGCGCGGCCTCGTACGGAGCATCCAGTTCCTGCCAGATCGTCAGCGCGGCGCGAAGTGCGGTCACTGAGCCTCGTGGGTCGCCCGATGCAAGGAGGGCTGCTCCGCGCATATGGGCCGAGACGGCTACGAGGAACGGCACAGCCAGGTCCACGGCGATCTGGGACAACTCGTCGGCCGCCCGCCGGGCCGCCTGGGTGTCGCCCGACGCGAGCGTGATCTCGACCTGTGCCGGGAGGAGCTTGGCTCGAGTGAGCCGGTCCCGTGCCTCGTCCATGGCCCGCCCGATCGCCGCTGCGGCCGTTCCGACCCGACCCTCCGCGAGGCGCAGCAACGCGAGCCCCGGCTGCGGATCGCGTCCCCCCTGGTTCGCCCGGCGGTACGAATCCTCGGCCTCGGCGAACTCGCCGCGCAGCCGGGAGAGCTCGGCCAGCTCGTAGTAGGCGGCGCCGACCGCCGGCTGCCCGGGCGGATCGGACAGTCGTTCGCGGGCCCGTTGCGCCTCGCCCATCGCATCGGGCCATTCCCCGTGTAGGCGCATGATCTCCGATCGATGCACGAGGCACTGTCCACGGTAGAGCGCCAGGTCGGGCTGCGACTCGACCCAGTGACTCAAGGCGGTCGTCCATTCCTGAGCCCGGCGAACATCGAAGATCTCGTGGCATGCCTCGATCACGGCGCAGTAAGCCGTGCCGACCACGATCGGCGACACCTCGCCGGCCGTCACGGCGACCATGACCTCGTCGAGGAGCGCGACCCCGGCCGCGGTCTCGCCGAGGAAGATGAGGGTCAGCCCTCGACCGAGCTGGGCCAACGTCAGCAGGTCGCGATCGCCGTGTCGGGCCCCGATCTCAGCGGCACGGTCGAGTGCTTCACGCGCGGAAGGGAGGTCGCCCCCTTCCAGGCTCGCCAAGCCATCCACCACGGCGAGCAGCCCGAGCTCGGCACATTCGGGTCGGCCTTCGAGGAGCTGACGCGCCCTGGCGACCCAGGCGCCCCCCGGCGCCATCTCGCCCGCGTTCAACAGCTCGAACGAGAGCCAGAGAGCGCACCGCGCCGATCTCTCGAGATCCTTCCTGCTCAAGTGGTCGTGGTAAGCGCGAGCCAGGAACTCGATGCTCTCGGCATCCCTGCCGATGAGGTAGGCGGTCGTCGCGAGCCGCTCGAGATCGTCGGGCTCGAGGGGCGTGCGTCGATCGGCAGCCGAGAGTTGCGAGAAGGCGTCGTTCCATGCGCCCCGGTCGAACGACGCGCGACCGCGCTCGAGCGAGCCGGTCGTCATCGCCGCTCCGGCGCCGAGCCTCCATCGTCGAGGTCGACGTGGACCATGGGTTCGACGTGCACGGGCCCACGATACCGTCGGCGGTTGGCTCGACCCATGCGAAGCGGGATGCGATCGCCCAGGACGTACGCTCGCTCCGTGACCGAGATCCGGAAGCTCGACGCGGACGACGTCGACCTGCTCGACGCGGCGATCAGGGTCCTCAGGGACCGCCCGTCACCCGCGCCGGAGATGTTCCTGCGCGATCCGCACGCCCACGCCTTCGTGGCGATCGACGGCGACGAGGTCGTCGGCTGCGCCTACGGTTACGAGCTCTTCCGGCCCGACGGCTTCTGGATGGTGCTCCTGTACGAGCTCGCGGTGACCGAGCCGTACCGGAAGCAGGGACTGGGCCGTGACCTGCTGGACGTGTTCGTCGCCTTCGCGAGATCGAAGGGCCATTCCAAGATGTGGTTGTTCACCGACGCCGGGAATGCCGCAGCCCGGCGCCTGTACGAGGGGGCCGGCGGCGAGCGCCACGACGACTCGGTGGGGTATTGGTGGGTGTTCGAGTGAGGCGCCAGACAGCCTATTGACCTGCGGGGCAACAGGGGTCTACCGTCCGAGCCGGAAGGAGGCGCTACCCCTTGCAGACCCCGACGAGAGGTCCCGGACATCGGGCGCCCGACGCATCACCACCCACGGTGCGTCCCTCGAGCACCACGCGTCCGCCTCGTCGCGAGCAGGACCTCATCGTCATCCCCGAAGCGCCGCAGCCTCGGCGATGGGGTGCGATCTCGATGATCGTGGCCGCTGGGCTCGCGTTGCTGCTGGTGATCGGCCTCGCGGTCGCGTACGCGGCAGAGCGACGCCGCTCCACCGACCTCGAGGCGCAGCTCGCCGTCGCCGTCGACGACCAGGTGGCGCTCACGGGGGCGGCGGCGGCCGCACGAGATCGCATCGTGGCGCTCGAAGGGCAGGTCGGCGCCCTCGAGCAGGAACTGCAGCGAGCGCGTCAGGGGCGCGAGCTGGCCGCCGCCAGTAGACGAGAGACGCGCGGTCAACTCCGCCGCACCCGAGACGAGCTCGATGCGGAGCGCGCGCGGTTCCGCTCGTTCATGGGTCCGGCGATCGACGACGGGACCCATGTCGGTCGTCTCGTCGCGGTCGGCGCGGACCAGCAGCCGGCCCGCATCGTGACCGATCTGGTCAGATGGTTCGTCGGTCCCGCCGCGACCGAGGCGGCGATCGCCGACGGGGCGATCGCGCCCGGTCGGACGGTGTCTCGATTCATCCGCAACGACGAGCAGACCTGGCGCGTCGTGGCGATCGATCCGTCCGCCACCGTGACCGTCCAACGATGGAACGGGGCAGGAACCCGCACCGTGTCGCTCAGCGAGCTGCAGCGGCTCTCGCGCGCCGACACCGCCAGGACCCGAGCCATGTTCCACGACCCGTTCTCGATGACGGTCGTGGGCGGCCAGGTGACCTCGCTCCGCGAGCTTCGTTACCCCTGAACATCGGCGGGGAGCCGCACCTCGAAGCGGGCGCCTCCCGACGGCGAATCGGTCGCGGTCACAGTGCCCTGGTGCGCGTGCACGATCTCGCGCACGATCGAGAGCCCGAGGCCGGTACCGCCCGAGTTCCGGTCTCGTGACTCCTGCAATCGCTCGAACCGCTCGAAGATGCGGTCGCGGTCGCGGGAGGGGATGCCCGCTCCGTCGTCGTCGACCGTGAGGAGTACGCATCGGTCCACCTCGCACAGGGACAGCGCCACCGACGAATGGGCGTGCCGGACGGCGTTGTCCATGAGGTTGCGAACAAGACGGTCCAGATGGGTGGCGTCGCCGAGCACGCGGCCCGCCGACACGCCTCGAGTGTCGATCCGCACCTCCGTCGAGGCCGCCCGAAGTCGCGACGCCTCGGCGAGCACGATGTCGTCGAGGTCCACCTGGGAACGGCGGAGCGCCAGCGTTCCCTCGTCGATCCGTGTGAGCAGCAACAGATCCTCGACCATTCGCTGGAGCCGGAGATCCTCGGCGAGCACGACCTCGGCGAGCTCCTCGCCGTCGGTCGTCTCCGGGTGTGCGATCGCCACCTCCACGTGCTGGCGGATCGCGGCGATCGGGGAGCGCAGCTCATGGGAGGCATCGGAGACGAGCCGCCGCTGGCGATCGCGTCCCTCCTCGAGACGGTCGAGCATCACGTTCATCGTCGTCGCGAGGTGTGCGATCTCGTCGTTCGCCGGCGGAACCGGGACACGCCGACCGAGCTGATCCCCCGAGATCGTCTGCACCTCGTTCCGGATCGCCTCCACGGGAGCCAGCGTGCGGCCCACCACGATCCACGTGACCACCCCCACGACGATGAGCAGCGCGGGGATGCCGATGACGATGAACTCGGCCACAGCCTTCGTCGAGTCGGCCACCGGCTCGAGCGTCCGGCCCACGATGACCCTCCGCATGCCTTCGTCGGTTGGCGCGCTGACCGCGACGACGTAGAACGGGCCGTCTTCGAACGGTAGACCGTCGATCGTCTTGTTCTCGCCGGGCTCGAGGTCGACGACCGGCGTACCGCTGCCGAGATTCGTGGTGGTCGCGACGACCCCGTCGACCGGGTCCACGAGCTGCACGAACTCGTCTTCCACGTCGCCGGTCTCGATCACTGCCCCGATCGTCCCGTGCTCGTTCGCGGTCGCGATGCTCTGGGCGGTGAGCGTCGCGGCGTCGTGGATGCCGCTCGTGAGCGAGTCACGGAGCTTCACCACCATGTACACGCTCGCGAACACGAGCGCAGCACCGACCACGAGCACGGCGGCCGCAGTCGTGCGGACCCGCACCCCCGCGCTCAGCTCACGCAGTCGCTGCATCGATCCTCGCTCCCGGATCAATCCTCATCGTCGGAGAGGCGGTAGCCCGCACCTCGGATCGTCGCCAAGGTGCTGCGTCCGAAGGGGCGATCGATCTTGTTCCGCAGGTGGCCGGCGTAGACCTCGACGATGTTCAGGTCGCCATCGAAATCGTAGTCCCACACGTGCGTGAGTATCTCGGTCTTCGACACCACCTCATCGGCATGCCGCATCAGATACTCGAGGATCGAAGCCTCTCGGGCGGTGAGGCCGATCTCGGTCTCACCACGGAAGGCTCGCCGGGCGCCGGGATCGAAGCTCAGGTCGCCGACCTCGAGCACGGCCGGTCGGGCGGGGGAGCCCCTGCGGATCAGCGCACGGAGGTGGGCGAGCAGCACCACGTAGGAGAACGGCTTCGTCAGGTAGTCGTCGGCGCCCATGTCGAGCGCCTCGGCCTGGTCGAATTCACCCTCCTTGGCCGTGAGCACGAGGATGGGGGTCCAGTTCCCCTCTTCGCGCAGCGTGGAGCACACCTGATAGCCGTCGAGTCCCGGAAGCATGATGTCGAGCACGATGGCGTCGTACGGGTGTTCCTGTGCCATCCAGAGGCCGTCCGTCCCGTCGAGCGCGACGTCGGTGGCGTACCCCTCGGCCTCGAGGCCCCGCTTGAGACCGGAGGCGAGCCGCTTCTCGTCTTCGACCACCAGGACGCGCATGCTGAGGAGTAGGCCACATTCAGCGGATCTTCAGCAAGGGTGTGCGAGCCTCGGGCGACACGAGTCTTCGGGCGTTTCGCGAACCGGCAATGAGCGGTTAGGCGGTTCGGGGAAAATAAGCCGAATTCCTCCCTTCGGGGGGTTGCACGCTCAACACACTTGGGCGTAGGTTCCGCGCATGCGCGTATCCGCCGAAACGGGGAGGCTATTCGCCCGATGCTCTCCTTCACTTGCCGTAGGCCTTCTGCGGCTCTCCAGATCCGCTGGAGCGCTTCGTGATGCGCGCGCTCGCCGGGCCGACATGCCGCTGGCAGGTCGGCACCGGTCTCGCCAACGCCCGGGGAGTTCCCTGGATCGACTCGTGGAGGTCGGACAACCATGATGCGGTGGATCGTCGGCTCGAGTATCAAGTTCCGTCGTCTGGTGATCGCGGTTTCCGTCGGACTCCTCGTCTACGGCGTTCTGCAGCTGGACAACGCCCGCACGGACATCCTGCCCGAGTTCCAGCGGCCCACCGTCGAGGTGCAGACGGAGGCCCTCGGGCTCTCGGCCGAGGAGGTCGAGGAGCTGATCACGGTGCCCCTCGAGCAGGACCTGCTCGTTGGCATCGCGTTCCTCGAAGAGATCGAGTCGGTCTCGCTGCCGGGCCTTTCGTCGGTGGTCATGACCTTCGAGCCGGGCACCGACGTGCTCGACGCTCGCCAGGTCGTCGGTGAGCGTCTGACCCAGGCGGTCGCGGCCGCTGGTCTCCCGCAGGTTGCGCAGCCGCCGCAGATGATCCAACCCCTCTCCTCGACGAGCCGCGTCGCGATGGTGAAGCTGTCGTCGGACGAGCTCACGCCGATCGAGATGTCCATCCTGTCCAAGTGGGTGATCACTCCTCGACTGCTCGGGGTCGAAGGGGTCGCGAACGTCTCGACCTGGGGATTCCGTGACCGGCAGCTGCAGGTTCTTGTCGATCCGCAGCGTCTCGGCGACGCGGATGTCACGCTCAACCAGATCATCAGGACCACCGGCAACGCTCTGGAGGTCTCCCCGCTCTCCTTCCTTGAGGCCTCGTCCCCCGGCACCGGTGGGTTCATCGACACCCTGAACGAACGGCTCCACATCTTCCACGAGCAGGCGATCTCGACGCCCGACGAGCTGGAGCAGGTGCCGATCGAGGATCCGCAGGGCGAGGTCGCTTCGGGAGGTTCGGCGCTGTCGCTCGGTGACGTCACCGACGTCGTCGTGGATCACCAGCCGCTGATCGGAGATGCCCTCTGCTCCGATGGAGACTGCCTGTTGCTCGTGATCGAGAAGTTCCCCGACGCCAACACGCCTGAGGTGGCAGAGGGAGTCGACGGGGCACTCGACGAGCTCTCGCCCGGTCTTCCCGGTCTCGCGATGGACACGTCGATCTACCGTCCGGCCAAGTTCATCGACACGTCCTTCGACAACCTTGGGCGCGCGGCGCTGATCGGGGCGATCCTGCTGATCCTGGTCCTGGGAGCGCTCTTCTTCAACTGGCGCACCGCCCTCGTCAGCACGGTGGCGATCGCGATGTCGCTCGCCGCCGCCTGGCTGGTCTTGTACTTCACCGATACGACCGTGAACACGATGGTCCTGGCGGGCTTGGTGATGGCCTTGGTCGTCCTGATCGACGACGCCGTGATCGACGTCGACAACGTCGCGCAGCGGGTCCGCCGTCAACGCGAAAACGGCGACGGCACACCCGCGTGGCAGGTCGTCATCGACGCAACGCTCGAGATGCGGAGCGCGATCCTCTTCGCGACGCTGATCGTGGCCGCCGTGCTGCTGCCCGCGTTCTTCATGGAGGGCGAGGCGGGAGCGTTCTTGCCCGCGATCGCGACGGCGTACCTGCTCGCGATCGTGGCGTCGATCGTGGTGGCGGTCACCGTCACGCCGGCGCTCGGGATGATGCTCCTCGGCGACGTCACGCGCGAGCGTCGAGAGGCTCCCATCGCGCGGTGGCTCCGCGGGCGCTACGACCGCGTGGCGACTGGCATCGTTCCCAAGGCCGGCCCGGCGTTCGCCGTCTTCGGCGTGTTCCTCCTGGCCGGTCTCGTGGCGCTGCCGTTCCTCGACCAGTCGATGCGCCCGGTCCTCCAGGAGCGCGACGTGGTGGTGCGACTGGCCGCCGCACCCGGGACCTCGCTCCAACGCATGGACGCGATCACGGCGCAGGCCGTCGAGGAGCTTCGGTCGCTGCCCGGCATCGAGGATGTGGGAGCGCACGTCGGTCGCGCGGTGCAGTCGGATCAGATCGTGAACGTCAACTCCGCCGAGGTGTGGGTCAGCGTCGACGGCTCGGCCGACTACGACGACACGATCGCCGCGATCGAGTCGGTGGCCGGCGGCCTTCCCGACGTCACGAACGACGTGCTGACGTATTCGGAGCAGCGGATCACTGACGTGCTGGGGAGGGGAGGCGACGAGATCGTCGTCCGGGTCTACGGCCAGAACCAGGATGTCTTGGAAGCCAAGGCGGAGGAAGTGCGTGCGGCCATCGCCGGGATCGACGGGATCGAGAACGCTCGGGCCGACCTTCCCGCGGATGAGCCCACGATCGAGGTGGAGCCCATCATCGAGGAGGCAGAGAGCGTCGGCCTCGCACCCGGTGACGTTCGTCGCGCGGCGACGACGCTCCTCTCGGGGCTCGTGGTCGGGAACCTGTTCGAGGAACAGAAGGTGTTCGACGTCGCGGTGTGGGGAGCTCCAGAGATTCGCGAGAGCGAAGCCGACGTCGAGGACCTCCTGATCGACACGCCGGCCGATGGCCTCGTACCTCTCGGCCAGATCGCCGACGTTCGCATCGTGCCGAACGAGGCGGCGATCCGACACGAGTCGGTCGAGTCCTACGTGGACGTGGGCGCCGGCGTTTCCGGGCGGGACGTGGGTGCCGTGGCGGGCGACGTCGAGGCGGCCCTCGCGCAGATCACGTTCCCGCTCGAGCACCACGCCAAGGTTCTGGGTGGGTTCGAGGAGGATGCCGCGGCACGCTCGCGGGTGATCGCCATCGCCGTGGCAGTGCTGATCGGGATCTTCCTGCTACTGCAGGCCGCGTTCGCGAGCTGGCGCTTGGCGTTGCTCGCCTTCCTGGCCCTGCCGATGGCGCTCGCCGGCGGCGCGGTGGCCGTGCTGATCGACGGCGGTGATGTCACGCTCGGCTCCGTCGCGGGATTCGTGGCGGTGCTCGGGCTCGCCGTGCGCGGCGTCGTCGTCCTCATCCGCCACTACCAGCAGCTGCAGCGCGAGGGTGAGTCGTTCGGAGCCGACCTCGTGATCCAGGGAACGCGGGAACGGCTTCTGCCGATCCTGACGACGGCGCTCGCATCGGCGGTCGTCCTCATCCCGTTCGTCGTGAGCGGAGGGTCGGCCGGGTTCGAGATCGTCGGTCCGATGGCCGCGGTGATCCTGGGCGGACTCGTCACGACGACCCTGCTGAGCCTCGTCGTGATCCCGGCGGTCTATCTGCGATTCGGCTATGTCGCCGAGCTCGATACGTCGGCCGACGATCTCTTCGTCAAGATGCCCGACGTCGACACGGTCCAAGGGTAGGAGGCCCCGATGAAGCGCAGCCTCGTTGGGATCGCCCTGATCCCCTTCACCGTGCTGATCATGACGGCCTGCGGGGGATCGGTCTCGGATGAGTACGTGGTCCAGGACAAGCCCTACACCCTCGAGCCGGTCGAGGGAGAGGAGGAGGTGCTCCGCGTCATCCTGACCGAAGCTGCGGCGGAGCACGTCGGCATCGAGACGGTCGCCGTCGAGCAGCGGGGTTCCAGGTTGGTCGTGCCGTACGACGCGGTGTACATCGACGCGCACGGGGGCTTCTGGGTGTACACGAACCCGGAGCCGCTGGAGTTCGTCCGGGCCCCGATCGACATCGTCCGGGAGTCGTCGAGCCAGGCGTTCCTGGCAGAAGGGCCGCCGGCGGGCACGCAGGTCGTCACGGTCGGCGCCCCGGAGCTGTACGGATCCGAGACCGAGTTCGACGCGTAGCGTGATCGCGAGAGGAAGGAACGCACGATGCTTCGCTGGATCGTAGGGTCGAGCCTCAAGTTCCGATACCTCGTGGTCGCGCTCGCCGCCGCGATGATGTTCTTCGGCGTGCAGCAGCTCCGTCACACCGCGATCGACGTCTTCCCCGAGTTCGCGCCCCCGAAGGTCGAGGTTCAGACCCCCGCCCTGGGGCTGTCCGCGAACCAGGTGGAGCAACTGGTCACGATCCCGCTCGAGCAGACCCTGAACGGGGTTCCGGGTCTCGACGACATCCGCTCGAAGTCGGTGGAGTCGCTGTCGTCGATCGAGATGATCTTCGCACCGGGGAGCGATCTGCTGACCGCGCGGCAGCACGTGGCCGAGCGCATCGCCCAGATCTCACCGCAGCTGCCGACGTGGGCGAGCCCCCCCTTCATGATCCAGCCGCTGTCCGCGACGAGCCGGGTCATGAAGATCGGGCTCACGACGACCGACCCCGACCTCGACCTGATCGACCTGTCGATGACGACCTATTGGAAGATCAGGACCCGCCTGATGCGCGTGCCGGGCGTCGCGAACGTCCCGATCTGGGGCGAGCGCATCGAGATGCCCACGATCGAGATCGATCCAGAACGACTCCGCAAGCACAACGTCACGGTCGACGCCGTCTCGACCGCCGTGGCCGACGCCCTGGACGCCGGGTTGCTGCAGTATTCCGATGGCAACTTCATCGGCAAGGGTGGCTTCATCGACACGCCCACGAACCGCTATCAGGTCCGGCACGTCCTGCCCATCGTGGAGGCCGAGGACCTGGGCCACGTGCCGGTCGAGTCGGTGGACGGGAAGGTCTTCGAGATCGAGGACGTGGCCGATCTCACGCGTAGCACGTGGCCCCTGGTGGGTGACGCCGTCATCAACGATGGCCAGGGGCTGATGCTCATCGTCGAGAAGCTGCCGTGGGCGAACACCCTCGACGTGACGCAAGGCGTCGAAGCCGCGTTGGACGAGCTGAAGCCGGGTCTGTCGGGCATCAAGATCGACGAGACGATCTTCCGTCCGGCCACCTTCATCGATGAGTCGATCAGCAACCTCTCCAAAGCGATCTGGTTCGGCGCGATCCTGATGATCCTCATGCTCTGCCTGTTCCTCTACAGCTGGCGCACCGCCGTGATCAGCGTGGTGGCGATCCCGCTGTCGCTGATCGCGGCCGGTCTCGTGCTGCATTGGCGCGGCGCCACGATCAACACGATGATCCTGGCCGGGATGGTGATCGCCCTCGGCGATATCGTCGACGACGCGATCATCGACATCGAGAACGTGGTGCGACGACTGCGACAACGTCGCAGTGAAGGGGCCAGCGTGTCGACGGCGAGGGTCATCCTCGATGCCTCGCTCGAGGTCCGGAGCGCGATCGTCTACGCGACGTTGATCGAGATCGTGGCCGTGGCGCCGATCTTCATGCTGGAAGGGCTCTCGGGGTCGTTCTTCCGCCCGCTCGCCACGTCGTACGCGCTCGCGCTGCTGGCGTCGATGGTCGTCGCGCTGACGGTGACGCCGGCGATGAGCCTGATCTTCTTCCGGAAGCCCTCCTCGTTGCAGCATCGCGAGTCCCCCGTCGTCCCCGCGCTCCAGCGCGGCTACCAGTACGTCCTGCAGAAGATCGTCTACCGCCCGCGCCGCGCGTACGCGGCGGTCGGCCTCGCGACGGTGATGGGTGTCGCGGCCCTGCCGTTCCTCGGTCAGTCACTGTTGCCCTCGTTCAAGGAACGCGACTTCTTGATGCATTGGCTGACCGTCCCGGGCACGGGGCAACCGGAGATGTTCAGGATCTCGGCGCGGGCCAATCATGAGTTGTTGGAGATCCCGGGCGTTCGGAACGCCGGATCGCACATCGGGCAAGCCCTGCTGATGGATGAAGTCGTGGGCATCGACTTCGGCGAGAACTGGATCAGCGTCGACCCGTCCGTCGATTACGACGAGACGCTGGCGAAGATCCAGGAGGTGGTCGACGGATACCCCGGTATCACGCGCGACGTCCTGACCTATCTGAAGGAGCGGATCAGGGAGGTCCTCACGGGCTCGAGCGAGGCCATCACGATCCGGATCTACGGACAGGACCTGGCTCAGCTCCAGACGACGGCCGACGAGATCAACGAGATCGTGGGGGGCGTCCCCGGCGTGACGGAGAACCACGTCGAATCCCTGAAAGACATCCCGCAGGTGAGCGTCGTAGTCAACCTCGCAAAGGCGCAACGATACGGGCTCAAGCCCGGCGACGTCCGCCGGACCGCCGCACGGTTGCTCGCGGGCGAAGAGGCCGGCGATATCTTCCGGGCCGGCAAGGCCTACGACGTCCAGGTGTGGAGCTCGCCCGAGACGCGTGACACGTACAGCGACATCGAGAACTTGCTGTTCGACACCCCGAGCGGCGAGTACGTCCAGCTGAAGGATGTCGCCAAGGAGAAGATCGAACCCGTCCCCAACGTCATCTATCACGACGCGCTGTTCAGGAGCCTCGACGTGGG
>JBEVGU010000103.1:0-5853 GCA_040511595.1 Actinomycetota bacterium | reverse complement strand
ACGGAGGACGTCACGTCCGCCCGAAGCCTGACCCCGCCGCTCGACGAGAGCCTCCAGGCGTTCGACCTTCGATGCGTCGCGGTCGATCCGCCCGTACCACCGCGCGATGCGCGCATACCAGCGATCGATGCGGTCGTGCGCCTTCTCGATGCGCGCCTCGATCGTCTCCAGGTCGGCGCCGGCGCCGGCTGCGTGCGCAGGCGCCGCGACGGGCGCGAGCACGGCGAGCATCAGCACGAGCGGAAGGAGACGGCGCATGGACGCCCGACGTATCGACTCCCAGGCCCGCGCGCTTGACCAACGCGGTCAGGAACGGACCCCTTCGACCACCTCGGCAACGAGGTCATACCGGCCGAACTGAGGCATCACGTACACGCCCGCGACCCCTTCGTCCCGAAGCTCGTCGATGACCTCTGCGGCGATCGCACGCCCGGCGGCCCAGGCGTCCTCGCCCGCCCGACGCATCCGGTCCCTCACCTCGGCCGGGATCGCGATGCCGGGCACCTCGTTGTGCAGGAACTCGGCGTGCCTCGCGCTGACCAACGGCAGCACACCGGCGATCAGCGGGACCGTGAGCGGCTCGCCCGACTCCCGCTCGTACGAGGCCCGCAACGCTCGCACCGCATCGACGTCGTACACGGGCTGGGTCAGCAGGAACGCCGCGCCGGAGCGGACCTTCTTCCACAGCAAGCGCGCCTCGCGCCCCGGATCGACGGCCGAGGGCGCGACTGCGGCACCCGCGAAGAAGGAGGTCGGCTCGCCGATCGTCGAGCCTCGCCGGTCGCGGCCCTCGTTGAACCCGCTCGTGATGAGGTCGAGCAGTCCGGTCGCCGTGACGTCGACATCGTTCAGCGTCTGCGGATACTCCCCGATCGCGACGGGGTCGCCCACACATACGAAGACGTTGCGGATGCCGAGGGCGTGAGCCCCCAGCAGGTCCCCCTGGAGCCGGAGCAGGTTCCGCCCTCGGGTCGGGAAGTGCAGCACCGATTCGATGCCCGCCTCGTCCTGCACGAGGCGGCAGGCGGCCCAGGCGCTCATGCGCATCTTGGCCATCGGCGAGTCCGCGACGTCGACGACGTCCGCGCCCGCGTCCTTCAGGGTGCTCGCGGCCGCGATCAGCGTCGCCACGCTCGTCGATCTCGGGGGCTCCATCTCGACGGCCACCACGAACCGGCCTGCCGCCAGCGATCGCTGCAGCTCGCTCGGCGTGGCCGTCGGGGCGGGCACGGAGGGAGCCGGCGCCACGACGGGCGACTCGATGCGCACGCGGGGGGGACGCGCGACGAGGGCCTCGGCGATCGCCGCCGTGTGAGCCGGGCCGGTACCGCAGCATCCGCCGACGATCGCGGTGCCCTCGTCGACCGCGGCGACCGCGTGCTCGGCCACGTACCGAGGCGTCGCCGGGTACACGAACCGGCCCCCGACACGTGCCGGGCCGCCCGCGTTCGGACGCCCCGAGACGGGCACGTCGCCTGCTACCGGCACGATCAAGCGGATCAGCCTCAGCATCTGCGCGGGTCCCTCGCCGCAGTTCACGCCGATCACGTCGGCTCCCAGCTCGACGAGGCGAGCAGCGACCTCCTCGGGCGTGGACCCGAGGGGAGTGCGATCGTCACGCGTGAACGTGGCGCTCGCGAGCACCGCGACGCCGGGCGCGGCGTCTCGAACGGCTGCGAGCGCGAGCTCCATCTCGCGGAGGTCGGTCTGCGTCTCGATCACCAGCAGATCCACGCCCCCCTCGGCGAGCGCCGACGCTTGCTCCAGGTACGCGGCGAGGGCGTCGTCGGCCCGGACCCGCCCGTAGGGGGCAAGCCGCACGCCCAACGGCCCGATCGAACCACCCACCACCTTCGCGCCGGACGATCTCGCGAGACGGGCGCCGGCCTCGTTGATCGCGACCACCCGGTCGCTCAAGCCGTGCTGAGCCAGCCGGAAGCGGTTCGCGCCGAATGTGTTCGTGATCACCAGTTCGGCGCCCGAGTCGACGAACGCCCGGTGCAGGACCGCGACCCGGTCGGGATCGTCCTCGTTCCACGCCTCCACGCACGACGCGGGCGCCGGCCCGCTCTCGAGCAACGACGTGCCGGTTCCCCCGTCGGCGAGCAGCGGCCCCTCGGCGAGCAGCGCCCGGAGCGCATCGGGTCCCATGCCCCCGATCGTCGCAGACGGCGCCGTGGATCGGCTCCCGAGGGTTCCTCGACGGTGCGTCACCGCCGTGGGTACCATCCGCGGATGCCGACACGCACGTTCGCCGCTGCGACGCTCACGGCGATGACCCTCACGGCGTGCACGTCCTCGGCTCTCGACCCGCCGGGGGGCGCTCCGCCGGCCCTCTCAGCGGGTGCCGCGGTGGAGCTCGCGCGGATCGAGGGACTCGCGATCGAGCAACCGGCGTGGGAGGCCGGCGGCTCGAACTGGAGCGTGACGTTGTCGTGGCCGGAACCCGAGGGCTTTCGAGTCGATCACTACCGGGTCGTGCGCGACGGCGTGACCATCGCCGGCGAGGTCTCGGGCACCAGCTTCCGCGATGACGACGTCCGGCCCGACACCCGCCACTCCTACCGCGTGATCGGGGCGGGCCCCGCTGGAGAGTCGACCCGGCCGGCGGTCGAGAACGTGAGGACCGGCCAGCCGCCACTGCCCGAGGCTCGCCTCGAGGGGACGTTCGCCCTTCGGATGACCGTCTGGAGCGCCACGGGCACCCAGAGCCCGGTGCGTGGGGGGGCAAGCTCCCACTCCTTCGAGCCACGATGCCGAGAGGGCGCTTGCTCGGTGCGATGGAGCATGCGCACGGCGAGGGCCGAGGGGCTCCTTCGGCGTGACGGCGCCGTGTACTCCGCCCGGTTGAGCACCCCGCTGTTCATCCGCAACTGCTTCGGGCGCGTCGTCGACGAGGCGGTCGCCGTCCGGTTGCGTGTGAGGGCCGCAGCCGCGTTCGGGCACGAATGGAGGGCCACGAGGATCGAGGGCAGGATCGACGAAGAGTCCTCGTACGCGGGGTGCGGGACTGCGGCCATCGTGTGGAAGGTGCGCGGGCCGCTGCAGGTCTGAGCGAGGACATCCATGCCACGACCGCGCAGCCGTTACGCCTCCCGCTACGCCGCCCGCGGAGCCGACCTGCTCCGTCGACGCCGAGGGGTGGTCGTCGCCGCCGTCGTGGGTGTCGTGGCGGTCGTGGCCGGGGCCCTCTGGGTGACCCGCTCCCCCGGGCTCCCCGGCACACCCGGAAACCTCGCCGCCGAGGGCGCGACGTGCGACGATCCGTGCCTCAGGCTCGAGCCGCGCGTCACGCTGGGGTGGACCCCGTCCGAGTCGGGCGCGGCCCCGACCGGCTACCGGGTGCTCCGAGACGACGCCCCGGTCGCCGAGGTCAGCGCCGACGCCACCACTTTCATCGACGAGGCGGTGGTTCCGGGCGAGACGTATCGCTATCAGGTGGCCGCCGTGACCGATAGGGGAGAGTCGCTCCCGACCGAGGCGGCGGAGGCGACGATCCCGATGCCTCCCGACGAGGCAGCGCACCTCGACGGCATCTACGGCGTCAGGCTGCGCGTACGCTCGGCACGATCGATCGGTTCCGCGTTCGGCATCGCGAACCCGCTGCCGGGCAAGCGCGGCCGGGATCGCTGGTCGTTCGAATCGAGCTGCGGCGACGACGAGATCCCGTGCCGGTCGACGTGGTCGGGGCTCGAGGGCGAGATCGTTCCGAGCGGGTCGCGGTGGACGGGCAGGGTGCAGGGCCTGCCCGCCCGGTGCCGTGGGAGCGACGATGCGAAGGCTCCGATCGACGTCGACTTCGAGGCCATCGACGTCGGCCTCATGGGCTCGACGTGGTCCGTCATCGGCTTCCGGGGCACGGCGAGCGTCTCGTTCCGGTGCCCCGGGTTCCCCCGAGCCTCGGCCACGGTCGAGGTCTCGGGGAGCCACGAGCCCGTGTGAGATGCATCAGCCTCCCCGCGTCGCCCCGAACGGGCCCCCTCACCTCAGTCGGATGGACTAGTCCCCGTGAACCACTCGATTTTGGGACGCCGAGATGCACTGTCCTCGTGAGACCATGCGGTAGGCTCCCGCGCAGATGGGGGGTCGGATGGGGGACAGCGAACGCATGAGCGCGCGAGGTGTCCGCATCGTGGTCGGAGAGGGCCCCTCCACCAGGAAGGGCCTCCTCCGCTTCGTGCTGGACGGCGAGGGATACGACGTGGTGGCCGAGGCTACGACCACCGCTGAGCTCGCGCGCGTCATGGCCACCCACCGCCCCGATGTGGTGGTGCTCGACGACGGCATCGGTGCCGTCGCCGTGGCGATGATCAATGAGATGTCGCCGGCGACCAAGGTCATCCTCGTGTGGCCGGGTGCGGTCGTGCCGGTCGGCGGCGCCGCGCGGGTCGAGCCATCTCGGGTGCTCCAGGACCTGGGACCGACCGTCGAGCGACTCACCGGTCAGCCGGGCGTCGCGAGCGCCGGCCGAGGAGCGGCGATGCTCGAGCGAGCCGCCAACGACCCCGACATGTTGCGGGCCATGTTGCTGGGCGGCATGGTCCCTGCCGCCGAGCCCATCATCCAGGACCGAGAGCCGGTGGCCCCGCTCGTGATCCTGCCGGTCACGCCGACGATCGAGCGCGACGACGCCGTTCTGCAGGTCCCCGAGGCGGAGCCGGAGCACGACGACGAGGGGGCGAAGCGCGGCGCGGCGGTCGCAGGAGCGGCAGCCTCGGTGACGTCGATCGGCGGCGCGGTGCCCGAGGGTAGTGTCGCGGCGCGAGGAGCGGGCGTCGGCGCACAGAGCGCGCTCAACCGCCGGCTGGGGAACATGGCGCTGGCGGGCGCAGCGGTGGCGAGCGCGATCGTGCTCGCGCTGGCGCTGGGCGGGGCGAGGATCCCGGTCGACGGCATCTCCGGTCGTGCCGCTCCCGCCATCAGCTCCCCGACACCCGGTTCGACCGACGAGCCGGGTGGCAACGGTGGCACCAACGGCGGCGGCGGAAACCCGCCGGGGAACGACCAGAGCGGCGGCCCGAACACAACAGGCACTGAAACCTTCGCCGTCGTCGACACGACCCCGCCCAGCATCGCACCACCGCCTGAACCGAGTGCTCCTCCCGACGTCGTCGTCGAGCCGGGTGACGTCCCCCCTGGTCCCGACGAGGACCCGGGTGGCGGCTTCGGGGGCCCCGAGGACCGTGGCGGCGGAGATGAGCACGCCGGCAGCGACGCCGGCGGCGGAGGCGGCAGCAGCTCCGGTTCCGACGGCAGCGACGGAGGCCGTCCCGGTGGCAGCGGCTCGGGTGGTGGCAGCGGCTCGGGTGGTGGCAGCGGCTCGGGCGGTGGCAGCGGCTCGACGGGTGGCGGCTCCGGTGACAGCGATGGCGACGGCTCCGGCTCCGGAACGGCCGGCTCCGGCGGCTCGACCGGCAGCGGCGACGCCGGAGATTCGAGCTCGAGTGGTGGCGGTGGCGACAGCTCCGGCGGGAGCGGCGACGCGGGCGGGGGCGCGGGCCCGACCACGGGCGCCGAAGGATCGGGCGCCGGCGACTCCTCGAGCGTCGCCGGCGGCTGACCGCGGCCTCCCGTAGCATCCGCTCGATGGCGATCCAGAACTCCTACGGCGCGTTACGCTCGGTCTACGTCAGACCTCCTCGCCTCGACGACCTGGCGGCCTGGCACGAGTTCGGCTGGCATATGGCGCCCGACCCCGGTCGCGCGGAGCACGAGCATGCGGCGCTCGCCGCCGAGCTCGAGCGAGTCGGCGCGGAGGTTGTGTGCGGCGGCACCCCGGTGGCCGGCGACCCCGACGCGATCTACGCCTACGACGCGACGCTTCCCACCGACCGAGGCACGATCCTCCTTCGA
>JBEVGU010000102.1:0-2621 GCA_040511595.1 Actinomycetota bacterium | reverse complement strand
AGCAGCCGAGGGCGGCGGCGAGCGCGACGAAGTCGTCGGCGACCACGTCGACGCCCTCACCGGCTTCCTTGTCCCACTCGGTCGGGCGCGGGACGAACGCCGTGCGCAGCCCGCACTCGCGCGCCGCGTCGAGGTCGACGTTGTGCGCCGCCACCATCAGCGCCTCAGACGCGTCGATTCCGAGCATTCGGCACGACGCCAGATACGTCTGCGGCGAGCGCTTGTACGAGCGGGTCGGCTCGCTGCCGAGCACGACATCCCACGGCAGCCCGGCCCGCTTCGCCATGTCGACGATCAGCGCGATGTTCCCGTTCGAGCACGGCGCGATCACGTAGCGCGACTTCAGACGGGTGAGGCCCTCGACCGAGTCGGGCCATGGGTCGAGGTGGTGCCACACGAGGTTCATCTCGTCGACGTCGGCGTCGGTGAGGCCGCCGATCTCGTAGCGCTCGAGCAGCGTCACCAGGTTCTCGCGGTGCAGCACGTCGAGGATCACGAAGTCGCGCCTCCCGCTGCGGACCTCCTGCATCGCCGGGTCGTAGAGGCGCCGCCAGTCCTTCGCGAACCGGAGCCAATCCACCCCGGTGATGCCCTTCGCCGCCGCGAACGTCGACAGCTCGCGCTCCACGCTCCCACGCCAGTCGACGACCGTGCCGAACACGTCGAACAGGCACGCCCGGATCCCCGAGAGATCGCCGGTGCGCGTCTCCCCCATCTATCCAGCCTCGTTGAACGGGAAGCGCGCGGTGCGGATCCGGCCCAGGTCGGGGTGCACCGTCTCCCCGAATGTGCCGTTGTGCAACATCTGCGGGTCGTCGATCGTGTCGGCCGGGTCGACGACCGGAGCGGCGGGCACCTCGTGGAGGGCGAACGCGTGGAGCCACTCCTCGTTCGTCCCCGACGGCAACACTTGTCGGAGCATGTCGTAGAGCAACGGCGCGAGCTCGTGACCGGCGGCCAGGAGCTGTTCCTTCCACTCCGGATGCCCGATCGCCGCCAGGGTGCTTGCGATCTGGCGCCCGCCGACCGGCACGACGAGCAACCAGCCGTCGGCGGTGCGGACGATCTGCGAGCCGCGTCGCGCCAGGCGAGGCGTTGGCTCGACGTCGAGCATGGTCAGGTTCGCGTACACGTCGGGGAAATTGAAGTAGGCGAGTGCGTCGAGCATGGGGAGATCGATGATCGCTCCCTCGCCCGTACGGTCGCGTCGCACCAACGCGGCCAGCGCGCTGCTCATGACGAACATCGACGCGGTCTTGTCAGCGAAGAAGAAGTTGAGGATCTGCGGGTCGTCCTGCGTCCCCTGCACGAACGCCACCCCCGACCGCGCCTGGATCACAGGATCGAACGCCGGTTGGTCGGCGAGCGGACCGCTCTGTCCGTACCCGGAGATCTTCACCCACACGAGGCGTGGGTTGAGCGCACGCACCGCGTCGTCGGTGAGGCCGAACGACGCCGCGGTCGACGAACGCCAGTTCGTGACGAGCACGTCGGCCTCGGTGACGAGCCGCCGGAACTCGGCCTGGTCCACGCGCTCCTTCAGGTCGAGGAACGCGAGCTCCTTGCCGCGATTGCAGTTCACGTACGTGACGTTCGCCCCGTGCTCGAGGCCGCCCATGCGGTTGAACGGATCGCCGTCGGGAATCGCCTCGATCTTGGTGACGTGGGCGCCGAGGTCGCCCAGCATCAACGTCGCGAACGGGCCCGCGATGAACGTGGTCGCGTCGAGCACCTTCAGGCCCGCGAGCGGCTGTTCCAACGTGAGGACCTCTCTGTCGTTCGGCGACGCTAGCGACTCGGAGACCGTGACGGCGCCGGCACGCCCGCAACGCGTGAAATCTCGGTGGCCGGCGCCGGTCGCCCACCGTAGAGTCCCGCCGGTGCGGGGGAGGTGAGCGGCGAGGTCGTGCGTCGAGACGACCGACCCACCGACGCGTTGGCGGGTCGCCTCGTGCGCGGCGCGCCCGGCGCCTGGCCGGGCCGACCCGCGCCCCCCGCTATCCTCGAGAGGCCGCGTCGCGGCAAGATATCGCACGAGATCCTGACGGGGGGCGAACGTGACGACGACCGGTGACGCACCCGGGCTGGCGATGCCGGACCTGACCGACCAGAACACGTTCGCCGACGGGGTGCCCCTCTCGGCATTCGCGGCCATGCGCGAGCTGCCGGGCCTCTACTGGCAGCCGACGACGATCGCCACGGCGTACGGCGGCTTCTGGGCGGTGACGCGCTACGCCGACATCCTCGCGATCGAGAAGGATCCCCAGACGTTCACGTCGTCGCGCGGCGGTTCGTATCCGACGATCTCGCCCAACGCTCCCGTCGAGGGCCCGACCCGCGATTCGATCATGTTGAACGACCCGCCGGTGCACACCCGTCTCCGGCGTGCCGCGTCGAGCGGCTTCGTGCCGAAGGTCGTGGCCAACTTCGACCCCTGGGTACGCGAGATCGTGCGCGAGCAGATCCGGCGCGTCGCCGATCGCGACTCGTTCGACTTCGTGGTCGAGCTCGCCCAGACCATCCCCGCCTACGTCATCGCCCGGGTGATGGGCATCCCCGGGGAGGACCGCGAGCGGATGCTCGGCTGGGTGCGGGCCATGTTCGACTCGACCCAGGCCACC
>JBEVGU010000101.1:0-60997 GCA_040511595.1 Actinomycetota bacterium | reverse complement strand
TGAGGAGGAGCCACCGCCCGCACCGGCTCCCTAGGAAACACCCCACGGGGCCGACCTGCCTCGCCGCTTGAGGCCCTCCGTACACTCGGAGGCATGAGCGAGGCACCGCAGGGCCAGAGCCTGTACGACGCTGTGGGCGGCATGGCGTTCTTCGAGGCGCTCGTCGACCGGTTCTACGAGGGGGTGGCTGGCGACCCGGTGCTGCTGCGCCTGTACCCGCAGCCCGACGATCTCGCCCCCGCGAGACGGCACCTGACGTTGTTCCTGGCCCAGTACTGGGGAGGGCCTCGGGACTACAGCGACGAGCGGGGGCATCCTCGCCTGCGCATGCGACACATCCCCTTCGCGATCGGGACGGAGGAACGAGACCACTGGCTCGAGCGGATGCGTGAAGCGGTGGTGGCGCTCGATCCTCCCGACGACATGGCGGTCGCTCTGACGGACTACTTCGACATGGCCGCCGAGAGCCTGCGCAACCGCTGACGAGCTCCCCGGCCGCGGGCTCCTCAGCTGTATCGCACGCGGGGGTCGAGCACGGCGTAGGCCACGTCGACGATCAGGTTCGCGATTGCGATGAACAGCGCTCCGAGCACCGTGATGCCCATCACCATGGGGAAGTCCTGCCGAGTGATCGATTCCACGGCGAGCTGGCCCACGCCCGGCAACCCGAAGAGCGCTTCCGTGATGAACAGCCCGCCGAGCAAGGTGCCGAGGTCGACCCCGAGCATCGTGACCACGGGCGTGAGGGCGCCTCGCAGGCCGTGCTTGGCGATCACGGTGCGTTCGGGGAGTCCCTTCGCGCGCGCCGTCCGGATGTAGTCCTCGCTCATCGTCTCGATCACGTTCGACCGGGTCATGCGCGCGTAGATCGCTGCGTAGCCGATCGCCGCGAGCCAAGGTTGACGCGCTTCCGATTGCTCCAGGTTCCTTGCTCCGGAACCATGATGGGACCGGAATGCGGCAAGGAACCAACACACCCGGGCGGTCTCAGCCCGGCTCGAGCCGGGAGGACGACCCGGCGGAGACCCTGCGTTCGTCGCGCATCTCGCGGCGCACCAGGATGCCGTACCCAACCACGGCGATCGTTGCGAACGCGAACCACTGGAGCGCGTAGTTCAGATGGGGGCCGTCGGTGAGCTCGGGCGGCGGCTCGGGCACCGGCAGCTCCCCGCTCGAGGGCGACCCGTGCTGCAGCTGCAGGAACCACGGCTCGAGCTCGTAGGGAACGTCGCGTCCGATCGCGCCGATGTCCACGGAGCGCACCGTGGTGATCCGGTCTTGGCCCGGCCCCGCCTCGCCCGCCCCGCCAGGCTGGTCGGCGAGCAGGATCCCCTCGACCTCCACCTCGCCGCCGGGTGGAGCGGCCTCGGCAATGGGCGGCTCGTCCAACTCGAACGGCACCCATCCACGATCGACGATCACGGCGCGTCCGTCGTCGAGCACGAGGGGTGTCAGGACGTGGTTGCCCGGCTGTCCGTCGAGCGTGCGTCCGTAGAGGATCACCTCGTGGGCGGTGTCGTACCTCCCGGTCGCCGTCGCTCGCCGGTAGGCGAGCGGCGTCCCGGCGGCGAGCAGGTCCTCCAGCGCCACCGGCGCCTCGGCCAGGCCGGCCGCGTATCGCGCGTTGACCTCCCGGCGGCCGTGGAGCCGATCGAGCTGCCATATCCCGAGCCACACGCAGAGGGCGGCCACGACCAACGCGAACACGGTGAGGCCGATCCAGCGGGGACGGAGCAGCGATCGGAGCACGCGGCTAGGGGCCCTTCATCTCCTGGATCGTGTTCCCCCCGTCGACCACGACCGATTGTCCCGTGATGTAGCTCGCCCGATCGCTCGCCAGGAACGCCACCACCTCCGCCACCTCATCCGGCCGGCCCGATCGACCCAAGGGCGTACTGCGGCCGGAAGCGGCTTCCTCCGGGGTCTGCGATCCCGACGCGATCCAGCCCGGGGCGACCGAGTTCACGGTGACGCCGCTCGGGCCGAGCTCGATCGCAAGGCCGCGCATCAGCCCGTCCATGCCTGCCTTCCCGGCTGCGTAGCCCGCCGAACCGGGGATCGCCACGAGCGGGCCGGTGACGGACGACACCATGACGACGCGTCCCCATCCGCGCTCGATCATGCCCCCCACGAGTGGCCTCGTCACGTGGTACGCGGTGTGCAGGTTGAGCGCGATGTCGAGGTTCCACGCGGCATCCGTCATGTCCGCGAACGCATCGGTTCCTTCACCCGCCATGCCCACGTTCACCATGCCCGCGTTGTTCACGACGACGTCGACGCGACCGAACGTCGCCGACACCCGGTCGACCATCGCCAGAGCCTGCTCGCGGTCGGCGAGGTCTGCCACGAATCCGGCGACCTCGGCTCCTCCGGCATGGAGCTCGGCGGCGCGCTCCTCGATGCGCGGCGTGGTCGAGGCGATCGCGACGACGGCTCCCTCGCGCACCAGCACCCTCGCGCACGCGAAGCCGATGCCCGTGGGGCTGCCCGCTCCAGTCACCAGTGCGACCCGGTCTTCGACCTCGCTCAGCACGCCTTCAGCCTAGCTGGGCGCTCAATCCACGGGTCCCTGCAGCCGATACCCACATGAGACGGGCGTGTGCGCCGGCCGTGGTCCGGCCGGCTCACCGACCGACCGTACGAGAAGGAGGTTCCCGCATGATCCTGCGGCTGTATGCGAAGGCCCAGGTCTGGCGAGCGGCGATCTGCGACCGGGTGCTGGAGGACCGGGGCGCGACTGCCGTGGAATACGCGTTGATGCTGGCGCTCATCTTCATCGTCGTCGTCGGTGCCGTGGCGTGGGTGGGGCAGGTCACGAACCAGCAGTTCGAGAAGGTCGACATCCCGTAGCGCGCAGCGCGGCGCGAGGTCGTCATCGGCTAGGCTTCGCCTGCCATGACGACGCCGCCACTGCTTGCGCTCCAGGAGGCAGACACGGCGATCGACCGGCTCCGCGGGCGTCGGAGCGCGCTCGAGCAGGGCTCCGAGGTCCTCGCAGCAAGGGCCGAGGCCGACGTGGCCGAGTCGCGTCTGGGAGAGCTGCGACTGCGGCTCGACGAGCTCGGCCGTGACCAGCGGCGCTTCGAGCACGAGATCGAGTCGATGACCGAGAAGGAGACGGCCGAGCAGGCCCGCATGTACGACGGGTCGATCGTCAACGCCAAGGAACTCGAAGCCCTGCAACATGAGATCGCGAGCGTGCGCTCGCGCCGATCCGACCGCGAGGACGAGCTCCTCGCGTTGCTCGAGATCCGCGAACGGCTCGAAGCCGAGGCCAGCGAGGCCGAGCGAGCATCGTCGTCCGTACGGGCCGCCGTGGAGGAGGTCGCCGAGGCCGCTCGGGAGGAGCTCTCCCGGGTCGAGGTGGAGCTCGCCGACCGCATCCGAGAACGGGAGGCGATCGCGCCGACGATCGAGCCCGACGTGCTCGAGCTCTACGACGATCTGCGCCGGCAGAAGAAGGGTGTGGGTGCGGCCGCGTTGGTCGACGGCGTGTGTCAGGCGTGCCACGAACAGCTCTCCGCGGTGCAGCTCGACAAGCTGAAGCGAAGCGACGGCGTGCGGAGGTGTGAGCACTGCCGACGCATCCTGGTCGTGTGATCGTCTCCTGCGACGGCGCGTCGCGCGGGAACCCGGGCCCGGCGGGGGCCGGTGCACAGATCACCGATGACGACGGCATCGTGCTGGCCGAGATCGCGGAGGGGTTGGGCGAGGCCACGAACAACGTGGCCGAGTACACGGCCGTGATCCGAGGGCTCGAGCGCGCGCGGGAGCTCGGCGCCACCGACGTGTTGCTGCGCTCGGACTCGCAGTTGTTGATCAATCAGCTCAACGGCCGCTACCGGGTGAAGTCACCGAACCTCCTGCCGCTGCATCAGCGGGTCCGCGAGCTGGCCGCGAGCTTCGTTTCGATCGAGTTCGAGCACGTCCGTCGCGAACGCAACGTCGAGGCCGACCGCCTCGCGAACGCCGGCGTGGAGGCCTGGCTCGCAGGTCCCGACGCGTAGCCCTCGGATCTCCAGCCCCCGGATCCCTAGCCCTCGGATGCCACCACCGAGCTCAGGGGGATCTCGAGCGGAGCCGGGTTCGGCGAGCCTCCGAGGTCGATGCGGAGCGAGACCCCGCGGACCTCGCCGAGCGGTTGGAACGTGATCGCACCGTCGACGCGCTGCCGGGCCTCGACACGGAGCAAGGGAGGGGAGACCTCGATCGCCTCGCCGACAGCCGTGCCGTCGCGAGCCACCAACGTGGCGTCGCCTTCCGCGAGCGTCACGGGTGCGTCGCCCGGCGCCGAGACGCGGAGGAAGAAGCTCCAGTTCGGGACGGCGCCGAAGGCATCGAGCTCGATCGTCACGCCAGGTCGCTCGTACCGGCGATCCAGTCGGAGGAACGCCGAACTCACCGGAACGCCGAACCGGACGAAATCGGTCACGCGCCAGGTGCCTTCGTCCTCCGCAACGAGGCGGACGGGGCCGTCCATGGGCACCGAGAACTCCAGCGGTTCCCCGTCGGCGGGCTGGGCGACCACATCGATCTGTGCGGCGAGCTGGACCTCGAGCAACGGCCCCTCGGTCGACACGAGCGCCGCGGGGCCGATGCCCCCGATCGTCGTGGTCGCGGTGATCTCTCCAGGGAACGCCCGGTTCGTGACGCCGACCCAGAACGCCCATCGGCGGAGTAGGGCGTTCCCGGTGACCGCCCCGAGGTCGTCCCCTCCGAGCACCGCGTCCCGGTATGCCTCGACGAAGCGCAGCGTGGCGGCTCGAACCTGGGCCTGGAGGATCGCGGGCGACCCTCCGAGTTCGTCGAGTCCCGCGGGTCTGGCCGGCCCCTCCGATGACGCGGGCGAGCACGAGGCGGCGAGGGTGCCGAGGAGCACGAGGAGAACGATGCGACGCCGCATGACCGTGTCCGGAGTCTACGGCCACGGGTATCCTCGGCAGTGGAGGAGCAGGCCGGGCGGCCGCGGGCGGTCTTCGACCGCTCGAGGAAAGTCCGGACTCCATAGGGCAGGGTGCTGGCGAGAGCCAGGCGGGGGCGACCTCGCGGACAGGGCAACAGAGAGCAGACCGCCCGCGCGGCCTTCGGTCACGCGGGTAAGGGTGAAACGGTGCGGTAAGAGCGCACCAGCGCGGCGGGTGACCGCCGCGGCTGGCAACCCCCACCCGGAGCAAGGCCGAGCAGGCAGCGTTCGAGGACGGCCCGTCCGAGCTGCCGGGTAGGCCGCACCGGGCCGGCGAACGGCCCGGCGACGACGTTCCGGCGTCGCCGAGAGAGAGGGTCGCCGGCGGGGCGGGAGCCCCGCGCACAGGATCCGGCTTACAGGCCCGCTCCTCCACCACCCTGCGATGCTAGTGGCATGGGTCAACGTACGGATCGACCGAGCCGCGACCGGGTCGCTGCGGCGTCGGGCCGCACGGTCCCCGGCGTGCTCGGACCGAACCTCGACGTGATCTTCTGCGGCATCAACCCCGGGCTGTACTCGGGCGCGGTCGGTCATCACTTCGCGCGCCCCGGCAACAGGTTCTGGAAGGCGTTGCACCTCGGCGGGTTCACCGATCGGGTCCTCGACCCCGAGGAGGACCGCGAGCTCCTACGGTACGGCTGCGGGATCACGAACCTCGTGGCTCGAGCCTCCGCCGGTGCGGCCGAGCTCGACGCCGACGAGTTGCGCGGGGGCGCCGGACGCCTCGCCGACGTCGCCGGGAAGCATGTACCGTCGGCGGTGGCGATCCTCGGCATCGGCGCCTACCGCACGGCGTTCCGGGAGTCGCGCGCCGCGCCGGGACCTCAGGTGAGGAGGCTCGGGCCCTCGCTCATCTGGGTGTTGCCCAACCCGAGCGGGTTGAACGCGCATCACCAGCTCGACGACCTCGGGGAGCGGTTCGGAGCGTTGCGGGTGGCGGTTCGGGCGGGTCGACCCGTTCCGGAGTGAGCGGTCAGTCGCGCGAGGAGACGAGCCCGCGATCGAGCGCTCGCTGGTACTGCGTGCCCGCGTGATAGCTCGAGCGCACGAGGGGTCCCGCCTCGACGTGCGCGATGCCCATCGCCTCGCCCTCCCGGGCGTGGGCGGCGAACTCGTCGGGGTGCACCCAGCGGTCGACCGGGAGGTGTCGGGGCGTCGGCTGCAGGTATTGGCCCATGGTGAGGATGTCGCACCCGGCCTCGGCGAGGTCGCGCATCGCGCCGGCCACCTCGTCCGCGCGCTCGCCCATGCCGAGGATCAGGTTCGACTTCGTGATCTGGCCGGATCGCACCCGCTTCGCGATCCGCAGCACATCGAGCGAGCGGTCGTACCCGAACGCAGGTCGGATGCGGCCGTGTAGCCGGCGAACGGTCTCGAGGTTGTGGGCGAAGACGTCCGGCTCGGCCTCGAGCACCGTCGCGATGTCTCGTTCCCCTCCCTTGAAGTCGCTCGGCAGCACCTCGACCCCGACGTCGGGAAGAGCCCGCTTCACGCGATGCACGGTCTCCGCCCAGATCGCTGCGCCGCCGTCCGCCAGATCGTCGCGGGCGACCCCGGTCAGCACGACGAACCGCAGACCCATCCGCTCGACCGCTTCGGCGATGCGGGCGGGCTCGTCCGCATCGACATCGTCGGGCTTCGCCGTCATCACGTCGCAGAAGCCGCACCGGCGAGTGCATCGGTCCCCGAGGATCAGGAACGTCGCTTCGCGGTCCTCCCAGCACTCGTGGATGTTCGGGCACATCGCCTCTTCGCAGACCGTGTGCAGGTCGAGGCCGCGCATCAGGTCCTTGAGCTCCTTCGCGTTCGAGCCGTTGCGGAGTCGCACCTTGAGCCATGGCGGCTTCCGCTCTCCACGGGCGTTCACGCCGACGTCGGCTCCCGTCGAGACCGACACGATCGGCAGGTGCAGGCGGCGGTCGCGTGGGTTGTGGTCACGCTGGTGCATGGATGCAGTCTAGTTGGCACGCTATGTTCAGCCGCGATCGCCCCTGGCGCGATGCTTTGGGTGACGGAGTCGGGGGGTATCCTCCGCGACAGGTCCACTCGGAAGCGGGTGGGCACCGGAAGGAGGGGGATGAGCGAGCCAGGACCGAACGCGCCGACAGACGCAGGATCGCGAGTCCCGTCGGACCCAGGATCGAGAGCTCCGTCGGACGTCGGCTCCGGCCCGCCCCCGCACGAGCGTCGGCCGATGCCGGTGTGGATCCAGCCGCCGTCGTGGCGCTGGATCATCACGCTGCTCGCGGTGATCTTCGCGGCGTGGCTCGTCGCGTCGGCCGCCACGACGCTCCTCCGGCAGCTCACGACCCTGTTCACGTGGGTGCTGATGGTCCTGTTCGCGTCATTCGCCCTCGAGCCCGCTGTGGACTGGCTCGCGCGTCGTGGATGGAGGCGCGGCCTGGCCACGGGAGCGATCCTGTTGGGTGTGGCCATCTTCTCGATCGTGATGGTCGCGCTGATGATCCCACTCGTCGTGGACCAGCTCCGGGAGCTGATCGAGGCGGCTCCGAGCATCCTCGCGTCGCTCAGCCGCACCACCGAGGCCTGGTTCGGCGTCGAGGTGTCGCAGCGCACGATCGAGGATCAGCTGCGGAGCGCGGACTCCGGTCTCGCCGGCTTCGCGACGAACATCGCCGGCAACGTCTTCGGCTTCGCATCCTCGCTGTTGGGCGCGATCTTCATGCTCCTCACGGTCGGGCTGTTCACCTTCTACCTGACGGCGGACGGGCCCCGGTTCCGCCGGTCGGTGCTGTCGTTGCTGCCGCCCGACCGACAGGGGCGGGTGCTGTGGACGTGGGAGGTCGCGATCGAGAAGACCGGCGCATACCTGTACTCACGCCTGCTGTTGGCGATGGTGTCGGGCATCATCACCTTCGCCGTGCTCACGGCGCTCGGCGTCCCGTTCGCGGTGCCGCTGGCGCTGTGGATGGGTCTGGTCTCGCAGTTCATCCCCACGGTCGGCACGTACATCGCGATGGCGTTGCCGCTGCTGGTGGCGGTGGTGGAGAGCCCCATCAAGGCGGTGGTCCTGCTCGTCTTCTTCACGGCCTACCAACAGGTCGAGAACTACGTGCTCAGCCCTCGCATCACCGCCAAGACGATGGAACTCCATCCGGCGGTCGCGTTCGGGTGCGCGATCGCCGGCGCGAGCATCGCCGGGCTGGTGGGCGCGTTCATCGCGCTGCCAGTGGCCGCCATCGTGCAGGCCGTGGTCTCGAGCGCCCTCGAGCGACACGATGTGATCGACGCCGACCTTACCCGAGAGATCGACCCGGGCGAGGCGAAGCAGGATCTGGAACGCCGCCGGCAAGACCGGCAACGCGGCGAAGGGCTGGTCGCAACCATGCGCAAGCGCTTCGCGGACGACGACGACGATCCGACGGCGGCTGACTAGCGGCCGATATCGGCAGGCGCCGCCGACGCATCCGGCGCGGGAGGCGCCCCCGGCGCGATCCGGCGCTCGACCTGGGGACCGGCCGGGATGAAGACGCGGAACGAAGCGCCTCCTCCCTCCCGATCCTCGACCCACGCGCGTCCGCCGTGCAACTCCGCGAACCTGGCCACGAGCGAGAGGCCGATGCCGGTGCCGGGCGCATGCGAGGACGCGGTCGAGCCCTGCCGGAACGGTTCGAAGATCGCCTCCTGCATGGCAGCAGGCACGCCGGGCCCGTCGTCGTCGACGATGACGGTGGCCCCCTCGTCGGCGGGCGCGACCCTCACCCAGATGCATGACCCGGGCGGGGTGTGTCGCGCGGCGTTCGTCACGAGGTTCTCGACGATGCGCTCCAGCTTCGGTGGGTCCGCCGAGAGCACGGCCGGCTCGAGGTCGAGCGTGACCTCGCGGTCCGTGAGCGCGTCGAGGGTCTCGACGGTACTCCGGACGAGGGTCGCCACGTCGACGGTCCGGTACTGCGGTTCCACGATGCCCCGGTTCAGGCGGTCGATGTCGAGGAGATCCTTCAGCAGCCGATCGAGCTTCCTGGCGTTCAACGCCAACCGTTCGGTGAGGTCGCTCCGATCGGTCTCGGGCATGTTAGGCACGCGTTCCAAGGTCAGCGAGAGCCCGAGGATCGACGTCAGCGGGCTGCGGAGCTCGTGGGAGACCGCCGCGAGGAACGTGTTCTTCATCTCGTCGAGCATCCGCAGACGTTCGGCGGCGTCCCGTTCCCGACGCTCCGATTCACGCAGGGCCTGCTCGGCGAGCTTGCGCTCGGTGATGTCCATCAGCACCCCTTGGAGGAAGGAGGGCTCGCCATCCTCGCCGACGATGAAGGTGGTCTCGTCGTGCACCCAGATCGTGCGGCCGTCGCGCGTGACGACCCGATACTCCGCCTTCCATGGCAGGCTTCGGGCAACGGCATCCAGGTATGTGCGCTCGATCTCGTCGCGGTCCTCCGCCGGTATCGCCTTCAGCCACGCGTCGGGCTCGTCCATCCATTCCTTGGGCGGGATGCCGGTGATCTCCTCGATCTGCGGGCTCACGTACACGGAACGCATCGACCGATCGGCGATGTCCAGGTAGATCGCGGCCGGTACGTGCTCCACGATCGCTCGGTACCGCTGTTCGGCATCGGTCAGGCGCCGCGCGTTACGCTCGCGGTCGATCGCCGCGCCGAGGGTGTTGGCGACCACGCGGATCGAATCGATCTCCGCCGGTTGCCACTCGCGTTCGGCAGCGCAGTCGTCGAAGGCGATGTAGCCCCACCAGGAACCGGCGACGTGCACGGGCACGACGGTGACCGATCGGATGCCGGCGGCCTCCATGGAGGCGCGTTCGGGTGCCGGCAGTCGCGACACGGGGCCGTGGATCACACCCCCTTCCCCGAGCACCTCGGTCCATCTGGCGTGCCCGTTCGCGTACGGGTAGGGATGGGACGGCGGCCGGTCGAGCTCCTCCGGGGCATCATCGGCGAGCCATGCGTGCTGCAGCGCGACGTGCAGGCCGTCGGGCCGTTCGAGGTTCTCGAACAGGCCCGCCCTGGTGGCAGAGGCCACGTGCCCGAGCCGGCACAGCACGTCGTCGATGCAATCCCTCCAGCCGGGAGCTCGCAGGAATCGCTCCGCCGCGTACCCGGCTGCCTCGAGGATGCGGTCGCGGCTGCCGAGCGCTTCCTCGGCCAGCTTCCGGTCGGTGATGTCGGTCAGGACTCCTTGCCACACCCGCTCGCCGTCGGAGGTCGTGACGAGGACGGCATGGTCCTGCACCCAGACGATGCGTCCGTCCTTGCGAACGATGCGATGCTCCACGTCGTAGGCATCGCCGCTCTGATTCGTCCGGTTCGATTCCGCGATGACCCGGTCACGGTCGTCTGGGTGGACGATGCGCATCCACAGCCCCGGATCGGCAAGCCGCTCGGCGGGCGTGTATCCGGTGAGCTCTCGATACTGGGGGCTCAGGTAGCGCGCGGTCACGATGTCGTCGATGGCGTCGACGTAGATCACGACCGGCAGCTCCTCCACGAGCGTCCGGTACCGCTCCTCGGCCTCGCGCAGGCGGGCCTCCGCTTCCTTGCGATCCGTCACGTCCTGGATCACGCCCTGCCACACGGTGGTGTCCTCCCCGGGCTCCACGACCGTCGCGGTGTCGTGCACCCACACCGGCGCGCCGTCCTTCCTCACGAGCCGGTACTCGACGTCGAACGGCTCGCCCGTCCGATCCGTGCGCCGGGCTTCGGCGATCACGGCCGCGCGGTCCTGGGGGTGGATCCTGGACTCCCACATGCCCGGGGATGCCCACTCCTCCGGGGTGAAGCCGACCAGCTCGTGCACCCGAGGGGAGACGTAGTCGACGCGATCTCCCTCGAGGTGGACGTGCACATCGCTGCGGTACGTGACCGCGGGCAACTGCTCCACGAGGGATCGGTACCGTTCCTCGGCGCTCTTCAGGGCCAGAGCCGTCTCCCGCTCGGCGGTGACGTCGTACATCACGCCTCGGTAGTGGACGGCGCCGTCGTTGGTCACGGGAACCGCCTCGTCGCGCACCCACACCGGCACGCCGTCGGCGCGACGGATGCGGTACTCCGAGACGAAGCGTTCCCGGGACCCGACCGCCCGTGCCCACGCCGCCAAGACGTCCTGGAGATCGTCCGGATGCACCTGCCGCTGCCACGTCTGCGGGTCGTCGAGCCATTGGTTCGGGGTGTACCCGAGGAGGCGTTCGATCTGCGGGCTGATGTAGGCGGCGGGGGCGGCGCCCGGTTCGTGAGAAGGATCCCAGGTATAGGCCACCGCCGGCACCTGCTCGACCATCGCGCGATACCTCGCGTGCGCCTCGGCGCGAGCGGCTCGTTCGGTCGCGGCGCGCCGCACCCGGGCAAGCGCCGATCGGCCGAGCGCGACCAAGGGTTCGCGCCGGCCTTTCGATCGTCCTCCATCGGACCCGGACCGGATGCGTGTGGGATCCACCGTCGTCTGCGGGTATCGACGCGTTCTCCCGCAGCCTGAACCGGCCCGCCCTCAGGCGCGGGCGAGGTCGAGCATCTGCCGATACACCTGGTCCGGCTCGGGCTCCATGTAGAAGTGCTCCAGCGGGGTCGCGAACGGCATCGCCGGGATGTCGGGTCCACCGATGCGCACGATCGGCGCGTCCAGGTCGTACATCGCTCGCTCTGCGATCGTGGCGGCGATCTCGGCGCCGGCGCCGTAGGTCCGGTTGTCCTCGTAGACCACCATCGCGCGCGTCGTCCGTCCCACCGAGTCGAGGATCGTGTCGACGTCGAGCGGGGCCAGCGAACGCACGTCGACGACCTCGACCGAGATGTCTTCGACGTCCTGCAGCCGCACGGCGGCTTCCAGACACGTGTGCAACGAGTAGCCGTAGCTGATGCACGTGAGGTCGGTGCCGGCGCGCTTCACGTCGGCGCGACCGATCGGCACCGTGTGGGCGTCGTCGGGCACCGGCCCCGTGATCGCCCGATAGGTCTTCTTGTGCTCGAGGAACAACACGGGGTCGGGGTCGGCGATCGCGGTCCTGAGTAGGCCTGCCGCATCGGCGGGCGTGGAGGGCATCACGACCTTCAGCCCGGGCACGTGAGCGTAGAACGCCTCGATGGACTGCGAGTGGTAGAGGGCGCCGTGGATGCCGCCTCCGCACGGAGCTCGGATCACGAGGGGGCACGAGAACGCGCCGTTCGACCGGTAGCGGATGCGCGCCGCTTCCGAGACGATCTGGTCGAACGCGGGGTGGATGAAGTCCGCGAATTGGATCTCGGCCACCGGTCGCAGCCCTCGGAACGCCATGCCGATCGCGACGCCGACGATGCCCGACTCCGCGAGCGGTGTGTCGATCACTCGCTCCTCGCCGAACTCCTCCAGCCATCCGACGCTCACGCGGAAGACCCCGCCGCGGTTGCCGACGTCTTCCCCGAGCAGGACCACCCGGTCGTCGGCCGCCATCTCGTCGTGCAACGCGTCGCGGATCGCCGTGACGACGTTCTTGTCGGTCGACGCGTCGGCGTCGGTCACGCGTCGCCCTCGTCGGGCTCGGCGAACACGTGTCGCATCGCGGACTCCGGCGTCGGGTCCTCCGCGTCCCAGGCGGCCGCGAGCGCCTCGTCGATCTCGCTCTTCACCCTGCTGCGGAGCTCCTCGGCGCCGACGTCGTCGAGCAGGCCGTTGGAGCGCACGTATTCCCCGAAGACCTGCAGGGGATCGTGATGCCGAGCCTCCTCGACCTCGTCGCGCGTCCGGTACGTCTTGTCGTCGTCGTCGGAGGTGTGGCCGAGGAATCGGTACGTCTTGCACTCGATCAAGGTCGGGCCCTCACCGGCCCGCGCCCGCTCGTGCGCGGTCTTCATCGCGCCGTAGCACGCGAGCACGTCGTTGCCGTCCACGATCACGCCGGGGAAGCCGTAGGCCGCGGCGCGGTCCGCGACGTTCTCGACGGCCATCTGCTTGGACTGCGGGACGCTGATCGCGTACCGGTTGTTCTCGCACACGAAGATCACCGGCAGGCGGTGGATGCCGGCGAAGTTGAGGCCCTCGTGCCAATCACCCGCGCTCGTGGCGCCGTCTCCGAACCAGGAGGCCACGACCGCGTCCTCCCCTCGGTACTTGATCGCGTACGCGATGCCGGCGGCATGCGGCACCTGTGTCGCGATCGGCGACGAGCCGGTGATGATGCCGAGATCGCGATGTCCCCAGTGCGAGGGCATCTGTCGTCCGCCCGACGAGGGGTCGGCGGCTTTGGCGAAGATGCCGAGGAACACCTCGTAGGGTGTCATGCCGGCGGTGAGCATCAGGGCACCATCGCGGTAGTAGGGGATCCAGACGTCGACGCCCCGGCGCATCGCCCACGCGGTGCCCACCTGACATGCCTCGTGGCCTTCCGCGGGCACGACGAACGCCGCTCGGCCCATGCGGTTCTGACGGAGCGCCGCCTCGTCGAGCAGGCGGGCGGTCAGGACGAGGCGGTACATCTCCCGCACGTCGTCGTCGCTCAGCCCGAGGGCCCCGTGGGGGGCGGACGCTACCCTCGTCGACACGTGCCCGAACCCTCTCGCACCGTGTCGCGAGCATACACCCGGCTCCTGCCCCAGCTCAGCGCGCGGGACCCCCTTCGAGTGGGGAGCATGGCCGAAGGATGAGGGGCGCGTATCGCTCCCGCGAGCGTGTGAGACCCTGGAACCATGAGGGACGTAGACGATATGAACGCGTCCGAGCACCACGTGGTCGACGTCACCGACGCCGACTTCGAGCAGGTCGTGATCCAGGGCTCCAGCGAACGTCCCGTCGTGGTCGACATGTGGGCGTCGTGGTGCGCGCCCTGCAGAACCCTCGGGCCGATCCTCGAGAAGGTCGCGGCCGAGCGCGACGGGGCGTTCCTGCTCGCGAAGCTCGACGTCGACGCCAATGCGGTCGGCAACGCGCTGTTGCAGGCCGTGCAGAGCCAAGGCATCCCGACCGTGGTGGCGTTCCGCGACGGGCAGCCCGTGAGCATGTTCATCGGGGCCTACCCCGAGCAGGAGGTGAACCGCTTCGTCGACGAGCTCCTGCCGACAGAGGCCGAGGTGGAGGCCGACGAGGCCCTCGCCGAGGAGGCGGCCGGCGATCTCGCGTCCGCGGAGGCCGGGTACCGCGACGCGCTCGCGAAGGACCCCGAGAATCGGGAAGCCGCGATCGGGCTCGCGCGCATCCTGGTCGGTCGCGGCGATACCGACCAGGCGGCGGCGCTCGTCGAGCCGTTCCTTCCCGACCCCGACTCCGAGCGCGTCATGGCCACGGTCCGAGTGCACGGCTGGGCCGCGCTCGACGGCTCGGAGCCGCTCGCCGGACCCCGACGGTCGGCCGCCTCTGCACGGTGGCGCGAGGCGCTCGACGGATTGCTCGACCGGTTCGACGACGAACCGACGATCGCCCGCGAGTCGATGGTCGACATCTTCGCGACGCTCGGGGACGACCCGTTGGTGGCCGAGTACCGGCCCAAGCTCGCGGCTCGCCTGTTCTGATCCGAGAGAGGCGGGGGATGACCGACGTCCACGACCGCATCCGGGAGTTCTGGGACCGCGACGCGGAGACGTATGACCGCTCAGCCTCCCATGCCGTCTCCGATCCGCTGGAGGCGGCGGCGTGGCGAGCCGCGCTCCGCGCCACGCTTCCCGAGCCGCCCACCGCCGTCCTCGATGTCGGGGCGGGAACCGGGTCGCTCAGCGTGCTCGCAGCCGAGCTCGGCTACCGGGTGACGGCGCTCGATCTCTCCGAGGGCATGCTGTCGAAGGCGCGACTGAAGGCCGAGGATCGGGGGCTCGAGCTCGCGTTCGAGGTCGGTTCGGCCATGACGCCCCCTGAGGGTCCGTTCGACGTCGTGATGGAGCGGCACGTGCTGTGGACGATGCCTGACCCGGCTGGTGCGCTCCGCGCCTGGCGTGACGTGACGGCACCTGGCGGCCGCGTGGTGTTGTTCGAGGGTCTCTGGGGTTCGAGGGCGACCGCGCACCGAGCGAAGCGCGCGATCGCCGACGTCGTCCGCCGGGTGATGGGCGCCGAGGACCACCATCATGCGCTGTACCCGGACGAGGTCCTCGCCTCCCTCCCGCTGGCGCGTATGTCCTCGCCGACGCCGCTCGTCGAGGCGGTCTACGAGGCGGGGTGGACAGGGGTTCGCATCCGTCGTCTGCGCGACGTGGAGTGGACCGCCGGGCTGCACGAGCCGTGGCCGCTGGGCTGGCTCGAGCACCTGCCTCGCTACGCGCTCGTCGCGGGCCGAACCTGATGCGAGCGTCGGTGGAACGCGACCTTCGGGAACGCGCGCGCTCGGGACGCGTGCTCAGGACGCGTGCTCAGGCCACGAGCGGAGACCGGAACCGAGCGATCTCGTCCGCGGGAGCCGCCTCGTAGCTGAGGTCGAACACCTCCGCCAGGCTCCGGCGGACGATCGGACGGACCTCCTCGACGGTGACGTCGCGCCCGAGCAGCAACGACAGCGACGTCACGCCGTTGTTCGGGAGGCCGCAGGCGACGATGCCGCCGAACCACGACAGGTCGGTGTCACAGTTGATCGCGAACCCGTGCAGGGTGACCCGCGTGCGCATCAGGCGCACGCCGATCGCGCATATCTTGTCGTCGCCGGCGAACACGCCCGTCTGCACGTCGTCCCGACGATGCAGCTCGACCCCGAGCGCGGCCCCGGTGCGGATCACGGCCTCCTCGAGGGAGCGCAGGTAGCCGGCGGCGTCGGGACGGACCCCGATGTGCAGGATGGGGTATCCGACGAGCTGCCCCGGCCCGTGGAACGTGAACGAGCCCCCGCGGTCGATGTGGTGCACCTGCGCGCCGTACGCCACAGCTTCCTGTTCGCTCCAGACGAGGTGCTCGGGCTTGGCCCGTCGCCCGGCCGTGAACACAGGCGGGTGCTCGAGCAGGATCAGCGAATCGGGCGCCGCATCGGAGAGGCGTCGCTCGGCGAGGTCGTGCATGGCCTCGTTGGCGGTCTCGTACGGCACCGGACCCGGCGGTTCGAGGAGCCAGGTCGCGCGGGTCACGTTCCTCAGACCCCCAGGTCCTCTGCGAAGTCCCAACCCTCGAGGTTCTGCTTGACGCGGGCGAGGAACCTCGTGGCGATCTCACCGTCGATCAGGCGGTGGTCCCAGGACATCGAGATGTAGACCATGCTGCGCACGGCGATCGCGTCGCCCTCGATGACGACCGGGCGTCGCTGGATGCCGTCGAGCGACAGGATGCCCACGTTCGGCTGGTTGATGATCGGCACGCTCAGGAGTGAGCCGTAGGGGCCCGGATTGGTGATCGTGAACGTCGCTCCCTGCACCTCGTCGGGCTTCAGCTGATGCGCCCGGGCGCGCGCCGCGAGGTCGGCGATCGCCCTCGCGATGCCTACGCTGTTCATCGCATCGGCGTTCCTGACCACCGGTACGATCAGTCCGGCGTCGTAGCTCACCGCGATGCCCATGTGCACGGCGCGAGGCGTGACCACGCTCTCGCCTTCGATGCGGGAGTTCACGTGCGGATAGGCGTTCAACGCGTCGACCGTGGCCCTCACCGCGAACGGCAGGTAGGTGAGCTTCACGCCGTGGGTGGCGAGGAAGGCGTCCTTGACGTCCTGGCGGAGCCGAACGAGGTGCTCGACGTTGACCTCGACCATCGTCCACGCCCGGGCGGTCTCGTTCACCGACGCGAGCATGTGCGTCGCGATCGCCTTGCGGATATGCGACAGGGGGGCGGTCGTGACGTCGCCGGTCGCCGCCGCGCCGACGGACGGAGGAGCCGCGACGGGAGCGGCAGGCGCGGGAGTCGGCGCGGGCGCCTGGGCAGGGGCGGCTGACGACGGGCCGGGAGCCGGGGCGGCCGCTCCGGCCCCGCTCGAGACCGCCTGCATGACGTCGGCCTTGGTGATCCGACCACCTGCGCCCGTTCCTGCGATCGACGACAGGTCGAGCCCGTGTTCCTGCGCAAGCTTGCGCACGAGCGGAGACAGGATCTGCGATCGCGGTCCGCGGTCGGTGGGCGCGGGAGGGGCTGCCGGGGCCTGTGGGGTCGTCGCGGGAGTCGTCGGTTCGGACGACGCGGGAGCAGCGGCAGGCGCGGCGTTGGAAGCGGTAACGACGGCCGGGACGTCGGCCGGAGCGGCGGCGGCCGCCTCGCCCGCTCCGTCCCCCGTGGAGACCTCCGCGAGTTCCGTGCCGACCGGCACCGTCTCGCCCTCGCCGACGAGGATCTTGGTGACCGTACCCGCCACCGGAGACGGGACCTCGGTGTCGACCTTGTCGGTCGAGATCTCGAACAGCGGTTCGTCACGCTCGACGGTCTCTCCCTCGGCCTTCAGCCACTTCAGGATCGTTCCCTCGATGATCGTCTCGCCGAGCTGGGGCATCTGGATCGAGGTCATCTGACTCCTCCCTCGCGCGACAGGCGGATCACCAGGCGGACAACTCCTCGACCGTGCGTTCGATGTCGGCGACCTGCGGCAGGAACGCGTCCTCGAGCGTGGGGGAAAAGGGGACGGGCATGTTCGGCGGCGACAGGCGTGTCACCGGCGCGTCGAGGTGCTCGAACGCCTTCTCGGCGATCGTGGCGCCGACCTCGGCCCCGATGCCCACGAACCGGTAGCTCTCGGTCACGACGAGCGCCCGCGACGTCTTGGCGATCGATCCGAGCACGGTCTCCTCGTCGAGCGGGTGCACCGTGCGAAGGTCGACGACCTCCGCGGAGATGCCACGCTGCGCCAGGTTCTCGGCCGCCTCCAACGACTTGTGCACGAGCGCGCCGTACGTGACGATGGAGACGTCGGTCCCCTCACGCTTCACGTCGGCCGAGCCGATCGGCACGAGGAAGTCGGGATCGGTGGGGACCTGTTCCTTGATGCGACGGTAGATCCACTTGTGCTCGAGGAACATCACGGGGTTGTCGTCGCGCACGGCCGACTTCATCAGGCCCTTCGCGTCGGCAGGGAACGCCGGGCACACGATCTTGATGCCGCCCCCGTAGGCGAACCACGGCTCGGGGTTCACCGAGTGGAACGAGGACGCGCGTACATAACCACCGGACGGTCCGCGCAGCACCACGGGCAGCGGGACGCCCGAGCGATAGTGGTAGCGCCCGAGGACCGTGGAGATCTCGTCGAATCCCGACGACATGAAGTCGGCGTACTGGAACTCCGCGACCGGCCGGAGCCCTTCCATGGCCGAACCCACGGACATGCCGACGATCGTCTCTTCGGCGATCGGCGTGTCGAGTACCCGCTCGGCGCCGAAGCGGTCGAGGAAGCCTTCGGTGACCTTGAACGCCCCGCCGTAGACGCCGATGTCCTCGCCGAGCATGTAGACGCGCTCGTCGCGCTCCATCTCTTCCCACAACGCTTCGGCGATCGCGATCAGATAGGTCGCCTGCCCGTCCTCGCCCCGCTTGCCGCGCGGCTCGGCTCCATGGCCGGCGGCGCCCGCTTCCACCACCTGTGCCGTCGCCATCAGGTGACCTCCGTGCCTCCGTTGCGGCCGGGCTCGCTCGTCCAATAGCCGTCCTCGACCCACATCCCCTTGGTCGCGTCGCCCGGCTCGGGGAACGGGGACGCGAGCGCGAACTCGTAGCCGGCTTCGAACTCCCCCTCGATCCGCTGCGCCAGGCCGTCGACGTCCTCCTTGGTCACCACGCCCTCGGCGAGCAGGTATTCCTCGAAGTTGCGGACGGGGTCGTGATTGGCCATGTATTCCTCGAGCAGCTCGCCGGGCATGTACTTCGCGGGGTCGTGACCCGCGTGTCCGCGCCAGCGCAGCGAGACCGACTCAATCAAGGTGGGGCCCTCGCCCGTGCGAGCGCGCTCGGCGGCCGCCCTGGTCGCCTCGAACACCTCGAGCACGTTGCCCCCGTCGACCCGGACGCCCGGCATGCCGTAGGCGGCCGCCCGCTCGGCGATCGTCGGCGTGGGGAATTCCAGCGGGTTCGGGGCCGAGTACGCGAACTGGTTGTTGTTCACGACCCAGACGACGGGCAGGCGGAAGATCGCCGAGGTGTTGAGCGACTCGTGCCACCGCCCGTTCGACGTGGCGCCTTCCCCACATATCGCCAGGGCGACCCTCGGCTCGCGCTTCATCTTGTAGGCCAGGGCCGCCCCGGCGGCCACTGGGTAGGCGATGGGCAGATGCGACATGACGGTGAACGTGTTGTTCCCGGCCCAGTCTCCGACGTGGCTGTTGCCGTCCCGACCACGCGTGTAGCCGTCGATGCGCCCCCAGAACTGCGCCATCACCCGGTTCAGGTCGAGGCCCTTCGCCAGCTGCGCGGACAGGTCGCGATGCGTCGGGAAGAGGGCGTCGTCCTCTTGCAGCGCCCACGCGACGCCGACGTGGGTGCCTTCCTGTCCCCGTCCGGAGTAGATCGCACCCGGGAGTCGTCCCTGGCGGTACAGCGCCTCCATCCGCTCGTCGAAGTAGCGGCAGAGCTTCAGCATGTGCAGCATGTCGACCAGCCCGTCGTCGGGCAGGGGCCGGTCGCCGCCCGTGCGGGCGGGAGCGTTGGGCTCGACCTCGGTCGCCACGGTGACGCTCTCCTTCACGGGGTGTGCAGGGGCTTTCCGGCGAGCGCGAGGTGCGCCTCGCCGATCCCCTCGGACAAGGACGGGTGCGGATGCATCATCGCCGCGACCTCGTCGGGCAACGCCTCCCAGTTCGTGATCAACATGCCCTCGGCGATCAGGTCGGTCACGTGAGGCCCGATCGTGTGCACCCCCCGCACCGGGCCGCCGGCCTCGGCGACGAGCTTCACGAATCCCCCCTCGCGGAGCATGTTCGCCTTGCCGATGCCACGGAAGTCCACCTTCTCGGTCACGACCTCCATGCCCGCCTCGCGGGCCTGCCCCTCGGTGAAGCCGACGCTCGCGATCTCGGGGGTGCAGTAGGTGACCTTCGGGATGTTCACGTAGTCGATCTCCGGCACGTCGAGTCCGCTGACCCGCTCCGCGACCGCGTAGCCCTCGGTGAAGGCGACGTGGGCGAGCTGCAGGGGGGTCGACGCGACGTCGCCGATCGCCCAGACGTGGTCAACATTCGTCCGCAGCATGGGATCGACGTCCACGAAGCCCTTCTCGTGGGTGTCGACGCCCGCCTCGGCGAGGCCGAGCCCCTCCGTCACCGGTCCCCGGCCGGTCGCCACGAGACAGACGTCGGCGAGCGTCGTGACCGTGCCCTTGCCGGCGTCGTAGGTGACCTCGACCGCCTCGCCCGTGTCCTTCACGTTCTGCACCGAGGCGCCGGCCTCCGTGGTGATGCCCCGCTTGCGGTACGCGCGCGCGATCTCCGTGGAGACCTCCTCGTCCTCGAGCGGTGCGAGGCGGGGCAGCGCCTCGAGGAGCGTGACCTCGGCGCCGAACGACCGATAGAACGAGGCGAACTCGAGCCCGACCGCTCCCGCACCGATCACGACGACCGACATCGGGATGCGGTCGTACCAGAGCGCCTGATCGCTCGTGATGATCCGGTCGGTGATTGACAACCCCGGCAGCAGCTTGGGGGTGGAACCGGTGGCGATCACGATGTCGCTCGCGTCGATCCGCGCCTCGTTCACGTCGAGGGCGGTTGACCCGGGCACCAGTCGCGCGAGCCCCTGCACGACGTCGATCTTCCGGGCCTTCACCAGGCCGGTCACGCCCTTCACCAGCTTGTCGACGACCGAGTCCTCGAAGGCCTTCACGGCCGACCAGTCGGGTTCGCCCGATGCCTTGATGCCCCACTCGTCGGAGCGATTCACGGCGTCCAGCACCGCCGCCGATTGCAGGAGCGCCTTGGTCGGGATGCAGCCCCTGATCAGACAGGTGCCGCCGATGCGGTCGTCGCGCTCGATCAGGGCGACGCGGCGCCCGAGCTGCGCGGCGCGAAGGGCGGCGGAATACCCCGCCGTCCCGCCTCCGACCACGGCTACGTCGTACGCGTCACCCATCCGACGAGCCAGTCTACTCAGGATATCCGGAGCGGCTACGATGCCCGCCGATGGACGATTCCGAGGAGCTGAAGCATACGCCGTTGGAGGTCGTCCACGAGGCGCTCGGGGCGAAGATGGGGCCGTTCGCCGGCTGGCTGATGCCGATCGAGTACGCAGGTGCACTCCGGGAACATCAGGCGGTTCGGGAGCGGGTCGGCATCTTCGATCTCACCCACCTCGGCAAGGTCGAGGTCGCCGGCCCCGGAGCCCTCGGGATGCTCCAGCGGGTCGTCACGAACGACCTCCGGAAAGCATCGGTGGGGGAAGCGCTCTACAACCTCGTGCTGAACGAGGGCGGGGGCGTGATCGAAGACCTCATCGTCTATCGCCTCGAGGACAGCCGCTATTTCGTGGTGCCGAACGCCGCGAACGCCCAGCGGGTGCTGCGGATCCTCGAGGAGACCCCGGCCGAGGACCGGCTCCACCTCATGTACCACCAGGACTGGTGCTTCCTCGCGGTGCAGGGCCCTGATTCCGTGCACGTGCTGGAGCGCCTGTTCCCGGAGGCCGGGGGCCTCGCGTTCATGCAGTGCGCCGAGACGGAGTACCGGCGCCGTCCGCTCGTCGTCACACGGTCCGGCTACACGGGCGAGGTCGGGTTCGAGCTGTTCACGTACCAAGACGTGGCCGGCGAGCTGTGGGCCGACCTGGGCGAGGCGATGGAACCGTTCGGAGGCATGCCGTGCGGTCTCGCGGCTCGGGACGTGCTCCGGTTGGAGATGGGGTATCCGCTCTACGGTCAGGACCTGTTCGAGTCCGTGACCGCCCTCGAGGCCGGGCTCTCGTGGGCCGTGTCGTTCGCCAAGGGGGAGTTCCGGGGCCGCGAATCGCTGGTGCGTCAGCGAGAGTCGGGGCTGCCGAGCCGCCTGGTCGGCTTGCGCATGCGCGAGCGTCGGCACATCCCGAGGGCGCACTACCCGGTCTTCCGGGGCGACCAGCTCATCGGTGAGGTCACCTCGGGCACGTTCTCGCCGCTGCTGCAGAAGGGCATCGGGCTCGCCTACGTGTGGCCGGCCGACGTGGCGTCCGCCGGCGACACGGTCGAGGTCGACATCCGGGGCCGCAGGGGATCGACGGAGGTGGTCCGGCCCCCGTTCGTGGATCGGAGCCCTCGCTGACGGTCGGCTAGCGAGACCCGCGCCTCCCGGCGACCGCGTCGACGATGTCCGCGACCGACGATCCTCCGAAGGAGGTGCGCCGGATCAGCCGATCGAGCAAGCTGCTCGCTCTCGCCCCCTCCGGCGTCACGGCGACCACCACGTACAACCCCGACGCCGGGATGCCGAGCTCGCGCACTGGTCCGTATCCGGGTGCCGCGACGAAATACGCCCATCGGGTCGACTCGCCCCGCACCCGGCACGTGCCCTCGCCACGCGCCACGTAGTCGCCGCGCGAGGGCCCCTTCGGCGTGAACGTGGGGCGTCGGTCGAGGAACACATCCGGGGTTTCCGCCACGCATCGCTCCGAGGCGGTGAGCGCTGACAGCACCGGGCCCGTGGCGGCGAGGTAGTAGAAGTCGGACGGCATGCCGACCAGCGTCGCGTCGACCCATGTAGCGGACATCCCGGCCACGCCGCCGTCCATGCGACTCCACCGGTCGGGCTGGGGCGATGCGAGGAAGCCGCCCCGGAACGCCTCACCGCTCGCGGGACGCGCCTCCCATCCGTCGGGCACCATCGCGGCCACCGGTCCGGCGCTCACGTGGCTGAACGGCGAGGCCGACGACGACACCCGGATCGGTTCGGCCACGGAGAGCGGGTCGGCCGGCGAGGATGCGGCGCACCCGATGCAGGTGATGGCGACGGCGACTCCGAGAACGGCTCTGCGCATGGGACCCCTCGGGAGGATAGGCCACTCGGAGGCGCTCCGCCAGCGTCGGGCCGATGCTCAGGCGGCACCTGCCCGCGCGGCCTTCCCGCGAGCATCCCGTGGGGGGATGCAGAAGGCGACGAGCGTGCCGCCCCCGGGGAGGGGATCGGCCCACATCGTGCCGCCGTGCTCGAGGACCAGCTGGCGGGCGAGATGCAACCCGACGCCGACGCCCGCCTTCTCCTTGCGGAGTACGCCCTCGCCGGTCGAGAAGGGCTCGTCGAACGACCGTCTCGCGACGTCTCGAGCGAGCCCCTCGCCGTGGTCGGTCACGGTGACCACGACCCCCTCCTTCATGTCCCGAGCCGAGATCTCGACGGGAGCGCCCGCGGGTGAGTAGCGGCACGCGTTGTCGAGGAGCTCCGCGACCACGCCCGCGATGCGCGCCTCGTCGGCGAGCGTCTCGAGGGTCGGACCGACCTCGGCGAGGATCGGCACGTCCGGATGCGTCGCCCGGGCGCCATCGATGACGCGAAGCACGAGGGGGGCGAGATCCACCTCGGCGAGCACGAGCTCGAACGAGCCGCGCTCCAGCTCGGAGATCGTGATGATCTCGTCGACGATGCCCATCAGCTTGTCGAGGGATCCCTGCAGCTGCTCCAGGAACTCCGTCCGCTCCGCCTCCTCGATGGCCGGGTTCCGGAGCACGTAGGCGATGCCCTTGGCGACCGTGACCGGGGTGCGGAGCTCGTGGGAGATGTTCGAGAGGAAGTCGGCCTTGGCGGAGGTGCCTTGGGAGATCGACGCGCGGAGCTCGTCGAGCTCTCCGGCCAGGTGAGCCGACGAGTCGGTCGCGGCCGAGAGCTCTCGGGCGAGCGACGCGGCGATAGCGGGTGACATCGCCACCGAGCCTCCCGCGACGGCCGTGGCGATCGCGAGCACCGTGCGGGGGTCGTCATCCACCGACGAGAGGCCGGAAGCGCCGGCCGCGATGGCGTCGGCCGCTCGCTGGGGATCGCCCGGCGCGATGCGGGCGATCGTTCGAGAGGGCGGCGAGGAGGCCGCCACGCGGGTGAGGACCTCGACGCCGTGGGTGCCCTCCATGTCGAGCCGGCAGATCACCACGTCGGGTCGCAGGCGCGCGGCGAGCTCGGCCACGCGTGTGGCGTCGGTGGTGGCATCGAGCGAGAGGCCGATCTCGACGGTCGCCTCGACCTGGAGGCCGTCGACGGCGCCCGCTGCATCGCAGACCAGCACGGTCAAGGTCATGGTGCTTCCGGTATCGGCCCTCTCGGAGGCGGGTTGAGACGCGCCTCCTGCGTCAGTGCACGATGCCGGTTCGGATCGCGATCGCGACGGCCTGCGCGCGGTCGTTCGCGCCGAGCTTCTCGAAGATCCGCTCGAGGTGCGTCTTCACCGTGTGCGGGGAGATGCCGAGCTCGGTGGCCACCTGCCGGGTGGTCGAGCCGTCCGCCACCTTCTGCAGGATCTCGCGCTCACGCTTGGACAGTGGGGTCGCCTTCGGCGCCTCGGCCTCGCCCAGCCTGACCTCCTCGATGAAGGTCTTCGTGAGCTGGGGATGGATCACCGCGTTGCCCTCGAGCGCGTTGCGAGCGGCGTCGACGAGCGCGTCGGGGGAGGCGTCCTTCAAGAGGTAGCCCGAGACCCCGGCCTGGATCGCCTCGCTGATCGCCCCGCGGGACTCGTCGATCGTGATCAGGATGACCTTGGTGGTGGGCGCCGCCTGGCGGATGCGACGGGTCGCTTCGATGCCGTCCATGCCGGGCATGCGGACGTCCATGAAGACCACGTCGGGCGTGAGCTCTCGCGCGCGCTCGATGGCTTCCTCGCCCGTCGCGGCCTCGCCCACGACGACCACGATCTCGTCGGAGAGTTCCAACGCGGTGCGCAGCCCCTCACGCGTGACGGGGTGGTCGTCCACGATCAGCGCACGGATGGGGGACTCGGGCGACATGGGCGGGTGCACGCTCCTTCGCTTGTGGGGAAGTACGGGTACGCTGTTCAGGATAGGCCGAGTCGAGTGAGGATGCGCGTATGCCCGAAGAGATCGCTGTTGACCGCCCGAGCGACGCTCCGGAGACGCGGGACGCCATTCTGGAGGCGCTGAAGAACGTGGTCGACCCCGAGCTCGGCATGAACATCGTCGATCTGGGGCTCGTGTACGACGTCGAGGTCGGCGACGACGGCGGGGTCGACATCCAGTATTCGCTCACCACCATGGGATGTCCGATCGGCCCGATGATCGAGGATCAGATGCGGTCGTTCCTGCGAGGTGTACCCGGCGTCGGGGAGGTGCGGCCGGAGTTCGTGATGCGCCCGCCGTGGAGCCCGGAGATGATGTCGGACGAGGCGAAGGCCGCGCTCGGCATCTTCTGACGTGCGAGCGATCGTGGCGGCGTTGACGCCCGACTCGACGATGCGATAGGTATCGCCTGCAGATCCGACCGGGGAGCCGTGATTTGGTTCGGACCAGATGCATCGGGGAGGTGGCGGCCATGATCCCTTCCCGCCTGTGCTGTCCGATGACCGGCGTCGTCCGGGAGACGTCCACCCGACGCGGCCTCTGAACCACCCTTCCCGGAGACCTCTCGCACCACCCTCATCGGCCGCACGAGGCGGCCGCCGTTCGTTTCCTCGACGGAAGGAAGGACCGAGACATGGCGGGATACGCGAAACCAGAGGTGCTCGTCGACACCGAGTGGCTCGAGGAGCATCTCGACGATCCGAACGTGCGGGTGATCGAGGTCGACGAGGACACGACGGCCTACGACAAGGGACACATCGCGGGCGCGGTGAAGTGGGACTGGACGAGGGACCTGCACACCGAGGTCGGGCGCGACTTCCAGGACCAGGCAGGGTTCTCGCGGCTGCTGTCGGAGGCCGGCGTCGGCGACGACACGACCGTCGTGCTGTATGGCGGCAACAACAACTGGTTCGCCGCCTACGCGTACTGGCTGCTGAAGCTCCGGGGGTTCGAGAACGTGAAGCTCCTGAACGGCGGGCGGAAGAAGTGGGAGCTGGAGAGCCGTCGACTGGTGCAGGACGTGCCCGCCCACGAGGCGACCGGGTACACGATCGCCGGGGCTGAGCGACCCGAGATCCGCGCGCTGCGTGACGAGGTGATCGGGAAGGTCGGCGGCGCGAGCGGGTTCGTCGACGTGCGCTCGCCCGAGGAGTTCCGCGGCGAGAAGCTCGCGCCCGACCACCTGCCTCAGGAGCAGTCGCAGGTGCCCGGCCACATCGCCGGCGCCGCGAACATCCCGTGGGTGAAGGCCGCGAACGACGACGGCACGTTCAAGAGCGCCGAGGAGCTGCGGGAGCTCTACGAGGCCGAGGGCATCACGGCGGACAAGGAGATCATCGCCTATTGCCGCATCGGCGAGCGATCCTCGCACACGTGGTTCGCGCTGCAGGAGCTGCTCGGCTTTGAGCGGGTCAAGAATTACGACGGGTCCTGGACCGAGTACGGCTCGCTCGTCGGTGCGCCGGTCGAGCTCGGAGGCTAGGCTCGCCGGACCATCGGGCAGGGCTCAGGCGGAGGCCGGGGCGCCGTTCCCGGCCTCCGGCACGCTTGGCGATCGCTGCTGGTCGCCCTCGCGCTCATCGCCCATGGGCACCCCGAGCGCGAGGTTCGTGAGTCCACCGATCGCGAGCCCGAGGCCGAACCCGGCGACCACGTCGAGCGGGTTGTGCGCGCCCAGGTAGACGCGCGCGAAGCCGACGAGGGCGACGACCAGCCACGGCAACACGCGCCATCTGCCTCGCAGATACGGAAGCACGACCCACGCCAGGCCGGTCACGATCACGACGTGGCCGCTCACGAACGACACCCCCGCGGTCGCGGTGCCGCCCCGGACGATCGCGGCTGGCTCGGTGACCCCCGGACGCTCGCGTTGCACGACCTGCCAGACCAGCCGCTCGGCGGCGAGCTTGCCGACGGTGACGACCAGCGCCGCGACCGCCAGTCGTGGCCGCCGCGCGATGAGGGCGACCAGCGCCACCAGCGGGCCGATCGCCAGCACCCCGAGGAATTGCGCCGCCAGCATCGCCGGCTCGAGCGCGTCGGGCAGGCCGTTGATCGCCTCGAAGACGGAGCGCTCCGGGCCGCGCACCTGCCCGCTCGAGGCCGGGATGGCGCACGCGACCAGCAGGAGCGAGCCGCAGACCGCCGCGACCGCGTCGGAACGCCGACGCCGCGTGGCCGGACCGTGACGGCGGGGAGCCCGCGTCGGGCGAGGGTCGGTCACGAACGCCAGAGGCGCACGGCGACGTCGGCCGCCACCAACACGAGGGTGAGCCTGACCGCCCACGAGTCACCGGTCGTCGCCGCCACCGCGATCGCCGCGACCGCGATCGCGACCGCCACCACCCTGGTGACGAGCTCGGCCGAATCCTTGCGTCCATCCGATGTCTCCACCTCGCCCCTCCTTCGTCGGTCCCTGATGGGAGCCTAGGCACGCGAGCAGCGGCGAGCAAATCCGACCTCGGCGGTGGACTTTAGGCGTGTGCCGCGGGTAGATTGGATGTGTTCGCGCACCGCCCGCCGAACGAACGCATCGCGAGGAGCTGCCAGTCATGGCCGTCACGCAGGAAGAACACCTCAAGGAACTCGCCAAGGGCTACCGCTTCGACTGGAAGGACCCCTCCCACGCCGTCTTCGAGCCGAAGCGGGGCTTGAACGAGCGCGTCGTCGAGGAGATCTCCGCGCTGAAGGGCGAGCCCGATTGGATGCGGAAGTACCGCCTGAAGAGCCTGCGCTACTTCGACATCCGTCCGATGCCGTGGTGGGGCGCCGACCTGAGCGAGATCGACTTCCAGAACATCTACTACTTCATCCGCTCCACGGAGAAGCAGGCCGCGAACTGGGACGAGCTGCCCGAGGACATCCGGGGCACCTGGGACAAGCTGGGCCTGCCCGACGCCGAGCAGAAGTACCTGGGGGGCGTGAGCGCGCAGTACGAGAGCGAGGTCGTCTACCACAAGATCAAGGACGAGCTCGACCAGCTCGGGGTGCTGTTCACCGACATGGACACGGCCCTGCGTGAGCATCCCGACCTGGTGAAGGAGTACTTCGGCACGGTCATCCCCGCCAACGACAACAAGTTCGCGGCGCTCAACTCGGCCGTGTGGTCGGGCGGATCGTTCATCTACGTGCCGCCGGGGGTGCACGTCGACATCCCGCTGCAGGCGTACTTCCGCATCAACGCCGAGAACATGGGGCAGTTCGAGCGCACGCTGATCATCGCCGACGAGGGCAGCTACGTGCACTACGTCGAGGGCTGCTCGGCGCCGATCTACACGAGCGACTCGCTGCACTCCGCTGTGGTCGAGATCATCGTGAAGAAGGGCGCGCGGGTGCGCTACACGACGATCCAGAACTGGTCGACGAACGTGTACAACCTGGTGACCAAGCGCGCGGTTGCCTACGAGGACGCCGTCATGGAATGGGTCGACGGCAACATCGGCTCGAAGGTGACGATGAAGTACCCGTCGATCTACCTGATGGGCAAGGGCGCCCGCGGCGAGGTGCTCTCCGTGGCCTACGCCGGCAAGGGCATGCACACCGACGCGGGCGGCAAGGCGATCCACGCCGCGCCGTACACGACCAGCGTGATCACGTCGAAATCCGTCTCGAAGGACGGTGGCCGCACCGGTTACCGCGGTCTGATCCGGGTCGAGCCCGACGCGCATCACGCGAAGTCGAACGTCCGGTGCGATGCGTTGATCCTCGACGACGAGAGTCGTTCCGACACCTACCCCTACATCGAGGTCGAGGAGGAGACCGCGGCGCTCGGGCACGAGGCCACGGTCTCGAAAGTCGGCGACGACCAACTCTTCTACCTGATGAGCCGGGGGCTGTCCGAGGTCGAGGCCACCGCGATGATCGTGAACGGCTTCATCGAGCCGATCACGCGCGAGCTGCCGATGGAGTACGCCGTCGAGTTGAACCGCCTGGTCGAGCTGCAGATGGAAGGCTCGGTCGGCTAGCGAGCGAGATGTCGACGCGCGCCGAGCTCCTGGCCTCGGAGCTCGAGGACGCGTACCGGATGATCCGCGACCGGGTCGACGGGCTCTCCGACGACGAGTTCTGGTGGGAGCCGGTCGCCGATGCGTGGACGATCCGGCCGACCGGGCGGGGATCCTGGGCTGCGGACTACGAGGAGCCGGACCCCCTTCCGGCTCCGTTCACGACCATCGGGTGGCGCCTCGTGCATGTGGCCGAGTGCAAGCTCATGTACCACGAGTACGCGTTCGGGGATGCACGCCTCACGTGGCCCGACCTCGACTCGCCCCATTCGGCGGCGGCTGCCGTGGCGGCCCTCGACGACGGCCACGTGCTCCTCGCCGAGGCGGCGGGATCGCTCGACGGCGACGCGCTCGACCGGCCGGTCCTCACCAACTGGGGAGAGCGCTGGCCCGCGTGGCGGATCTTCTGGACCATGATCCACCACGACCTCTGGCACGGCGGTGAGATCGGTGTCCTGCGAGACCTCTATCGGAGAAGCTGACCCCTCCGGGATGCTTCCAGCGCAACGGCGGGTTGGGCGAATCCGACCCCCCGGGTAGCATTTCATCGTGACCACCGAGACCACGGCAGCAACCACGTTCGACGAGCACGCCCTGGCGGGTCTGCCCGAGGTGGCAGGGTTCACCGGCGAGCTCCGCACGCGGGCCTTCGAGGAGTTCCGGGCCCTCCCGATCCCCTCGCAGGAGACCGAGGAATGGCGCTACACCGACCTGTCGGAGTTCGAGCTCACGCACGCGCCGTACACCCCCGGAGGCCGTGCCGAGAACCTCGACGGGGTGCCTACCGAGATCCAGGAGGCCGCGGGCGACATCGGTGAGCGGGCGGGCCTCCAGATCCAGCACGACTCCGACGTGATGGTCACCCATCTCGATCCCGCCCTCGCCGCGAGGGGAGTGATCTTCACGGATCTCGACGCGGCCGCCGCCGAGCACACCGATCTCGTCGAGCGCACCCTCCACGACCTCGTGCCGACGAAGCGCACGAGGTTCACCGCGATGCACGCGGCGTTCCGCACCGGGGGAACCTTCCTGTACGTGCCGCGCGACACGAAGGTCGACCTGCCGCTGCAAACCCTCACGTTCGTCGACGTCGACGGCGCGGCCGTCTTCCCGCACACACTGATCGTCGTGGAGGCCGGCGCCGAGGTGACGTTCATCGAGCGGTACGCCTCGCCCGACCTCACGCGGGCGTTCAGCGATGCGATCACCGAGATCCACGTCGGCGACGGCGCGCACGTGCGCTATGCGGCGATCCAGGACTGGGGCACGGGCATGACGCACCTCGCGATCCAGCGGGCTCGCATCGGACGCGACGCCGACCTGCGGACGTTGAGCCTCGGGTTCGGCGCCGATCTCGCCCGGACCGAGACCGAGGTCGAGCTCGCCGAGCCCGGAGGGTTCAGCGAGCAGCTCGGGGTGTTCTTCGCCGACGGAGACCAGCATTTCGACCATCGGTCGAGCCAGGACCACGTGGCGCCCAATGGCACGAGCGACCTGCTGTATAAGGGGGCGCTCCGCGACCACAGCCGGGCCGTCTACTCGGGGTGGGTCTACGTGCGTCCCGGCGCGCAGAAGACCGACGCGATGCAGACGAGCCGCAACATCGTGCTGAGCGAGCACGCCAAGGCCGACGCGATCCCGAACCTCGAGATCGAAGCCAACGACGTGAGGTGCGGCCACGCGGCGAGCGTCGGCCCCGTCGATGAGGAGACCCTCTTCTACCTGGAATCCCGCGGCATCCCGCATGACGAGGCGGAGCGCTTGATCGTGACGGGGTTCTTCCAGGAGGTGCTCGACCGCGTGCGCATCGACGAGGTGCGTGAGGGCGCCGAGGCCGCGATCGCCGCCGAGCTCGACCAGGGCATCCGATGAGGGCCGTCCGTGTGTGCGAGACGAAGGACGTGCCGGCCGGCGAAGCGCGCCGCTACTCCATCGACGGCCGCCTCGTCGCTGTCGTGAACCTGGGCGAGGAAGGTTTCCGCGCGCTCGACGCGATCTGCAGCCACGAGAAGTACTACCTGGACGAGGGTGAGGTCGACGTCGACCTCGCGACGATCGAGTGCCCGAAGCACGGCTCGACGTTCGACCTCAACACCGGGAACCCGCGCACCCTGCCGGCGACGCAGCCGGTCGACGTGTTCCCGGTCACGACCGACGGCGACGACATCCTGATCGAGGTGTGACACGAGATGAGCGACGAGACGAACGGCACCCGGACGAACGGCAGCGGCATCACCCCGGCGACCCTCGAGGTGCGCGACCTGCACGCGACGGTCGAGGGCAAGGAGATCCTGCGCGGCATCGACCTGATCGTGCGGCAGGGCGAGACGCATGCCCTGATGGGCCCCAACGGCTCGGGCAAGTCCACGCTCAGCAACGTGATCATGGGCCGTCCCGGCTACGTGATCACCGGTGGCACCGTGATCTTCAACGGCGAGGACATCACCGCGCTCACGCCCGACGCGCGGGCCAAGCGGGGGTTGTTCCTGGCGCTGCAATACCCCACCGAGGTGCCCGGGGTCTCCGTCGTGAACTTCCTGCGCACGGCCTACCAGGCGGTCAAAGGCGAGCAGGTGAGCGCGCTCGCGTTCCGCAAGCACATGAAGGGACAGATGGACCGCCTGAGCATCGACGACGCGATGGTGAACCGTTACGTCAACCAGGGGTTCTCGGGCGGCGAGAAGAAGCGGAACGAGGTGCTCCAGCTCGCCGTGCTGGAACCACGCATCGCGATCCTCGACGAGACCGATTCCGGGCTCGACATCGACTCGTTGAAGCTCGTCGCCGAAGGCGTGAACGAGCTCGTCGGCCCCGATCTCGGCGTGCTCCTGATCACCCATTACCAGCGCATCCTGAACCACATCACGCCCGACCGGGTTCACGTGATGATGGAGGGGCGTATCGTGAAGTCCGGCGGTGCGGAGCTCGCCAACGAGCTCGAGGAGAAGGGCTACGAGGGCATCCGCAAGGAGCTCGGGCTCGGAACCGAGGCCACCGTCGAGGTGGGGTAGACACATCCGAGCACGTCCGAGGGAGCAAGGGCCATGAGCGATCACGTTGGTGGGCTCGATGTCGAGGCGATCCGGCGCGACTTCCCGATCCTCTCGCGCACGATGGGTGACCACCCGCTCGTGTACCTCGACAGCGCAGCGACGTCGCAGAAGCCGAACCAGGTGATCGACGCCGTGTCGGAGTTCACCCGCCGTCACAACGCGAACGCCCATCGGGGCATCTACGAGCTCGGCGAGGAGGCCACCGAGGCGTACGAGGGGGCCCGGGCCACGATCGCCCGCTTCCTCGGAGCGCCGGACCCCCGCACGATCGTGTTCACCCGGGGCGTCACCGAGTCGATGAACCTCGTCGCGCAGGGCTGGGGCCGCAAGCACCTGCGCGAGGGTGACGAGATCCTCATCACCGAGATGGAGCACCACTCGAACATCGTGCCGTGGCAGATGACCGCGGCCGTCACCGGGGCTACGCTCCGCTACATCCCGCTCACCGACGACGGCCTGCTCGACCTGTCGCAGCTCGGGGCGCTGCTCACCGAACGCACGAAGATCGTGAGCGTCACCGGCATGTCGAACGCGCTCGGCACGATCACGCCGCTACGGCAACTGGCCGACGCCGCGCACGCGATGGGGGCGGTGATCGCGGTCGACGCCGCGCAGTTGGCGCCGCACACGCCGATCGACGTCGAGGCGCTCGACGTCGATCTGCTCGGGTTCACGGGGCACAAGATGCTGGGGCCGACGGCGAGCGGCGGCCTGTACGGGCGGTACGAGGTGCTCGAGTCGATGGATCCCATGCTCGGGGGCGGGGAGATGATCCACGAGGTTTTCCACGACCACAGCACGTACAAGTCCGCTCCCTTCAAGTTCGAGGCCGGCACGATGCCGATCGCCCAGCAGGTCGGCCTCGCGGCCGCGATCGGCTACCTCGAGCGGCTGGGCATGCCGAGCGTTCGCGCGCACGAGGAGGAGATCACGCGATACGCGCTGGACCGGCTGCTCGACGCCGGCGCGACGGTGTTCGGTCCCAAGGACGCGAGCATCCGCGGGGGCGCCGTGAGCTTCTGGTTCAAGGACGTCCACCCGCATGACCTCGCGACGATCCTGAACGAGGAGGGCGTCGCGATCCGCGCCGGGCACCACTGCGCTCAGCTCGTGATGCGCCGCTACGGTGTGCCGGCGACGGCCCGGGCCTCGTTCTACGTGTACAACACGAAGGACGAGGTCGACGCGCTGGTCGAGGCCCTCGCGAAGGCCGAGGCGATCTTCGCGATCTGACCCGTTATCCGTACGAAAGGCGAACCGTGGCGCTCGACGACATCTACAAGGAAGTCATCCTCGATCACTACAAGAACCCGAGGAACAAGCGGGAGCTGCCGGGCGCGGAGCTTCAGCGCCATGCCAACAACCCGCTGTGCGGCGACGAGATCACGGTCTTCGCCCACGTCGAGGGCGCCTCGATCGCCGACGTGGCGTTCCAGGGCGCCGGATGCTCGATCAGCCAGTCGAGCGCCTCGATGATGACCGAGGCGGTCACCGGGGCGAACGTCGAGGACGCGAAGGCGTTGGTGGCCGACTTCCGCGGCATGATGGCCGGCGAGGCCGAACCCGACGAGGACCGCTTCGGCGACCTCGTGGCGCTCAAGGGCGTGGTGCAGTACCCGATCCGTATCAAGTGCGCCGTGCTCGCCTGGGACGTCCTGCAGGACGCGCTCGACGGCGCCGGGAGCGCATCCGGCGATCGGCCCCACACGCCGGGCTGAGCCTCTAGGCTTCGCGGCGTGAACCGTCGGATCACGCCTTCGCTCGACTGGCTGCTCGCGCTCGTGCCGGTCGCGATCGCGCTCGAGCTGGCGGGTGGCCCCGATCTCGCGATCTTCCTCACGTCCGCGGCCGCCATCCTGCCGCTCGCGGGCGTGATCGGGCGCTCGACCGAGCAGCTCGCCCTGCACACCGGTCCGCGCCTCGGCGGATTGATCAACGCCACGTTCGGCAACGTGACGGAGCTCATCATCGCCGTGTTCCTGATCCTCGACGACCGCACGGAGATCGTGAAGGCGTCGCTGACGGGCTCGATCCTCGGGAACCTGCTGCTCGTGCTCGGGGTGTCGTTCCTCTTCGGGGGGCTCCGCCACAAGGAACAGCACTACAGCGCGAACGCTGCCTCGGTGCACTCCACCTCCCTCGTGCTGGCCGTGACGGGGCTGCTGATGCCGGCGTTGTTCGCGCTCGGATCCAACGGCGAGAACGTGCTGCAGCGCGAAGTCGTGAGCGGCATCGTCGCGGCGGTGCTGATCCTGCTCTACGTGGGCGCCCTCGCGTTCATGCTCGTCACGCATGAGCACCTGTTCCATACGCCCGATGTGGGGGAGCGCCCGGCTTGGTCCCGGGGCAAGGCGATCGTCGTCTTGGTGCTCGCCACCGGTCTGGTGGCGCTGATGTCGGAGTTCCTCGTCGGATCGCTCGAGCCCGCCCTCGAGGAGATCGGCCTCTCGGAGTTCTTCGTCGGCCTGATCCTGATCCCGATCATCGGCAACGCCGCGGAGCACTCGTCGGCGGTGCTGTTCGCGATGCGGAACAAGGTCGACGTCACGCTCGAGATCGCGATCGGCTCCTCGACCCAGATCGCCTTGTTCGTCGCGCCGGCTCTGGTCTTCATCTCGCTGGCGGTGGGCCACCCGATGGACTTCATCTTCTCGACGTTCGAGGTCGCGGCCGTCGCGCTCTCGACCGTGCTGGTCTTCATGATCTCGAGCGACGGCCGAAGCAACTGGTTGGAGGGCGCCCAACTCACGGGCGCGTACGTGATCATGGCCATCTCGTTCTTCTTCGTGGAGCACCTGTGAGGAGCACCCGACGCCTGCTCGCGCTCGCCGGCCTCGCGGTCGCCACGGCGCTGCTGGCGTCGTCGCCCGCGCACGCTCAGGTCGGCGAGCGCATCACGAGCTACGACGTAGCGATCGATATCCGCGACGACGGTACGCTCGCGATCGTGGAGACGATCGAATACGACTTCGGCTCCACCCCCCGCCACGGCATCCTTCGCGACATCCCGACTCGGCTGCGCTATGACGACACCGACGACCGCATCTACCCCCTCGACGTCGTTCGGGTGGAGGCTTCCGAGGGCACGCCCGCGAACTACGAGGTCGAATCGGTCGAGGGCGGCATCACCCGCATCCGGGTGGGCGATGCCGACACCGAGATCACCGGCCGGCACACGTACGAGCTCACGTACACCGTCGAGGCCGCTCTGAACGGCTTCCGCGATCACGACGAGCTGTACTGGAACGCGATCGGCACGGAGTGGTCGGCGCCGATCGAGCGAGCCACGGTGAGGGTGCAGGCCCCGGCGGACATCACCCAGGTGGCCTGCTTCCAGGGGTACAGGGGGTCGACCCTGCCGTGTGACCGCGCGACGTCGAGCGGCGCGACCGCGCGGTTCGCGCAGAGGGATCTCGGCTCGTTCAGCGGGGTGACGGTCGTGGTCGGGCTGCCCAAGGGCGCGGTGCCCGAGCCGGTGCCCGTGCTGGAGGAACGGTGGTCGTTCGGCCGGGCGTTCGAGGCGACCCCCGCGACCGTGGGGGCCAGCGCCACGCTCGGGATCGCCGCGATCGGCGGCGTCGTCGCCCTGGTGTGGCGACGTGGGCGCGACCGGCGGTTCCGAGGCTCGCAGGTCGACCAGGTCATGGGGAATCCAACGGGCGAGGAGCAGGCCGTGCCCCTCGGCGAGGCCGATGCGTCGGCGCCCGTCGAGTTCGCTCCGCCCGAAGACATGCGCCCGGGCCAGATGGGAACCCTGATCGACGAGCAGGCGAACGTGCTCGACGTCTCAGCCACGCTGGTCGACCTCGCCGTCCGAGGGTACGTGTTGATCCAGGAGATCCCGAAGGACGGATGGTTCGGGAAGCCCGATTGGCGCCTGATCCGCCTCGAGAAGCCCGACGACGACCTGCTCACGTACGAGCGCCGACTCCTGAACGGGATCTTCCGCGACGGCAGCGAGGTCACGATCTCGGAGCTGAAGAACACGTTCGCCGAGCGGCTCAAGGGGGTGCAGGAGTCGCTCTACACCGACGCCGTGCAGCGCGGGTGGTTCTCGGAACGACCGGACAAGGTCCGCACCCGCTGGTACGGCTTCGGCGTGCTGGCCGTGATCGTCGCAGCGGGCGTGACGTTCGCGCTCGCGGCCCTCACCCACTGGGGACTGCTCGGGATCCCGTTGTTCCTCGGGGCGGTGGCGCTCCTCGTGAACGCCAAGCGCATGCCCGCGCGCGCCGCAAAGGGCACGGCTCTGCTTCGGCGCGTGCGAGGCTTCCGCACCGTCATCGAGACCGCGGAGACCCACATGTCGCACTGGGCCGAGAAGGAGCTGGTGTTCACCCGGTTCCTGCCGTTCGCCGTGGTCTTCGGTGCCACGGACAAGTGGGCGAAGGCGTTCGAGGCCCTCGGGGTGCAGCCGGACACGAGCTGGTACGTCTCGCCGTACCCGTTCGCATTCGCGCAGTTCGCCGACTCCATGGAGGGGTTCGCGGTCACGACCGGCGGCACGATCGCCTCGACCCCCTCAGGCTCCGGCTCGAGCGGGTTCTCAGGCGGCGGGTTCTCGGGCGGCGGAGGCGGAGGGGGCGGCGGTGGCAGCTGGTGACCCTTCCGCCACAGGGAGTTCCATGTTCGGGGAACCCGTGTGCCTGGTCTCGAGAGACGCCTCGCCTCCGGGCGTCGTTCGTGAGCTCGCCGTTCCGTAGCATGTCCAGCACATGCACATCGTGTTCAGCGAGGACGGGCGAGACTTCCATCGGCGCGGGTGGCACGAGCTCGTGGAGGCCGATCCCGGCGGCACGTTCTTCCACACCCCGGCGTACCTGAAGCTCTACTGGGAGGAGTTCGGGGAGACGCCAGATCACCTGCTGCTCGCCTTCGCCGAGGAGGACGACGGCACCCAGGTCGGCGCGGTCGCGTTCGAGCGCATCGGTGAGACGCTCCGGTTCCTCGGCGGGACCGAGGTCACCGACTACATGGGTCCCGTCGGGCTCCCCGACCGGCAGGACGCGATGGCGAAGGAGCTGTGGACGGCCCTGCTCACGCGCGGCGATTGGCGTGACGCCGATCTCCGCGGCTTGCCCGAAGACCGGGCGTGGCTCGGGCTGCTCCGCGATGCCGCGGCCGCCGCGGATCTCACCGTCGAGGAGACCGACGACCAGAACGGCGTGGCGCCCTTCCTGCCCCTGCCCGCCGCGTGGGACGAGTACCTCAGCGCTCTGTCGTCCAAGCACCGCCACGAGATCAAGCGCAAGGCTCGCAAGCTGACCGAGGAAGCGGGCGCGTTCCGGATCGTCACGGCCGACGCCGGTTCGTTGACGTCCTTGCTCGACCGGTTCGTGGAGTTGCATCGCATGTCGGAGGGGCCCAAGGGTGTGTTCCTGGTGCCGGGCATGGAGATCTTCTTCCGCCGTCTCGGGGATGCCTTCTGCGCCGAGGGGGTGTTCCGCCTCACGTTCATCGAGGTCGGCGGCGGGCTCGCTGCCGGCACGATCGGGTTCGTCTGGGGTGGCACGTGGTACCTGTACAACTCCGCGTTCGATCGCTCCTGGGGGAACCTCGCGCCCGGCATGGTGCTCGTGGCCGAGGACATCCGGCTCGCGATCGACGAGAGGTGCGCCGGCTTCGACCTGCTGAAGGGCGACTACGCGTACAAGTATCGGTTCGGCTCGCACCCGCGGGCCGTGAAGCGGCTCGTCGTCACGCGCTGAGAGCTCGGCACATCCTCGGTCCGCCCCTGGCCGTCCCTACGGGTAGGCGCGCAGGTGCCGGAGAACGGTGTCCGCGAGCGTTCGGTCGCCGCCGAGCACCACGTTGCCTGAGGAGAGCACGTCGTCGGGCTTGAGGCGCTGGCCCGCCACGAGCGCGAGCTGCGGAGCGCGCCCGCTGATCGTCGCGTCGGGCTGCTTCCGCGAGGCGGGCACCTCGCCGCCGCCCAACCCCCAGTGCCACGACCCATCTCCGGCCCCCTCGGCATCGACCCGGACGGTGAGCCCGGATAGGTCGAAGCCGGCGCGCCCCAGCGACCAGGGCAACATGCGGACGGCGAGATCGATCGTGAGGTGGATCGGCCAGTGCTCGTAGTTCGGCCCGAGGCCGTTCGTGGCGCGAACGTCCTCGCCGTGCAACCACCATTCGACCACTCGCGTCTGCACGAGGTAGCGCGCCGCGATGGGTCCGGCGATGTAGTCGTATCGCTTCGACGCCCAGTCTGCGTCGTCGAGCGTGGCGCAGTGGGCTAGGAACGAGTCCGCGGCCCGGCCCCAGAGCGTGAGCACCTCGCGCGTCTCGAGCCCCGAGCGGCGGCTGACGGTCCAGGCGTTGAACGCGTCGATGTCGAAGGGAACGTCGGGATGGGCCCCCCGGAACTCCTCGAGCTCGGTCGCGGACTCGCCCGCTACGAGCTGAGCGGCGATCGTGTCGCCGGCTGCGAGGTGAGCGATCACGTCGCGGTTCCACCATCCGTCGGCGGCGCTGGGCTGCTCCCAGGTCTCGGGATCGGCGAACTGGATCATGCGGCCGAGGCGTTGGCGCTCGGCGGAGGCGACGCCCAGGAGCTGCTCGCGATCGAGGCTCACGTCGGTCCTCCCTCACCGAGGCATCGTGGCTCGGAGCGGTCGCGCCGAGCGGGCCGGCGGGCAGCGTAGCATCCGGGGATGCGCATCCTGCTGGCTCCGGACAAGTTCCGCGGCACGCTGACCGCCCATCAGGCGGCCGAGGCGATGGCCGCCGGATGGCGACGTGAGCGCCCGGATGACGTCCTCGAGCTGGTGCCCATGGCGGACGGCGGTGAGGGCACCATGGAGGCGCTGATCGCGGCGCTCGGCGGGCGGGCCGAACGCGCGCGGGTCGCGGGGCCGCTGGGCGATCCGCTCGACTCGGCCTTCGGCATCGCGCAGGCGCCGGGCTCCGCGTCCTCCGACGGGCGGATCGGCGTCGTGGAGATGGCACGGGCGTCCGGCCTCGCGCTCCTGGGAGACTCGAGGCGTGACCCGCGCCGCGCCTCGACGCGCGGCACCGGCGAGCTGATGGCGGCGGCGATGGAAGCAGGCGCGAGTCGCCTCGTCGTGTGCCTCGGGGGAAGCGCCACGAACGACGGTGGGGCCGGCATGGCGGCTGCCCTCGGCGCCCGCTTCCTCGACGGGGCGGGCCGGGCGATCACCGACGGCGGGGCGGCCCTCGTCGGCCTCGCGAGCATCGATCTGTCGAACATGCATCCGATGCTGGGCACGGTGTCGGTATCGGGCGCCTGCGACGTGGACAACCCGCTCACCGGACCACAGGGGGCGAGCGTGGTCTACGGGCCCCAGAAGGGCGCCTCGCCCGACGGCGTTTCCCTGCTCGATCACGCCCTGGGGCACCTCGCCGCGGTCGTGGAGCGCGATCTCGGCGTCGCGCTCAAGGACGAGCCGGGGGCGGGTGCGGCGGGCGGACTCGGGTTCGGCCTGATGGCGTTCTGCGGCGCCGGCCTGCGGCCCGGCGTCGAGGTCGTGAGCGACGCGGTCGGACTTGCGGACCGCATCGCCCGCGCCGACCTGGTGATCACGGGGGAGGGGTCGCTCGACGAGCAGTCGTTGCGCGGCAAGGTCCCGGCGGGTGTGCTCTCGGCGTGCGAGCTCGCTGGAGTGCCGGCGGCGATCGTGTGCGGTCAGGCATCGATCGATCCACCGGGCGTGCCGGTGATCTCCCTCGCCGACCGCATCGGCGTGGACGCGGCCCTCGCCGACGCACGTGGCGCTCTCGTGGACGCCCTCGAGGACCTCGCTTCGCGGGCCCCCGCCCTCGTGGGGGCGCGACCATGAGCGGGGCGATGGAACGATTCGTCGAGGCGGCTCGAGCCCTTGGGCTCCACCCGCAGCCGCGTCGGTTCCCCGAAGGCACGAAGACCGCCGACGACGCCGCGAGGGCGATCGGGTGCGACGTCGGCCAGATCGTGAAGTCGCTCGTGTTCGCCGCCGACGGTGCGGTCGTCCTCGCGCTCACGTCCGGGTCGAACCGGGTGGACGAGTCGAAGCTCGCCGGAGTCGCGGTGGCGACGGTCGTCCGGCGAGCCAGCCCCGAGGAGGCCCGCGCCGCGACCGGCTTCGCCGTCGGCGGCACGCCTCCGTTCGGCCATGTCGACCGCGTCCGCGCCTTCTGCGATGAGGACCTGCTCGCGCACGACGAGGTGTGGGCGGCCGCGGGCACGCCAGACTCGGTCTTCTCCCTCACCCCGGGGGACCTCGTCCGGCTGAGCGGCGCGGTGGTCGTGGACATCGCCCAGCGCTGAATCCGGAGGATATCGATCGCCGAGACCGGAATCTAGGCCATCGGCGGGTAGACTTGGTGGGCCGAGCCCGCGACACTCCCGGAGGAACGATGATCACGCTCACGCAGACCGCCGCCGGCAAGGTCAAGGAACTGCTTGCCGAGGAAGGCCGCGACGACGTCGCGTTGCGCGTCGCCGTGCAGCCGGGAGGGTGCTCGGGGCTCCGCTACGCGATGTTTCTCGATGACCAGTTCGGCGAGAAGGATCAGGCCGAAGAGCAATTCGGCGTGCGACTCGTGATCGACAAGATGAGCGTGCCGTACCTCTCACAGGCGACGATCGACTTCGTCGACACCCTGGAGCAGACGGGCTTCACGATCGACAACCCAGCCGCCCAGGGCGGCTGCGCCTGCGGCAGTTCGTTCCACTGACGTTCGTGCTCGTGTTCGGTCTCGGCGTGTCGTTCACCGGGCCTAGTTCGCTGCGACCGCGTCGAGGCCCGCGCGGAACCCGTCGGCGATCTCGGCGATGTGCTCCTCACCGATCACGAGCGGCGGCGAGACGGCGAGCGCCCCTGCGACGAGCGGCCTGATGAGGAGGCCGGCCTTTCGGCACGCCGCGCCGACTCGTCCCGGCAACGACGGATCGTCGGCAACGAGGTCCTGCCCCAGGTTCACGGCCGCGAGCAACCCGACGCCGCCTCGGACCTCCTCGACCAGTTCGTGATCCGCGAGCGGCCGCAGCGCCTCGAACAGCGGCGTCTCGAGCTTCAAGGCACGTTCGGGCAGGGCCTCGCGCTCCATGATGTCGAGGTTTGCGAGTGCGGCCGCCGCGACCGTCGCATGGCCGCTGTACGTGTAGCCGTGCCGCCACGGCCCGGCACCGGGCTCCCAGAACGGTTCGGCGATTGGAGGCGCGGCGATCACGCCGCCCATCGGCAGATAGCCGCTGGTGATGCCCTTCGCGCAGGTGACGATATCGGGGTCGAGCCCGAAGCGGCTCGAGGCGAACCAATCTCCCGTGCGGCCGAAGCCGGTGATGACCTCGTCGGCCACGAAGAGCACGCCGGTCTGCCGACACACGTCGCGAGCGGCCTCGAGGTAGCCCGGCGGGGGCGGGAAGACGCCACCGGCGCCGATCACGGGCTCACAGAAGAAGGCGGCGACCCTGTCCGGGCCTTCGGCCTCGATCGCGGTGCGCAGGGCGGTCGCGTCGTCCCACGGCACCTCGGCGACGTCCTCGATCAGCTGACCGTGGCCCGCAGCGTTGGCCGCGATGCCCGCGAGCGACGTGCCCGCCGTGTGCATGCCGTGGTAGGCCTTCTCGCGCCGGATCAGCACGGTGCGCCCGGCCTCGCCTCGTAGCTGCCAATAGCGCCGAGCCATCTTCGTGGCGGTGTCGATCGAGTCCGAGCCGCCGCTCGTGAGGAACACCTTCGAGCCGCGCACTGGGGCGAGCGCGGCCACCCGCTCGGCGAGCGCCTCCGCCGGGCCGTTCGTGAGGTCGCCGAACGTCGAGTAGGTGGGCAGCGCGCGCATCTGTGTCGCGGCCGCGTCGGCGATCTCGTGCCGGCCCCACCCCACGTTGCAGTACCAGAGCGATGCGGTCGCATCGAGGTAGCGGCGTCCGGAGTCGTCGAAGACGTACGCGCCCTCACCCCGCACGACGCTGGTCGCCCCGTTCGCCTCGACGACGGCCATGTCGGCGAAGGGATGCCAGAAGGCGGTCATCGGCCCGACGCTACCAGCAGGCTCTCGTGGCGCCTCCTGGACGACCAGGATGGAGCGCGGGCGGCCGGCACGCCGCTGCGGCCTGGCGCGCCTCGATCAGTCGGGGTCGTAAGCGAGGTTCTCCCGGAGCCAGCGTTCGGTCTCCGTCAGGCTCTGGCCCTTGCGTCGCGCGTAGTCCTCGACCTGGTCCTTGCCCAGGCGGCCGACGTGGAAATAGCGCGCCTGGGGGTGACCGAAGTAGAGACCGGCTACCGTCGCCCCCGGCGTCATCGCGTACGAGGTCGTGAGATCCATGCCGAGATCGCGGGCGCCGAGCAGCTCAAACAGGGCGCGCTTCTCCGTGTGGTCAGGGCAGGCCGGGTAGCCGAACGCCGGCCGGATCCCCCGGTATCGCTCCTCGATCAGCTCCACGCTCGAGAGCGACTCCTCGGGCGCGTACCAGGCTCGACGGACCTCGCGGTGCAGCCACTCGGCGAAGGCCTCGGCCAACCGGTCGGCGAGCGACTTCACCATGATCGCGCGATAGTCGTCGTGATCGGCCTCGAACGCCTTCGCAAGGTCGTCCGCGCCGATGCCGGCGGTCACGGCGAACCCGCCCACGTGGTCGGCGAGGCCGCTGTCCGGGGGCGCGACGAAGTCGGCGAGGGATCGGTTCGGCCGATCGTCGTCGTCGCCGTGGTCGACCTGCTGGCGCAGCATCGGGAAGACCACCCCGTTGTCGAGCACGATGTCGTCGGCATCGGCCTGCGAGGGCCAGAACCCGTAGACGCCGCGCGCCTGGATCGAGCCGTCGGCCACGATGGTGTCCAGGAGCTCGTTGCCGTGTGCGAAGAGCTCGCGCGCGGCTTCCCCATGCCGGGGATGGTCGAGGATCTGCGGGTAGCGGCCCTTCAGCTCCCACGCCGTGAAGAAGAACGTCCAGTCGATCACGTGCCGCAGCTCGGCGAGCGAGGGTTCCACGACGCGGGCACCCGTGAACGGCGGGGCAGGCACGTCGTCGGGCCGCCACTCGATCGGCGTCCGGTTCGCGAGCGCCTTGCGGTAGGGGAGCAGCGGGGTGCGCTCCCGCTCCGCGTGCAGCTCGCGCAGGCGCTGCTGGTCCACCCGGTTCTGTGCGTCGAGCTCGGCCTTGCGGTCGACGTCGAGCAGCTTGGAGACGACGCCGACGACCCGGGAGGCGTCGACGACGTGCACCACGGGCTCCTCGTAGGCGGGCGCGATCTTCACCGCGGTGTGCTGGCGCGACGTGGTGGCGCCGCCGATCAGCAGCGGCAGGCGCATGCCGCGGCGGCGCATCTCGGTCGCGACGTTCACCATCTCGGTGAGCGACGGCGTGATCAGGCCCGAGAGGCCGACGATGTCGGCTTGCTCCGCCTCCGCGGTGTCGAGGATCAGCTCGGCCGGCGCCATCACGCCGAGATCGATCACCCGGTAGTTGTTGCAGCCGAGCACCACGCCGACGATGTTCTTGCCGATGTCGTGCACGTCGCCCTTGACCGTGGCGGTGACGAGGGTGCCCTGGGCCCGGTCGGCCGACGGCCCGAGCGTGAGCTTCTCCTCCTCCATGTACGGTTCGAGGTGGGCGACCGCCTTCTTCATCGCGCGCGCCGACTTCACGACCTGGGGCAGGAACATCTTCCCGGCGCCGAACAGATCGCCGACGATCGACATGCCGGCCATCAACGGTCCCTCGATCACCTCGAGCGGGCGGTCGTAGGCCCGGCGCGCCTCCTCGGTGTCCTCGACGATGTAGTCGACGATGCCGTGCACGAGCGCGTGTGCCAGCCGGTCCTCGACGGAGCCCTCGCGCCAGGTGAGGTCGTCCTCGCGGGCGAGCCCGCCCCCCTTGACCGTGTCGGCGAACGTGACCATGCGCTCCGTCGCGTCGTCCCGTCGGTTGAAGATGATGTCCTCGACGTGCTCGAGCAGGTCCTTCGGGATGTCCTCGTAGACCTCCAGCTGACCGGCGTTCACGATCGCCATGTCGAGGCCGGCCGCGATGGCGTGGTACAGGAACGCCGAGTGGATCGCCCGGCGCACCGGCTCGTTCCCACGGAACGAGAAGCTCAGGTTCGACACGCCGCCGGAGACCCGCACGTCGGGATGGGCGCGTTTGATCTCGCGGGTCGCCTCGATGAACGCCTTCGCGTAGTCGGCGTGCTCTTCGAGCCCGGTCGCGATCGCGAGGATGTTCGGGTCGATGATGATGTCGGTGGGTTCGTAGCCGGCTTCCTCAACGAGCAGACGGATCGAGCGGTCGGCGATCTCGACCTTGCGCTCGACGGTGTCCGCCTGCCCCTGCTCGTCGAAGCACATCACGACGACCGCGGCGCCGTAGGTCTTGATCGTGCGAGCCTTCTCGAGGAAGTCCGCCTCCCCTTCCTTCAGGCTGACCGAGTTCACGACACCCTTGCCCTGCACGCACTTCAACCCCGCGAGGATCGTGTCCCACCGCGACGAGTCGACCATGACGGGCACCCGCGCGATCTCGGGCTCGACCGCGATCATGCTGAGGAAGCGGGTCATGGCCACATCGCCGTCGAGGAGGTCCGCGTCCATGTTGACGTCGAGCATGTTCGCGCCCGAGCGCACCTGATCGAGCGCGACGTCGACCGCGGCCTCGTAGTCGCCCGACTCGACCAGCCGGCGGAACGTCGCCGAGCCGGTCACGTTCTGACGCTCGCCGATCGTCACGAAGCCCGTATCGCGGCGGATCGCGAACCGCTCGAGCCCGCTGTAGGTCGGCACGCGGTCGTCGAACGATGGCACCGCTCGTGGCTCGAGGTCCCTCACGGCCGCCGCGATCGCGACCGTGTGATCCGGGGTCGTGCCGCAACATCCGCCCACGAGGTTCACGAGCCGCGCCTCGGCGAACTCGCGCAGGAGCCCGCTCGTGACCTCGGGGGTCTCGTCGTAGCCGCCGAACGCGTTCGGCAACCCGGCGTTGGGGTAGCAGGCCACGGGCTTGTCGGCGATGCGGGAGAACGTCTCGACGTAGGGACGCATCTCCGCCGCGCCGAGCGAGCAGTTGATGCCCACGATCACGGGGTCCGCGTGCTCGATCGAGGTCCAGAACGCCTCGACGGTCTGGCCGCTCAGCGTTCGTCCACTGCGGTCCACGATCGTGACGCTGATCCACAGGGGAAGGTCGGGGGCGGCGTCCTTCGCCGCGGCGACCGCGGCCTTCGCGTTGAGCGTGTCGAAGATCGTCTCGACCAGCAGCAGGTCCACACCGCCCTCTCGCAGCGCCCGCATCTGCTGGGCGTAGCCCTCGACCACCCCGTCGAACGTCACGGCTCGGAATCCGGGATCGTCGACCTTCGGTGAGAGCGAGAGCGTGACGTTGAGCGGCCCCACCGAGCCGGCCACGAACCGCTCGCCCCCGGCGCGATCTGCGGCTTCGCGGGCGAGCCTCGCACCCGCGAGGTTCATGTCGGCCACGGCGTCCTCGAGCCCGTAGTCCCGCTGGCCGAAGGAGGTCGCGGTGAACGTGTTCGTGGTGGCGATGTCGGCGCCGGCGGCGAAGTAGGCGTCGTGCACCCCGGCGACGATCTGCGGTTGGGTGATGTTCAGCAGGTCGGGGTCGCCCGTGAGGTCGCGGTCGTGGCCGGCGAACCGCTCGCCTCGGAACTCCTCCTCGCTCAGGCCGCGCCCCTGTAGCAGCACGCCCCAGGCGCCGTCGAGCACGACGATCCTGCTGCGCAGCAGGGCTTCGAGCCGGGAGCGGGTGTCCATGCGCTTCACACTAGCGGTGCCCCCTTCGTCCGCCCACACGGGCAGGGATTGGCTCCGTCGGCGTGGGCCGGGGTAGGCTGCGGTGCCATGAGCCAGAGCCTTCCCGACATGCTGAGTCGCGGGTCGGGCCGCCCGGCCGTCGGGCGCCGGCCCGAGCAGCCGATCCGTCGCACGCAGCGACAGACGGCGACCGTCCTCGCGGGGATCCCGCTCTTCTCGGGCTTCTCCAAGCGCCAGCTCCGGCGTCTCGCGGGCGACACCGACGAGCTCATGTTCGAGCCCCGGGAGGCCGTCGTGCGTGAGGGCGACCTCGGCGAGACGCTGTTCGTGGTGCTCGAAGGTGAGGGCAAGGTCGTCAGGCGCGGGAGGAAGGTCGGCACGATGCTGCCGGGCGACTTCTTCGGCGAGCTGGCGGCGATCGACGCCCAGCCACGCAGCGCGACGGTGGTCGCCGTGACCCCGCTGCGGGTGCTGCGGTTGTTCCGTCGCCACCTGATGGCGCTGGTGAAGGACGAGCCTCAGGTCACCTTGAAGCTGCTCGACGGGATCGTGCGGCGCCTCCGTCAGGTGCAACGCCAGGCCTGAGGAGCGATCACCCGCCCACGTTCGCGTCGTCGAGGATCCCGTGCACCTCGTCGATCGTGGCCGCGTCGAGCACGATGTCGCCGCCTTCCGCGTTCGACCTCACGTGGTCGGCGTTGCGGCTGCCCGCGATCGCGCTCGTCACCCCGGGCTGGTGCACGTTCCATGCGAGGGCGAGCTGGGGGAGATTGGCGCCGACCCGCGCGGCGATCGGCCGGAGCCGGTCGACCACCGCGAGCGCGCCCGGAAGCACGTCGGCGGCGAAGAGGTCGACCTCGTCGGGGTCGTCTGGATCGCCGTCGCCGCCCCGCCAATCGCCCTCGCCGAACGCCGTCTCGGCCGTGATCGCTCCGGTCAGCAGGCCGAACGCGAGCGGCCCGTAGCTCACGACCCCCGTGCCGCGTTCCCCGCACCAGGCGATCAGGGCGGCGTCGCGGCGGTTCAGCATCGAGAACTCCTGCTGCAGTGAGTCGACGTGGCGGATCGGGCCGCAGCGCTCGATCAGCTCGCGGTCGAAGTTCGACACACCGATGGAGCGCACCTTTCCCGCATCGACCAGCCCGGCCATCGCGCCCCAGGTCTCTTCGAGCGCCACGCCGCTCGAGTCCGGCCAATGGAGCTGGTAGAGGTCGATCACGTCGGTGCCCAGGCGGCCGAGCGAGGCATCGCACGCCTCCCGGATCTGTTCGGGGCGGAACCCAGAGCCCTCGGGCGCCGGTGCGACTTTCGACGCCACGATCACCTCGTCTCGCCGTCCGGCGATCGCGCGGCCCACGAGGGACTCGGAGACGCCATCGCCGTAGACCTCGGCTGTGTCGATCCACGTGATGCCCGCGTCGAGCGCCGACCGCATGGCGCCGATCACGGCGTCATCGGACTCGTTCGGTCCCCACGCGGTGCCGCCCGCCTCCCATGCGCCGTAGCCGACGACCGATAGTTCAGGCCCGTTCGATCCGAGTCGATGTGTCCTCATGGTGTGAATCTACCCGCGACCGGCCGTCGAGGGCCCGATGCGGCATTACGCTAGGTGTGACCGGCCTCGAACAGCCCGCGAACGAAGGGAGCCTCGGTCGGCACGGCCGGACCAGCGCATGTCCACGACCACCAGTACGATCAAGACCGTCGAAGAGAAGGAACGCGTCGTCGTTCGGTTCGCGGGCGACTCGGGCGACGGTATGCAGCTCACGGGGGACCGCTTCACGTCCGCGACCGCGGTGCTCGGGAACGACCTCGCGACGCTGCCCGACTTCCCCGCGGAGATCCGCGCCCCCGCGGGCACGGTGCACGGGGTCTCGGCGTTCCAGATCCAGTTCGCCTCGAGTGACATCACGACGCCGGGTGACCACGCCGACGTGCTGATCGCGATGAACCCCGCAGCGCTGAAGGCCGACCTCGCGACGGTGGGTCCAGGCGGCACGTTGATCATCAACGAGGACGCCTTCACCCAACGCAACGTCGAGAAGGCCGGGTACGCGAGCGATCCGACCTCCGACGGATCGCTCGAGGCCTACCAGGTCTTCAAGGTACCCATGACCTCGATGACCGTTCGCGCGACCGAGGGCGTCGGCATCGGCAAGAAGGAAGCCGAGCGCGCGAAGAACATGTTCGCCCTCGGCCTCGTCTCGTGGATGTTCGGTCGTCCCACCGAGACGACCCTGCAGTGGCTCGAGCGGAAGTTCGGCACCAGGCCGGAGATCTACGACGCGAACGTCGCGGCGTTCAAGGCCGGGTACAACTTCGGCGAGACCACCGAGCTGTTCGCGCATTCCTACAGGATCGCGGCCGCGCCGGTCGATCCCGGCACGTATCGAAACATCGCTGGAGCGACCGCGCTCTCGTGGGGATTGGTCGCTGCCTCGCAGCGGAGCGGGCTGCGGCTGTTCTACGCGAGCTATCCGATCACGCCTGCCTCCGAGTTGTTGCACGAGCTGTCGCGGCACAAGAACTTCGGGGTGATCACCCTGCAGGCCGAGGACGAGATCGCGGCCGCCAACGCCGCACTCGGCGCGGCGTTCGCCGGCCACCTTGCGGTGACGGGCACGAGCGGCCCCGGCATGGACCTGAAGGCCGAGACCCTCGGCCTCGCGGTGATCATGGAGCTGCCGATGCTGATCGTCGACGTGCAGCGTGGCGGTCCCTCGACCGGCCTGCCGACCAAGACCGAGCAGGGCGACCTGCTGCTCGCGATGTTCGGCCGGCACGGCGAGAGCCCGATGCCGATCGTCTCGCCTTCCTCGCCGTCGGACTGCTTCGACGTGGCCCTGGAAGCTGCACGCATCGCGGTTCGCTACCGCACGCCGGTGATCCTGCTCTCCGACACGTTCCTGTCGAACTCGTCGGAGCCGTGGCGCGTGCCCGAGGTCGACGACCTCCCGGTGATCGATCCGGACTTCGCCGTGGCCAACGGCGACGGGTTCCTGCCGTACAAGCGTGACGAACGGCTGGCGCGTCCGTGGGCCGTGCCCGGCACGCCGGGGCTCGTGCACCGTATCGGCGGGCTCGAGCGCGAGGACGTCACCGGCAACATCAGCTACGAGCCCGAGAACCACGAGCGCATGACCCACCTGCGGCAGGCGAAGGTCGACGGCATCGCCGGCGACGTCCCACCGCTCGAGGTCGACGACCCGGCGGGCGACGCCGAGCTGCTCGTGCTCGGGTGGGGTTCCTCGCTGGGCACGATCCGTGCGGCGGCCCGGCGCGTGCGCGACGGGGGCGGCAAGGTCGCGACGGCCCACCTCCGCCACCTCAACCCGTTCCCGGCGAACACCGGAGACGTCGTCCGTGCCTACCGGAAGGTGCTGATCCCCGAGATGAACCTGGGGCAACTGTCGATGCTGATCAGGGCGAGGTTCCTGGTCGACGCGAAGAGCTTCACCAAGGTGCAGGGTCTCCCGATCTTCGCGGAGGACCTCGAACGGGAGATCGAGAGCGTGCTGCATGAGTGACGTGGTCGAGAACGGCGACGGCGCGACCGGGGCCGTCGACACCCTCACGAAGAAGGACTTCACCTCCGACCAGGAGGTGCGGTGGTGCCCGGGCTGCGGTGATTACGCCATCCTCTCGGCCGTGCAGGGCTTCATGCCCGAACTCGGCATCGAACCGCACAAGACCGTGTTCGTCTCGGGCATCGGCTGCAGCGGCCGATTCACGTATTACATGGACACCTACGGCGTGCACGGCATCCACGGCCGCGCCCCCGCGATCGCCACGGGCATCGCCACGGCGAACCCCGACCTGAGCGTCTGGGTCGTCACGGGCGACGGCGACGGCCTCTCGATCGGCGGCAACCACCTGATCCACGCGCTTCGTCGGAACGTGAACATCAAGATCCTGCTGTTCAACAACCAGATCTACGGCTTGACGAAGGGCCAGTACTCGCCGACGAGCGAGGAAGGGAAGGTCACGAAATCGACGCCGTTCGGCTCGGTGGACCATCCGTTCAACCCGATCGCCGTGGCTCTCGGCGCCGAGGCCACGTTCGTCGCGCGGACGCTCGACAACGACCGCCAGCACCTCACCGAGGTGCTCCGCCAGGCGGCGGCGCACCGCGGCACCGCCTTCGTCGAGATCTATCAGAACTGCAACGTCTTCAACGACGGGGCGTTCGACTTGCTTCGAGAGAAGAAGGAAGGCGTGCACCACCAGATCCGGCTGGTCGACGGGGAGCCGATCGTCTTCGACGAGGGCGCGAAATGTGTGATCGTCGGAGACAACGGGCGCTTGCAGGTCAAGCCGACGGCCGAGGTCGACCCCGAGCGCATCGTGGTGCACCAGGCCGGCGGGCGTCCCTCGCTGCCGTTCGGGCTGGCGCACCTGTCCCTCGGCCCCCACGAGGCCACCTGCATCGGCGTGTTCCGCGACTTCGACCGTCCGGTCTTCGGCGAGGCGATGCACGCGCAGCTGCAGAGCGCGGAGGAGCGGCTCGGCAAAGGCGACCTCGGCGCGCTCCTGCACGGCGGCGACACCTGGACTGTCGGATAGCGCTTCCGCGGGTCAGCCACCGGGCGTGCCGCGCGCTCGGAAGTGCGCCAACGCCTCTTCGGAGCGTGCGGAGACATCGCGAAGCTCCTCGACCAGCCCTGGCAAGACGTCGAGCAGCGCGTCGATGTCGGCGTCGGTGCTCGTCGGGCCGAGGCCCACGCGGAAGCTGCTGATCCCCGGGAATCCGATGCGCTCGAGCACGGGCGAGGCGTCGCCGGGCTGTCCCGAGCACAGCGAGCCCGCCGCCAGATGGAAGCCTCGATCGTCGAGGGCCATCATCAGGGTCGGCGCGTCGAGGCCCTCCACGCTGAAGCAGACGAGGTGCGGCGTGCGATGGGTGGGATGCCCGTGCACGACGGCCCCCGGCACGGTCTCGACGATCCCTTCACGCAGTCTGGCCGTCAGCGCCCACTGCGTCGCGGCCGTGTCGCCCATCGATGCCAGCGACGCCCGCAACGCCGCGGCCATGGCGATGATGCCCGGCGTGTTCTCCATGCCCGACCGGCGCTTGCGCTCCCGGTCATCGCCGCAGGGGTACGCGGTCACCCCGACGCCGCGACGAACGTAGAGGGCGCCGACGCCGGGCGGGCCGCCGAACTTGTGCGCGGAGCACGAGAGCAGGTCGACCCCGAGCGCCTCTGCATCGACCGGCAACCTGCCTACGGTCTGGCAGGCGTCGCTGTGGAACCGGATCTTCGCCTCTCGCGCGAGGCGGGCCGCTTCACCGATCTGCTGCATCGTGCCGAGTTCGTGGTTCGCGTGCTGCACGCTGGCGAGCAAGGTGCCCGGCTTCCGCACCTCGGCCTGGTATCGATCGAGATCGAGGCGGCCGAACGGGTCGACCGGGATCTCGACCACCTCGAACCCGTCGCTCTGCAACACGTTGCCGACGCCGCCGACCGCCGGATGCTCGACGGCGCTCATGACGATCCGGCTACCGAGCTCCCGCACGGCGCGCACCGCTCCCCAGATCGCCAGGGCCACCGACTCCGTGCCGCCCGACGTGAAGACGATCTCGTCGGGCTGGGCACCGAGCGAGGCGGCCACGGTCTCTCGAGCATCGTCGAGCAGGGCACGCGCGGCCCGGCCCGGCGCGTGGATCCACAAGGGATCGCCGACCGTGTCGAGCGAATCGATCAGGGCGGCGCGTGCCTCGGGCAGCATCGGGGAGGCCGAGGCGCCGTCGAGGTAGATGTCGCGCGGTGAGGTCGTGGTCATATGGTCGGCTGTTCGCGGTCCTTCAGGAACACGCCCCAGTACAGCACTCCCGCGATGATGCCGCCCGAGACGGGGCCGACGATCCACACGTACCAGTCGGACCAATCGGTCGTTGCCAGGGCGGGACCGAACCATCGAGCCGGGTTCGTCGCCGCGCCCGTGTACGGGCCGAAGGCCAAGATGTCGAATGCGACCACGAGGCCGATCGTGAGGCCGGCCGTCTTCGAGAACGGCCCGCGGTCGTCGATCAGCGTGCCGAACATCGCGAAGACGAGGAAGAACGTGATGACCGCCTCGATCAGGATGCCCTTGGCGGCCGAGATGCCGTCACCGAGCGCCGAGATCCCGCCGCCCCCAGCGTCGAACAGTTCGTTGGGAAGCAGGAACCTCAGCAGGAAGGCGCCCGCCACGGCTCCCGCCAGCTCCGCTCCGATCAAGACCCCTGCGCGAACCGTCGGGAGCCTGCCGGTGGCCCACAGCGAGATCGCCACGGCGGGGTTCACGAGTCCACCCGAGATGTGGGCGGTGATCGAGATCATGATCGCCAGCACGAGCCCGTTCGCCAGCGCGACCCCGGTGAGGTCGAGCTGCCCGTTCGCGTTGAGGATCACCGCACCCGCGACGACCGAGACGAGCGCGAAGGTGGCCACGAACTCGGCGACGGCCGCTTTCCCGATGCTCTCCAAGGTCCCCTCCACCGGTGGAGCCGAAGGCTGCGGATGGCGTGCCCTTCATGGCCCTGGGCCCGGGCCAGACGCGAGCCTAGCCCGCGCTCGGCGGGCCGGGCAACGACGATCGTGCCCCCGAAAGGCGCCTCCGAAACCCGGTAGCATCCTGGCCGTGGACGTGCTGTTGGTCTCGCCCGACTCGGCGTCACGCGAGCTGACGGCGCTCGCGGTCCGAAGCGTGGAACGAGCGCTGGGCGGCGAGCTGCGATTCCGGGCGGCGGCCAACGGCGAGCTCGGCATCCGCGCGGCCTTGCGCGAGCGGCCCGACGTGGTAGTCGCCGACGAGATCGCCTCGCGGGCCGGGGCGTTCGCCCTCGCCAAAGCGCTGCGCGACGACATCGATCCGTTCACGGGGGTGATCGTGATCCTGTTGGAGCGCAAACACGACGCATGGCTCGCGGAGTGGTCCGGGGCCGACGCCTGGTTCGTGAAGCCGCCCGACCCGTTCGAGCTGGCCGACCGGCTACTGGAGCTCGTCAGCGAGAAGGAGAGCGCGTGAAGATCAGGGGCATCGACAAGCGGAGCGGGCGTGAGTTCATGGCCGAGCAGGTCATCGCGAGTGGAGGCGCGTCCCCGTGGGACGGGCAGCCCTACAGTCCGGACTACGCGATCACGCTGGTGAACGCCCTTCGCGATGCCGAGATCGCGGGGTCGAAGCTCGAGGAGGCTCTCGAGCAGATCGCCGATCTCCGGCCCGACTTCACCCTCGACGACGACTCGGTGCTGGGGCCCCTGGAGTCTCATCTCAAGCGCCTCCAGCAGAACCTGGTGCAGCAGGGCTGAGCCGAGCGTCGATGAGCTCCGAGAGCGGACTCAGCGTGGAGCTCCACGAGGGGCCGGGAGGCTGGCGGGTCACGATCGTCGACGCCTCCGGGGCCGTGCTGGGCGAACGAGCCTGCCGCGACCATCTCGAGGCGCGCACCTACGCTTCCACGGTGCGCCAGCACATCTTCTGGTTGTCGCCGGAACGCTTCCGCGAGTACTACCGTCTCTAGCGACATGGGATTCAACTATCAACAGCCGGGCAAGGTGAAGAAGGCCGATCTGGCCATCTTCATCGGCGCGCTCGTCGTGATCGCGGCGCTCGTGATCTGGGCGATCTGGTAGGCCGATGCCCGACGACATCGCATCGCTCGGCTTCTGTCACCTCACGACGACCGGGCGTCTCTCGGGGAATCCCCATCGCATCGAGATCTGGTTCGTGTTCGCCGACGAGACGATCTACCTGATGGCGGGGGACCGTGACCGGAGCGACTGGGTCCGCAACCTCATGGCCTCACCCGACGTGGTGGTTGAGCTCGGCGGCCGCAAGCGCACCACCAAGGCGCGCGTGGTCGACGACGGCACCGAAGAAGACGCCACGGCGCGCCGCCTGATGCTGGAGAAGTACGCGTCGGGAGGCGATGACCTCGCCGAATGGGGACGTTCCGCGTTGGTCGTGGCCCTCGACTGGCCCACAGGTACGAGCTACACGTCGCTGATCTGAGGCGAGTTCAGCCCTCGTCGAAGCCGAGGGAGAAGAGGCGCTCCAGGTCGTGCTTCGAATACACCTGGAAGCTGATCAGGGTCTCGGTGCGCTCGACGCCCTCGACCTTGGCGATGCCACCGGGGATGACCGTCGCGAGCTGGTCGTGCGCCGGCACGCGCACGATCGCGATGAGGTCGAACTCGCCGGCGACGGAGTAGACCTCGCTCACCCCGTCGATCTCGGCGATCGCCTGCGCGGACTCGGAGATCTCGTCGACCTCGCACTGGATCAGGACCACGGCGTGGACGGCGCTCATCGACGTGCTCCTCTCACGCGCGCTCCAACACGACGGCGAGCCCCTGTCCGCCCGAGATGCACAACGTTGCGAGCCCCAGGGACAGGTCGCGGGCGCGCATCTCGTAGGCGAGCGCCAGGATGATGCGCGCGCCGCTCATGCCGATCGGATGCCCGACCGAGATGCCCCCACCGTTCACGTTGAGACGATCGCGATCGAACTTCAGTTCGCGCTCGCACGCGATCACCTGCGCGGCGAAGGCCTCGTTGACCTCGATCAGCTCGAAGTCGTCGATCGTGCACCCCAGCCGATCCATCACCTTCTGGGTCGCCGGCACCGGGCCGATGCCCATGATCTCGGGCGGCACGCCGGCCCACGACATCGCGGCGATCGCCGCGAGTGGCTCGCGCCCCTCGGCTTTCGCGCGCGACTCGCTCATGAGCACGAGCGCTGCCGCGCCGTCGGTGAGCCCGCTCGAGTTTCCGGCGGTGACGCTGCCGCCCTCCCGGAACACGGGCGTGAGCTTGGCGAGCGACTCCATCGAGGAATCGGGCCGTGGGTGCTCGTCGTCGGTGACCGTGACCGTCGTGCGGCCGAGGGTGGCCTCGACCGGGAACATCTCCGCGGCGCGTCTCGCGGCTCCGGCCTGCGCCTGCCGCTGAGACCGCAGCGCGAACTCGTCCTGTTCCTGGCGGGAGATGCCGTAGCTGTCGACGAGGTTCTCGGCGGTCTCGCCCATGATCAGCCCGCAGAGCGGATCGAGCAGCCCGTCGCGGTACATCGCGTCGACGGCCTGGGTGTTGCCGAGCCGGTGCCCGAGCCGCATGTCGGGAAGCAGGTACGGCACGCGGGTCATGTTCTCGATGCCGCCGGCGAGCACCACCTCGCTCTCTCCGAGCACGATCTGCTGCGCCCCGAGCTGGGCCGCCTTCATGCCCGATCCGCAGGCGATGTTGACGTTGTAGGCGCTCACGTCCTCGCGCACGCCCGCGCGGATGCTGACCTGCCGACCGGTGTTGGGGCCGTTGCCGGCCTGGCGCGCGTGGCCGACGATCGTCTGGTCGACCTGATCGGCGGCGACGCCGGCGCGCCGCAGGGCCTCCTTGGCGGCGAGCTCGCCGAGCTGAACCGCCGGGGTTTCGGCGAACGAGCCGAGAAACCTCCCGACCGGCGTGCGCGCGCCTTCTACGATGACCGCTCGTTCCATGCGGACCAGTCTAGCCGGGGGCGCTGCGGCGGCCCCGGCGAGGGGCGTTCGACGACGCCTCGCGCATGCGGGCGAGCACGCGCGCCAGCGCCGCCCCGCCGTCGACCGGTTCGGCGGGGGCACGGCCGCACGCCTCGACCTGCGGACGATGCTTCGCGACCCACGATCGCACCGCGCCAAGCTCGTCGGCCCGGTCTCGCGGACACGGCAGGTCGAGCGGTGCGTCGTCGACGCCACCGGACGCGGCTGAGAGCGACCCGCCCTCGAACCGCATCACCCTGCCCGGGCCGGCGAGGAGCTCGAGTCGCCCGGCACCGACGATCCAGCCATCGACGCGCATCCGCCACAGCCCTTCGGCGAGCGCGTGCAACCGATCGCGAACCGATGCCGCCTCCTCGTACCGCTCGGCCTCGGCCAGCGAGGACATGCGGCGTTCGAGCGCTTCGAGGAGCTCGCCCGGGCTGGTGCTCAGGGAGGAGGCGAGCCACCGGACGAGCTCTCCGTAACGCTCGGGATCGATGCGCCCGTCGCACGGGGCAACGCATCGGCCCATGTCGGCGAGGGCGCAGGGCGCGAACCTGGTCGTGATGCCCATCGAGGTGGTGCACCGGCGGATCGGCACGGTCTCCTCGAGCGCCTCCTTGGCGAGGCGAGCCCGCGCCGAGGTGCCGAACGGACCGAGGTAGTGCCGGCCTTCGCCGGGCTTGGGCGCTCGCACGACCTTCAAGCGGGGCCACGCGTCGGTGAGATCGAGGGCGAGGTAGGCGCCGCGGCGCCAGGTCTTCCCACGCCGGTTGTACTTGGGCTCGTGACGCCGGATCAGGCGCGCCTCGACGACGAGGGCCTCCAGCTCGCCGTCGCACCGGATGCCCTCGACCGACCGGACCTCGTCGAGGAGGTTCACGATCTTCTTGCGCTCGTCGCCGTAGAAGTACGACTTCACCCGGGTGCGGAGGTCGTTGGCCTTGCCGACGTAGAGCACCTGCCCGTCGCGGCCCCGGAAGAGGTAGACGCCCGGCGCGTGGGGGAGGTCGTCGGCGAGCCGGATCTTGCCGAAGTTCGGGCGTCCGCGAGCCCTCAAGGCTTCCTCGAGATCGCCCAGGGTGAGGATGCCCAGGCGGCCACCGAGGTCGAGCAGGCCGTGCAGCACCTCGGCGCAGGCCTCCGCGTCGTCGAGCGCACGGTGCGTCGGCCTCGCTCGCGTCCGGAAGTAGCTCGAGAGCGTGGCGAGCTTGACGTTCGGTACGTCGGGCCAGACCACGCGACGCGCGAGCCGGGCGGTGCACACGGGCGGGCCCGGCAACGTCGGGTAGTCGAGCAGGCCGCAGCTCGCGTTCAGGAACCCGAAGTCGAAGCCCGCGTTGTGCGCCACGAAGACCGACCCGCCGAAGAACTCCAGGAAGCTCGGCAGCACCTGCTCGATCGGAGGCTCGCCCGAGACGAGGCGATCGTCGATGCCGGTGAGGTGCGCGACGTAGGGCGGGATCGGCCGCCTAGGATCGACGAGGGAGCGGAACGAGCCGAGCCGCTCGCCTCCGCGGTACATCACGGCGCCGATCTCGGTGATCGCGTCGTCGATCGGAGAGCCACCGGTGGTCTCGAGGTCGACGACGCAGAAGGTGACTTCGGACAGCGGCACGCCGAGTTCCAGGGTGGTCTGCGTCGGTTCGGCCTGCACGGGCGTCGCCTCCGTCGGCAGGGGCCGAACGGGAGCCTGAGGGTATCGAACAGGTGTTCGATGGTCAAGCGTGCGCCACGGGGATGGAGTCACGCCGTGATGGTGACGGTCGCCACCGACACGGGAGCGTTCGCGCTCGGGTCCACCTCAACCGGCGGGGTACATCGCTCGTTCGACGAGCAGCGCCAGCAGCTGCTCGATCGCGAGGTGGGACTCCTGGATGTGGGCGGTGACGGTCGACGGCACGCGGATCGCCACGTCGGCGAGCGGCGCGAGCGCCCCGCCCGAGGCACCGGTCAAGGCGACCACCCGGGCGTCGTGTGACCGTGCCTGTTCGGCCGCGCGCACGACGTTGGCAGAGTTGCCGCTCGTGGAGATCGCGATGAGCACGTCGCCACTCCGGCCGAGCGCCTCGACCTGGCGGGCGAACATGCCCTCGACACCGAAGTCGTTCGCGATCGCCGTGAGCAGCGACGTGTCGGTCGTGAGCGCGACCGCGGGGATCGGCGGGCGAGGATGGTCGATCGTGAGCGTGCTCACGAACTCGGCGGCCAGGTGCTGGGCGTCGGCAGCGCTGCCCCCGTTGCCACAGATCAGGAGCTTCCCGCCGTTTCCGAGCGAGGTGGTGAGCACGGCCGCCGCGCGCACGACGTCGTCGAGGCACTCGGCCTCGACGCGGTGAAGCGTCTCGGCGGCTTCCAGCAGATACGTCCGTGCGGCGGCGCGATCGTCGTTGGTCACCCGGTCTCCTGACCGACGGGCGCGGTGATGATATCCGCGGTCACCGCGCGCGAGAGCGTCATGGACGGGTGGGCGCCCAGTGGCGATCGCCCCGGCGCGCCCTGACACCCATGGGCTCGACCTCGAACGGAGCGAACTGTCCGCCCAGCGACTCGAGCGCTGTCCGGACGGCGGCGCGGGCCTCGGGGGGAGCCGCGATCAGCAGGTAGCCGCCGCCACCGGCGCCGCAGATCTTGCCACCGGTCGCGCCCGCGGCGGACGCGGCCTCGAGCATGGCATCGATGGGCGTGTGCTCCGCGATGTGGGGATTCATGCGCTTCTTCGCCTCGAACGCCTCGCGCAGCATGACGGCGAGCCTCACGATGTCGCCCGACTCGACCGCGTCGCGCATCGAGTAGGCCATCTCGCTCAGCTGCTTCATGCCGAGAAGGGTCTCCTCGCGACCGGATCGGAAGAGGTCGATCTGGCGGTCGATCAAGCCGACGTTGCGCCGCACCGTGCCCGTGTAGCAGAGCAACAGGTGCTTGCGGAGCTCCTCGAGGCCGTCCGGGGTGACGTCGACGGGCGTCACCCGGGCACCGGAGGGCCCGAACTCGATCAGGTTGAACCCGCCGAAGGCGGCGGCGTACTGATCCTGCCAGCCCCCCGCGATGCCGAGATCGTCTCGCTCGATCGCGTAGGAGATGCGGGCGGCCTCTTCAGGTGTGAGCGACCGCTCGCCGAGACAGGCGAGCGCCGCGACGACTCCGATGACGAGCGCGGAGGAGCCACCCAGCCCGCTGCCGGGCGGCGCCTCGGACTCGATGTCGACGTCGAGACCCTCGTCGTGGCCCGCCCGCTCGATCGCCGCCTTGGCGAGGTCCAGCACGCCGTCGTACTCGGGCCCCTCGTCGAGGTGGTACTCCACGAGGTCGCCGAGGTCGAGGGATCGAACCCGCACGTGCCGATCGGCGCGCGGGGCGACGGTCACGCGCACGTAGTGGTCGATCGTGGTCGAGAGCACGGCGCCACCGTGTTCCTCGAACCAGTGCGGGAAGTCCGTGCCGCCTCCCACGAAGCTGATGCGGAGCGGGGCGAGCGCCTGGACCGGCGTGGCGTGATGTGGCTGCCTCGGCACGCGGCCAGTCTACGGCCGCCGTCCCGGCTTCAGGCCACTTGGCGCTGCAGGCGCCGGCGTTGCTGCTCGGTGAGCCCACCCCAGACGCCGTACCGCTCGCCGTTCTTCAGGGCCCATGCCAGGCACTCCTCGCGGATCCTGCACGTGTTGCAGAACGTGAGGGCGGGGCCGGCTTCCTCCTCGGAGATCGGGAAGAAGAGGTCGGGGTCGACGCCGAAGCATGCGGCCCGTTCTTGCCAGTAGTCCGGGGGTGAGGGGTTCGGCGGAAGGATGCTGACGTCGACGTTCGGAAACCGCTCGATCCTCACTGACCGTTCCTCCCCCTCGGAGCGACCCGCGGGCGAGGAATCGAGCCGCGGGACACGATTCATAGCAGAGGCACAGGCATCAGCGAAAGGGGTCGAACGCCTGCATCGCAAGATAGGACAGCGGGGGGACGCGAAATGACCCGAACGGGCTAGTCCGATGGGCCGACGGGACGCAGCTCCACACCGCCCTCGCTGCGGAGCGATCCGTCGCGAGCGTGCCATCGGATCCGGGCCAGGAGCGAGGTGTCCTGCCCCGCATGGTCGCGCGCGGCGCTGGTGACCTCGCCGACCTCGTCGCCGCGGTCGTCGAGGACGGTGCTCCCGGCTTCCACCGGTCCGTCGGCGGCGAGATGCAGCAGCACGCCCGGAGGGTGACCAAGGTTGTTCACCCTGGCGACCGATTCCTGGCCGAGGAAGCATCCCTTCGTGCTGTCGATCGTCTCGAGCATCCCGGCCTCCGCCGGGATCGACCGGCGGTCGAAGTCCGGACCCATGCGGGGCACGCCTCGAAGGATGCGCCACACCTCCGCAGCCACCGCGCCGACCGCCTGCCTGCCGTCCGGTGGGCGAGCGGTGGGGACGGAACCGAGGAGGTCACTTCCGCCCCCCAGCACGGACGGGTGCAGGCGCCCCCAGCCTTCACTCGGCGACCCGCCCGGCAGGGCGATCAGCGAGGTCTGCGACGACCGGTCCTCGACCCGAACGTCCGACGACAGCACGTAGGGGCTGAGCGCGGCCGCGACGTGCTCGTCCTGCTCGGGAGCCTGCAGCAGCCAGAACCCGGAGCCGTCGAACGCCACGTGCAGGTCGCAGCGGATGTGTCCGGTCGGGTCGAGGAGCAGCGTGCGGCGCGAGTCGCCGGCCCGGAGCGAGTCCACGTCGGTCGTGACGAGGTCGTGGAGCCAGCGGCGCGCGTCGGCGCCCGTGACCAGCACCCGTCGATGATCGGACAAGTCGATCCATGCCCGTCCCTGGGCCAGTGCGGTGAGCTCATCTGTGGGCGCGGTGAGTGGCGGCATGCTCTGGCAGGATATCGGCGCCGTGGACGTCCCTCGCACCCTGCTCGTGACCAACGACTACCCGCCGCGGGTCGGCGGCATCCAGCGAACCCTCGAAGCGCTGGTGAAGGAGTTGCCGGCCGACCGGATCTCGGTGTTCTGCCCGGGGTCGGACGACGCCGCGGCCTTCGACGACCACCTCGCCTACCGCGTCTTCCGCCAGCCCGGAGGTTTCCTCTGGCCCACCCCGGGTGTCGCCTCGCGTGTCGAGGCGGCTGCCCGCGAGGTCGGGGCCGAGGTGATCACGTTCGGCGCCACGTACCCGTTGGCGATGCTGGGGCCGCGGCTGGCCGCCCGAGGCTTCCCGTACCTGCCCGCCGCTCACGGGTTCGAGTACTGGTTGTCGATCGCGCCCGGCACCCATGCCGCGATGCGCTACGCGACCTCGCGCGCCGCTCGCGTGCCGGTCATGTGCAGCGCGTTCATCGCCCGAACGGTGCGCACGGCTGTGCCTCGCGGGGTACCGGTCTCGGTCCTGTACCCGGGCGCCGATGCCGAGCTGTTCCGCCCCGACCTTCCAACCGGGGACCTCCGGGAGCGCCACGGCCTCGGCGAGGCGCCGCTCGTCGTCTGCGTGAGCCGGCTGGTCGCCCGCAAGGGCCAGGACGTCTTGATCAGGGGCATGGACCAGGTGCGGAGGCGAGTGCCGGGCGCGGTCCTGGTGATCGTGGGCGGCGGGCCGCACGAAGGGCGACTCCGCGAGCTGGCCGGCGCGGCGCCGGAGGGCTCGGTCGTGTTCGCGGGACAGGTCTCCGAGCAGGACCTGCCCCGGTACTACGCGATGGGCGACGTGTTCGCGATGCCCTGTCGGACGAGGCTCGCCGGTATGGAGGTCGAGGGTTGGGGCAACGTGTTCATCGAAGCGGCGGCGTGTGCGAGGCCGGTGGTCGTCGGGGACTCCGGCGGCGCGAGTGAGGCCCTGGTGGACGGCGAGACCGGCATCCTCGTCGACGGCCGCGACTTCGACGCCGTCGCGACGGCCGTAGCCGACCTGCTCGCCGATCCCCTCCGGGCTCGGGCCATGGGCGAGGCGGGCCGAGCGCGCGTGCTGCGCAACCACACCTGGCCCACGATCGCCGATCGGTTCGTGGCGTGGCTCCAGG
>JBEVGU010000100.1:0-12016 GCA_040511595.1 Actinomycetota bacterium | reverse complement strand
ACCACCTGCGGCTTGCCCACCGTGAGCTCGAAGCCCTCGCGGCGCATCATCTCGACGAGGATCGCGAGCTGTAGCTCGCCGCGGCCCTGCACCTCCCACATCTCGGGACGCTCGGTGTCGAGCACGCGGATGGAGACGTTGCCGACGACCTCCTGGTCCAGGCGCGACTTGAGCAGGCGGGCCGTGACCTTGTCGCCGTCCTGGCCGCTGAGCGGCGATGTGTTGATCGCGACGGTCATCGAGAGCGACGGCTCGTCGACGCGCGTGACCGGCAGCGGCCGCGGGTCATCGAGGTCGGCGAGCGTCTCGCCGATCGTGATCTCGGCGATGCCGGCGACAGCGATGATCTCACCGGGGCCGGCCTCGTCGGCGTCGACGCGGTCGAGCGCCTCGGTGACGTAGAGCTCCCCAAGCTTCGCCTGCTCGATCGTGCCGTCAGCGCGGCACCACGCGACCGGCTCGCCGCGGCGCACGACCCCATTGAACACCCGGCAGAGCGCGAGACGCCCGACGTACGGCGAGGCGTCGAGGTTCGTCACGAGCGCCTGCATCGGATGGCCGTCCTCGTAGGTCGGCGCCGGGATCTGCGTGAGCAGGGTCTCGAACAATGGCTTCAGGTCGTCGGCGAGCGCGTCGGCGGCCTCGCCCGCCTTCCCCTCCCGCGAGACGGCGTAGAGGATCGGGAACGCGATCTGATGCTCATCGGCGTCGAGGTCGAGGAAGAGCTCTTCCACCTCGTGGACGACCTCGGCCGGACGCGCGTCGGCGCGGTCGACCTTGTTCACCACGAGGATCACGGGCAGGCGGGCCTCGAGCGCTTTCCGCAACACGAACCGGGTCTGGGGAAGCGGTCCCTCGCTCGCGTCGACGAGTAGGAGCACGCCGTCGACCATCGTGAGCGCGCGTTCGACCTCCCCGCCGAAGTCGGCGTGGCCCGGCGTGTCGACGATGTTGACCTTCACGTCGCCGTAGCGGACCGCGGTGTTCTTCGCGAGGATCGTGATGCCCTTCTCGCGCTCGAGGTCCATCGAGTCCATCACGCGCTCGGCGACGGCCTGGTTCGCCCGGAACGCGCCCGTCTGCCACAGCATGGCGTCGACGAGCGTGGTCTTACCGTGGTCGACGTGGGCCACGATCGCCACGTTGCGGATGTCGTCTCTGGTGGGCATGACGGGTGGGCTCGCTCGCGTTTCGGGTCTCGGGTCGCCGCCGACGGATGCTCCTCGGGGCACCGGGAGTCTATCGGGCGGTCGACATGACCGGGGGTCGCCGTTGCGGCTCGGCGCATCGAGCGCCGAGGCGCGGATAGGTATAGAAATCGCCTACCACCACACAGAGCGGAGGCACGCCCATGTCACATCCCAAGGACCGAAGCCCCGGGCTCGATCGACGGGAGTTCATGCGGCGAGCGGCCGCCGCGGGCATCGCGATCCCGAGCCTCGGTGCGATCCTCGCCGCCTGCGGTTCGTCGGAGCCCACGACGACCTCGGGCGACGGCAGCGCGAGCGAGGGGTTGCAGCTCGCCCGGCCCGACTCCCCGGTCACCCTGTCGATCGCCGACGACAACCCTGCGATCGCCGACGGTCTCGATCCCGAAGCCGGCCCGCTGAAGATCTTCGGGTACAACGACTACATCTGGAAGAAGGTGCGCAACCAGTTCGGGGACAGCTTCGGCGGCATCGACATCGAGTACACCGTGTTCGACACCCCAGACGAGATGGTCGCGAAGATGCAGTCGAACGGCTCTGACTTCGACCTGCTCGTGACGGTGACGCTCGAGAACATCGGCAAGCTGGCCCAAGGTGGGCTGCTCCAGCCGCTGAACTACAGCTACCTGCCGAACGTGGAGAGCAACCTCGCGACAGGCATCCCCGACTTCTACGACGTGGGTCGGCAGTACTCGGTTCCCTACGTGATCTTCACGACGGGCGTCGCGTGGCGCAACGACCTCATCAGCGACGACATCGCGGCCATGGACAATCCGTACGACATCTACTGGGACACGACCTACGAGGGCGAGACGCACCTGCTGAACGGATCGCGCGACATGATCGCCGTCGGCCTGCTGCGGAAGGGATACGACCCGAACGAGAGCGATCCGACGATCCTCGACGAGGTCAAGCAGGACCTCTTGGAAGGTGCGGACTCCATGCGATGGAAGTTCGACCACGTCGACTACACCGAGCTCAGCGCGAGCCAGTGGAAGATCCACAACACGTGGTCGGGACAGATGGCGTACTACCAGTACTACCTGCCGAAGGGGCTGGACATCACCTCGCTGTCGTACGCCTGGCCCCCTCGGGGGGCCGGAGGACAGAAGGGACTCGTGTCACACGACCTGTTCGCGATCCCCAAGGGCGCCGCGAGCCCGGTCCTCGCGCACGAGATGATCAACTTCATGTACGAGCCGAAGAACGCGATCGCGAACTACTCCTACGAGGGGTACCAACCCACCGTCGCGTCGTTCGACGAGGAAGCCGCGACCACCGACGGCGCCCTGCCCGAGAGCCTCGTGTACATCATCGTGACGCCCGAGATGATCCCGATGGGCGTCACGGAGCTCGAGCTGGAGCCCGCCGTGAACCAGCTCTACCAACAGATCTACCAAGAAGTCACCGGCGGTGCGTAGAGGCGGCAGCACCGGGAGGGGGGGCTGGTTCCCCGCCTGGTTCTGGCCGTCGTTCGCTGCCCCCGCCGCGATCTGGCTGCTGCTCTTCTTCGTGTTGCCGTTCTACGTCGTGCTCTCGGTCGCGTTCGGCACCCTCGACCAGATCTTCCTGACCGCGAAACCGGTCTACAACCCGGCGATGTGGGACGTCACCACACTTCGCGGAGTGGTCTCGAACATGTTCACGTCGGGCTCGATCGAACAGGAGACCCTGCTGCGGACCCTCGCCTACGTCGGGATGGCGACCGCGGCCTGCCTCCTGATCGGCTACCCCGTCGCCTACTTCATCGCCCGGCACGCGCGGCGCACGAAGGCGTTCTTCCTGATCGCGTTCATCGCGCCCTTCTGGATCAGCTACATGATGCGCATGTTCGCCTGGGTGAACCTGCTGCAACCGGACGGCTACGTGAACCGCGCGTTGACCGGTCTCGGCATCCTCGGCGAGCCACGGCTCTGGCTGAACGGCAAGCCCTCGACCGTGATCTTCGGCCTGATCTACGGGTACGTGCCCTTCATGATCCTGCCGCTCTACGGCACCCTCGACCGCATCGAACGTTCGACGGTCGAGGCCTCGCGGGACCTCGGCGCGGGCCAGATCCGGACGTTCACGCGCGTGACGCTGCCGCTGTCGCGACAGGGCATCCTCGCGGGTTGCATCATCGTCGCCCTGCCGATGTTCGGCGACTACTTCACGCAGACGCTGCTGGCGAGCACGCGACAGACGGCGATGTTCGGCAACCTCATCGTGGCCTCGATCGAGAGCTCGCTCGTGAACACCGGCGCCTCGCTCGTGATCCTGATGCTGCTGTTGTTGATCCTCCCGATGCTCTACTACCTCCGGAGCACGAACGTCGCCCGGGAGCTGGCGCAACGATGAGCGTCGCGGCCAGCCTCGAGCGCCCCACCGCGTGGCGTCGGGCCGCCGCGTGGGCCTGGAACCCCTGGGCCCAGGCGCGGTTCCTGTGGGTGGCCGCGATCGCCTACGTCGTGTGGACGATCGTCCCGGTCGCGATCGCCGTCGGCTTCTCCTTCAACGCGGGGAGGGCGCAGACGACCTGGCAGGGTTTCTCGATCGACCGCTGGTACACGCGGGACGTGAACTCCGTGTTCCAGGACCCGGCCTTGCGCTCCGCCCTGTTCCAGAGCCTCAAGCTCTCGACGCTGACGGTCCTGATCGCCGTGCCGCTCGGCGTGGCGTTCGCGATCGCGCTCGATCGGTGGCGCGGCCACGGGGCCGGAACCGCGAACTTCGTGATGCTCTTCTCGTTCATCACCCCCGAGATCGCGATCGGGGTCGGCTTGTTCCTCATGGTGACGCAGCTCCTGACCACGATCGGACTCGGGTTCCGAGCGCAGGTCCTCGGCCTCTCGATGTACGAGCTCGCCTACACGGTGATCATCGTGCGGGCCCGGCTCCTGTCGATCGGGCGCGACTACGAGGAAGCCGCGATGGACCTCGGGGCGTCGCCGATCCGGGCGATCCGCAGGGTCCTGCTACCCCTGCTGACACCCGCGATCCTCGCGAGCGTGGCCATCGTGTTCGCATCGTCGATCGACAACTTCGTGATCTCCCAACGGTTATGCGCGTCTGCGAGCTGTCAGACGATCCCGATCGTGATCTACAGCTCGGCGCGACGCTCGCCCCTCCCGTCGTTGAACGCGTTGGCGACGATCACGCTCGCCGCGTCCACGGTGCTCATCGCGGTAGCCTTCATCGTCTACCGCCGCATGACCGCCGGGGAACGGAAGGGGGCCGCGTGAGCGCGGAGACTTCGCTCGAAGCCCTCTTGCGCGCCGACCCCGACGGAGGCGCGATCCTGCCGGGCATCGACACGCGCGCCACCCCCGGCGTCAAGGACCGCGATGCCGCCGAGGACGAGATGTCGTCGCTCGCCGAGCGCCTCGACGAGCTGCAGGAGCGCCTGTGGGTGGAGGGCACCCGCTCCCTGCTGGTCGTGCTCCAGGGCATGGACACGAGCGGCAAGGGCGGCACGATGAGCCACGTCTTCTCGGCGATGGATCCGGCCGGGCTCGAGGTGGCCTCCTTCAAGAAGCCCACCGAGGAGGAGCTCGCCCATCACTTCCTGTGGCGTATCGAGCGGAAGCTTCCCGTGCCGGGCGAGGTCGTCGTGTTCGATCGCTCGCACTACGAGGACGTGCTCGTCGTGCGGGTGCACGACCTGGTGCCTCAGGAGGATTGGCGCGGACGCTACGAGGAGATCAACGACTTCGAGCGGCGGATCACGGGGGCCGGGACGACGATCGTGAAGTGCATGCTCCATATCTCCTACGACGAGCAGCGCGAACGGCTGCTGGCCCGACTCGACGACCCTTCGAAGCGTTGGAAGTTCCGGGAGGGCGACATCGAGGAACGCGGTCGATGGGAGCACTACATGGCCGCGTACGAGGACGCGATCGCCGAGTGCTCGACAGACATCGCACCCTGGTACGTCGTGCCCTCGGACCGAAAGTGGTACCGGAACTGGGCGATCTCGACCCTGCTCGTCGAGACCCTCGAGCGCATCGACCCGCGGTATCCCCAACCGGATCTCGACGTGGAAGCGCTGAAGGCGCGCCTGCAGCCCCCTCACTGAGCGACGTCGCAGGCCCCAGCATCCCCGATGGGGCATCGGGCCGTACCATCGGGTGATGTCCCCGCACTCCCCATCGCGGCTCACGATCGCCAGGATCGTCACGCTCGCCGTGGGCCTCTGCGTCATGCTCCTCGCCGTCGCCTGCTCGACCGGGAGCGATCTCGCCGGCACGCCCAGCCCGACGTCGGGAGCTCCACGATCGACGCCGCCTCCTGTGGAGCAGACCGAGAGCGGCGACCCGGGACGGGCGGTGCCCGACGTGCTGCGGTTCGCGGCGCCACGCCTGAGCGGGGGCACGATCGATGGAGAGGATCTCTCCGGCCAGGACGTGGCGTTCTGGTTCTGGGCCCCGTGGTGAACGATCTGCCAGGGGGCGGCCCCTGAAGTCGCGCAGGTGGCGCGAGCCTACGAGGACCGGGTGGCGTTCGTGGGGGTTCCCGGCAACGACTCGAGGGATGCCATGCAGGCGTTCGTCGACGAGTTCGGACTGACCTTCCCGCAGGCCGTCACGGAGGATGGCTCGTTGTGGAGCAGGTTCGGGGTGGCGTACCAGCCGGCCTGGGTGTTCGTCGACGACTCGGGCGAGACCACCCTCGTGCCCTACGAGCTGCCCGAGGCCCAGCTCGAACGGACGCTCGATCGGCTCACTGCGAACTGAGACGCCAGCGAGCGGTCATCGATCGCCGGAGTCGTGCCACGCCGATATGAGCGCCCGCTCGCGTTCGGGATCGAGCCCGGCTCGCATCGGCCACGTCTGCTCGCGGGTGCGATCCCACGCCAGCGTGTCGCGCACGGTCTCGGCGGGGACACGGCACCGGAGCCCTGCGGCGAACGCCTTGCTCGGGTCGAACGCGTGGAACCCGGGTGCCTCCGGCCACCACAGCGGGAACGCCTCGTGCGGGTCGTCGCCGGCTTCCTCGCCGCCGAACCCCTCGCGGAGGAAGGCCCCGTCCACCCACGTGACGCGGGTCTCGGCGCCGGCTGCCAAGGCGGCCTCGGCGATCAGTCCTCCGAGCGACATCGTCGGCGCGCGATCCACGACTCCGTAGACGCCGGGCGTCGCGCCATCGGCGAGCCGCATCGCGAAGGCGGCCAGGTCTCGCGCGTCGACCCATTGCAGCCCGTAGTCGGCCGGGGAGGGCGCGAGCATCTCCCCGCCGACCCCTGCGCGGCGAACCCAGTACGTGAAGCGGTCCGTCGGGTCGTTGGGACCGACGATGAAGCCGGGACGGATCACGCACGCTCGGTCGCCGAAGACCTCCTGCACCACGCGTTCGCATGCGACCTTGAGCGGGCCATAGGTCTCATCGGTCACGTCCTCGGTGTCGGGGAACGGGGGCTCGTGCACCGGAGCATCCTCGGTCGATGCCGGCGGCAGGTCGTCGGCGTGCGCCGACAGCGACGAGATGAAGCCGTACCAGCCGCTGTCGGCGAGCAGCTCGGCCGAGGAACGGACCGCGCGCGGCACGTAGCCGCACGTGTCGACGTTGGCGTCGAACCGCCGGCCCGCCTGCGCCTCGACCCCCCGGTCCCGGTCTCCGAGCACGTGCTCGGCCGCGGGGAACAGCTCGGTGGCCCTCCGATGGAACAGCGTGACCTCGTGCCCGTGCCCGAGCGCCTGCTCGGTCAACGCTCGACCGGAGAACCGCGTCCCACCGATGATGAGCAGTCTCAAGCGGCCTCCGGCCCGCCAGCGCCTCGACCCCCCGGTCCCGGTCTCCGAGCACGTGCTCGGCCGCGGGGAACAGCTCGGTGGGACTCCGATGGAACAGCGTGACCTCGTGCCCGCGCCCGAGCGCCTGCTCGGTCAACGCTCGACCGGAGAACCGCGTCCCACCGATGACCAGCAGTCTCATGCGGGCTCCGGCGCGGTCATCGTGAGCTCCGCGCGGTGGAGGCCCGGCCGATCACCGCGGTCGGCACCACCAGCGGACCCTCGGTCCGGGATCCCCCCTCGACGAGATCGGCGAGCAGCTCGGCCGCGGCGATGCCCAACTCGCGAGGGAAGAGCTCCAGCGTCGTGATCGCCGGGTGGCTGCTGGCGGCGACGCCGCGGTCCGCGAGCGATGCGATCATCATGTCCTCCGGTACTCGGATCCCGCGCGCTCCCGCCTCCGCGAGCACCCCGAGCGCGAACGCCTCGGCGAGGCAGTAGACGGCGTCGGGGACGTCCGGGCGAGCCAGGCAGTCGGCGGCGACCGCCCGGCCCACGGACTCGAGCGATGCCCACGTGTCGGGGGAGGTCCAATCGACGCCCTCGGGCGCGTGGACCCAGGGCTCGAACCCGCGATCCTCACACCAGGTTCGGTAGGCCGTCAGGCTGTCGAGCTCGTAGGATTCGCCGCTGGCCGGCGCGAGCAAGCCGACGCGGCGAGCCCCCGAAGCCATCAGGTGGTCGAAGACGGCCGCGGTGCCGGCCGCGTAGTCGTTGTCCACCACGCGGGTGTCCACCTCTCCTCCCGGCACCTTGCCGACGGTCACGATCGGTGTGCCCCGTCCGAGCTCGCGGATCGCCGCATCGTCGGGCACCGGATCGACCACGATCAGTCCGTCGAGGGGCAGACGGTCCCAGATCGAGACCTCACCCGCAGGTACGATCACGAGCGCCAACCCTCGAGCGATCGCCGTTGACGTCGCGGCATCGATCAGGTTCGCGTTGTGCGCGAACTCCTCGACCGGCGCGTGCACGCCGTCGGGCATGGACACGATGAGGGCGATCAGCCCGGTCCGGCCCGACGCGAGCTGCCGCCCGCGAGGGTCGGGGCGATAGCCGAGCTTGGTCGCGACCTCGCGCACGCGACGTCGGGTCTCCTCGGAGACCCCACCCTTCTCGTTGAGCGCGTGCGAAACCGTCGTGATCGACACACCCGCAGCACGCGCGACGTCACGGATCCCCACATGGCGGCGCTCCCGCATCACCCGATGATAGGGGTCCGGGGGGAGCCGTCAGGCGGCTGCGTGCTCCAGCTGCGCCTCGTAACCACCACTTCGCGCCAGGCCGTTCATGCGGGCCCGATGCGCGAGCGCAGCCTGCGCGGCCTCGACGTTCGCGTCGTCTCCTTTCCACACCGCGAGCGAGGGCGCCTGCAGGGCACGGCCGTAAGAGAAGCTCAGCTGCCACGGCGCGGATCCGCCGGGTCCACCGGGTCGGTTCATCTCGTTCAGGCGGCTGGTCGCCTGTTCGTCGGACATGCCGCCCGAGAGGAACACCACCCCCGGAACCGCGGCCGGCACGTGCGCGCCGAGGCATCGAACGGTCGCGGCCCCGATCGTGACGTCGTCGTCCTGCGTGGCGCACCCCTTTCCCGGGACCACCATGTTGACCTTGAGCAGCGAGCCGGGCAGGTCGACCCTGGCCTCGGCGAGCGCCCGGTAGAGCCCGTCGAGCGTGCGGCCCGTGGCCACCTCGCACGCGGCGAGGTCGTGGTCGCCGTCCATCAGCACCTCGGGCTCCACGATCGGCACGATGTCGGCTTCCTGACACAGCGCCGCGTAGCGCGCCATCGCGTGGCCGTTCGCGGCGATCGCCCCATCGGTCGGCAGCCCCTCGCCGATGAAGATCGTAGCCCGCCACTTCGCGAACCTCGCGCCCATCTCCGAGTACTCGGCGAGACGCTCGCGGAGGCCGTCGAGCCCCTCGGTGACCGTTTCTCCTGGGAAGAGCGCCAACGGCTTCGCCCCGGTATCGACCTTGATGCCGGGGATCACCCCGCCGGCCTCGAGCACGTCGACGAAGCGGCGGCCGTCGTCGGTGGACTGCCGGATCGTCTCATCGAACAGGATCGCCCCGCCGATGTGCTCGCCGAGGCCCGGCGTGGTGAAGAGCAGTTGACGGTAGCGTCGACGGGCGTCCTCGGTGGACATCACGCCGATCGAGTCGAAGCGCTTCGCGATCGTTCCGGTCGACTCGTCGGCGGCGAGGATGCCCTTGTCAGGGGCCACGAGCGCGGCGGCCGTGTCGTGCATCGAGGTCATGCTTCCCTCCAGGATCGGACGTCGGCGTTCAGCCTACCCCCGACCCACCGACCGCCGCCTTCCCTCGATTTCAGCCGCATGAGGAGACCGCCGATAAGGACGCCATGCGGCACGATCGCCTGCGCGTCTCGTGGCTGGCCACGGTGCTGGCCGGAGCCCTCGTCGTCGGGTCGTCTTCGCTGTGGGGGGCAGCGAACGACGAGGCGGCCGCCCGCACCCCGGCGGCGGTCGCACGCACAGACGCCTCGGTCGATCCCTCCTTCCTCTCGGCGATCACGACGCGAGCGAGGGATGCCCAGGCGGACGTCGTGGGCGCCCCGAGCCGGCCGGAGCCCGCGCGGACCTCGAGCCACGTGCTCGTCCGGGTGCCACGTGACCTCGCGCTGCGGGCGGAACCCCGCGCCGACGCACGCGTCGTCGGAACGATGCCGAGCGGATCGAAGTACTACGACGTGCCGATCACCGCCTGGGTCGAGAAGCTCTCGCCAGACGGACGATGGGGTCGCGTGGAGATCCCGTACGCCTGGCCCCGCCGACATGGCTGGCTGGCGCTCCGGGGTCTCGCGCGTCACACCACGAACGTCGAGGTGCACGTCGATCTCTCGGAGCACCGGATCACCGTGTCGAGGTTCGGGCGAGTGCTGTTCGCGATGCCGGCCGCGACGGGGTCTCCGGCTTCCCCCACCCCGCCCGGGGAGTACTTCGTGACCGACCGCATCCCGTTCTCCGGCGGGTACCTGGGCACGTTCGCGTTCGGCATCTCGGGCATCCAGCCCAGGCTGCCTGCCGGGTGGAGCGGCGGCAACCAGCTCGCGATCCACGGCACGGACGACCCCGCATCGATCGGGCGCTCGGTGAGCGCGGGGTGCTTGCGCGTGGCCGAGCGGTCCCTCGATCGACTCCAACCGTTACTGCGGCTCGGCACGCCCGTCATCGTCGTTCGCTGAACCCCGCGGCGAACGCGCGCAGCTGCGGCAGGTGCGCGTCTGCGTGACGGAACGGACCCGCGCCCCCGTCGCCGAGCAGATCGCCGAGCCTCGATCCGATCGGTGTCCTACCGCGGGACGTGCCCGGTCGGCGCCATCGCGGATCGGTCATCGCCTCGAGCCGGGCCACGAAACGATCGTGGGTCGCCTGCGCTCGTCGCCGCTGGTCCCCGGCACGGCGTGAGGACTTCCCGGCGACGGCCTCGCGGTTGAGCGCCGAGGTACTCGTCGACCAGATCACGGCGTCGATGGCTGGGCCATGACCCTCGTCCCACGCATCGAGCGCCTCGAGCGCGTACTCCTGCCAGCTCTCGAGGTGGCCGAGCAGGTCTTTGGGCGACCATTCCCCGCCTCCCAGACCCGGCCGCGCGCGGGCTCGGGGCGGCAGTCCGTCGTAGAGTGCGAACACCTCTCGCATCCCGGTCTCGACGATCCGGATCGCCTGTCGGCGCGACGAGGCCGGAACGCGTTCGCTCGGCATCGAGCCAGGTTACTCCGGACCGCCGGACGGTCCGACGGTGTCCGCCACGGCCTGCTGACCGGCCCACCACCGGGCGGCGACGAGCTCCGCCACGAGCACCTCCGTGAGCAAGGCGACGTCCGAGTCCTGGTCATGGCGATAGCGGACGACGTGGTCGGCATCGTCGACGCCGGCGCCGACGGAGACGACGCGCGCGCCCCGCGCTCGCATCCATCGCATGATCTCCGGAGAGGAGCGAGACCCCGCGAACAGCAGCGCGCGATAGTCCAAGGGCTTCGTGAGGTACACGTCCACGTGCAACCAGTCACCGGCCTCGCACGCGTCGGCCAGGCGACGAGGACCCTCTCGCATCATGAGGGCGGACTGCTCCGCGGACGAGAGCCGCTCCGCCGGGGCGAGCGTGAAGGTCGCGTCGCCCTCGCCGAGGAGATCGGCGACCATAGGTAACCACCGGTCGCGCCGCTCGAGCAGGTCATCGGTCGCCTCGGCCGCGCGCCGCACGACCTCCACCGGCCGGGTGGGGTCGCCGCGGGTCAGGACCGTCTGCAGCGTGAGCAACATGGCGAGCGTGTGTTGGAACGAGCGGCAGGCCACTCCCCCTTCCTCCTCGCCCGCCAGCATCGGCACCACCGAGTCGGCGGCTCGCTCGATCGCAGCGCCCGAGCGGTTCGTCAGCGCGACCGTCGAGCTCGAGCCGCGATGGCGGGCCAGCGCTTCGACGGTCTCATGGGTACCGCCGCTCGCGGAGATGCCGACCGCGAGCAGGCCGGGGCCGGCGGGCGTTCCGGTCGCGAGCGACGCGTACTCGGTCACGGCGTCGAGCCCGGCGGCGCGCATCCGCGTCGCGGCGACCCCGGCGGCCGACCGCGACGAACCCATGCCGATCATCACCACCGCTCGGATACCGTCTGGCACGCGCCACCCCACGCCGTCCTCGATCGCTCCGGCGAGGGCGCGGAGCGCGTCGGGTTTGCGCTCGAGATCGCGCCGGAAGGCCTCTGGATCCATCATGCGCCGGGAGCTCTCACGCGTCCCGCGGGATCAGCGCCTGCATCGCCCGGTCGGCCACCGAGAGCCACCCGGGCAGGAACCGCGCCGCGTACACGAACTCGTGGCACGCCTGCGCCACCTCGAACGGCCGGAGCAGCCGTTCATCGAACGACGCGCCCGCGCCGAGATCGTCGAGCTCGTGCCGGTAGGCGTCGAGGAAGGCGGCTCGGCTCGTGGCGATCCAGGTGTCGATGTCGATGTCGCGGCCGGGCCGGCGCGCCGCGGCGACGCGGCCGAGGTGATCGATCGATCGCACGAACGC
>JBEVGU010000099.1:0-30133 GCA_040511595.1 Actinomycetota bacterium | reverse complement strand
TGCCCGGGGCGGGCAAGACGATGCTCGCCAGGCGCATGACCACGATCCTGCCGAGACTCTCGCGCGAGGAGGCGCTCGAGGCCACCCAACTGCACTCCGTGGCCGGGTTGCTCGCCGGGCAGGGGGTGCTGCGGTCCCGGCCGTTCCGGGCGCCGCACCATTCCGTCTCGACCACGGGCCTGCTGGGGGGTGGCTCCGCATACCTGCGTCCCGGCGAGGTCTCGCTCGCGCACCACGGGGTGCTGTTCCTCGACGAGTTCACCGAGTTCCGCCGCGATGCGATCGAGGGGCTCCGCCAGCCGCTCGAGGATGGGGCCGTGGTGGTGACCAGGGGCGTCGGTTCGGTCGTGTTTCCGGCCCGCTTCACCCTGGTCGCCGCCGCGAACCCGTGCCCGTGCGGGTTCGAAGGCGACCAGCGACGACATTGTCGCTGTCGGTCCGATCGGGTCGATCAGTATCGTCAGAAGCTGTCCGGGCCGCTCCTCGACCGGATCGACCTGCGCCTGCGCGTTCCGAGGCTCACCAAGCAGGAGCTCATGGGCAGCGAGCAGGGCGAGACGTCGGCAACGCTGCGCGACCGGGTGCAATCGGCCCGCGACCGGCAGCGCGACCGCTGGTCCCACCTGGGGGTCGCGTGCAATGCACACCTGCCCGGCCCCGTGGCCCGTCGCTCGGTGCGCCTCTCGCCCGAGGGGGAGCACCTGCTCGGCGGAGCGGTCGATCGTCTCGGCCTCACCGGGCGCGGGTTCGATCGCGCGATCAAGGTCGCCCGCACGATCGCCGATCTCGCCGGCGCCGAGGTCGTCGGCCCGGACCACGTGGCCGAGGCGCTCTCGTATCGCGACGGCGCCGTCCAGGAGGGCCTCGCGATTGCGGGCTGAGGCGCGCTCCGGTTCGCCTCGGCGCTCCGACGTTCCTCGGCGGGCGCGGGACGTGCCGCCCGGCTTCCCCGACGGCTACGTCGAGGGCACGGGTGCCCGCGACGCCGTGTTGGTGCTCTCCGCTCTACGAGGCATCAAGCCGTATCAACTACACGAGCTGGCGTGGAGCGAGGGCACGGCCGAGGCCAGCCTCGCGGCGATCAGGTCGGGCGCCGCCGGCAGCGAAACCGATCGTGAGTGGGCGCTGGCGCTCGACGCGCGTGACGTCGAGCGCCGGGCCGGGTCCGTCGGCGTCCGGTTCGTGCCGGTGGGCGACGAGGAGTACCTGCCCGTGTTCCTCGAGCTCCTGCACGATCCGCCGGTAGCGCTCTACGTCGAGGGCCGGCCCCTCACCGAGCTGGTCGATCGGATCTCGGTCGTCGGCGCCCGGATCTGCTCGCCGATCGGGAACGAGGTGGCCATGAGCATCGGGGCCGCGCTGGGGGGTGTTGGCGCGTGCGTCGTCAGTGGCGCCGCCCGGGGCATCGACGCCGCATCGCATCGGGGTGCCCTGTCGGCGGGCGGCACCAGCATCGCGGTACTCGGGTCCGGTCACGATCTCCCGTACCCGAAGGGCAGCGCCGGGTTGATCGGGCGCATCGCGGCGTCTGGAGCCGTCATCAGCGAGTACGCCCCCGGCGTCGTGGCCGAGCCGTTCCGGTTCCCGGCCCGCAACCGACTCGTGGCGGCGCTCGGGCGAGCCCTCGTGGTCGTCGAGGGAGCCTCCGGCAGCGGCTCGATGATCAGCGTCGACCACGCGCTCGACCTCGGTCGCGACGTCTACGCGGTGCCCGGCCCCGTGGCGAGCCCGCTCTCGGAGATTCCGCTCGCCCTCATCCGAGAGGGCGCCACGATGATCCGAGGCGCCGACGACCTCCTCGACGACCTCGGGTACGCGGCTCGGCCCGTGGCGGCCCCGCCACCCAGCCTGAGCGGCGACGAGACCGCGGTCTACGAGACCTTGGGAGGCGCATCGCTGCCTGATGCGATCGCGAGGTCGGCCGGTCTGCCGATCGCGACGGTGATCACCGTGCTCCTCTCGCTCGAGATGAAGGGCTTGGTGCGGCAGGCAGGCGGGCGCTACGAACGACGCGTCGTCCGCGCGGCGCCCACCGTCCGGGCCGTCCGGGCCGAGACCGCGGGTGATGAGGGCAGCCCACCATGACTCGGCCGATGTCCGGAACCACCGGGTCGTCCGGGAAGCTTGCAGGCACCGCTCGCCGTTGATAGACAGAGGCCCGCGCTGGCGGCCCCACAACACCCGAGCCCACGGTAACCTCGACGGCGTGCGCGTGGCCGTCGGGGTTGCGCGAGAGGATGACGTGCGTTCCGACGACGAGCTTCCCCCCTCGGAGATCGAGCTGATCGACGCGTTCGCGGCGCACCTCGCCCTCGAACGCCACCTGTCGCCGCACACGGTGTCGGCGTACCGGCGCGACCTGACGCGGTTGGGCGCCTTCCTCGTCCGTGGAGGCGAGTCGCTGCGGTCGGCCACCTATCCGATGCTCCGTCGGTTCCTCGCCCAACAGCACACGCTCGGCTACGCTCGCGCATCCGTCGCCCGCAGGGTCGGCTCGATCCACACGTTCTACCGGTGGGCGGTGGCGGGCGGGCGGCTCGTCGACGATCCCTCGCTGTTGCTCGGCCGCCCGAAGGTCGTGAGCCGGCTTCCCACGGTGTTGCGTCCGCGCGAGGCCGCGGCGCTTGCCGAGGCGCCCGGTGGCGGGACCGGGCACGCCGCGCCGGCCGTCACGGAACCCCCGACCGAGATCGAGCAGGCGGTCGCGCTCCGCGACGTCGCCGCGCTCGAACTGATGTACGGATCGGGCCTTCGGGTGGGCGAGGTGGCCGGTCTCACCGTCGATCGCGTCGACCTCGACCGCCGCCGCGTGACGGTGATGGGCAAGGGCTCGAAGGAACGTGAGGTGCCCATGTCGGACTACGCGGTCGAGGCCGTGGCCACGTTCCTGGAGCTCGCTCGGCCCCTGATGGCGCCCGCCGGGGCGCGCGAGATGTTCCACAACCGACGGAAGAAACCCTTCAGTCCCCGTGATATCCGTTCGATGGTGGAACGATATGGCGGTACAGTGCTGCCGGGCCGGCGGGTGACCCCGCATACCCTGCGGCATTCGTTCGCCACGCACCTGTTGGAAGGGGGAGCCGACATCCGCGCAGTACAGGAGCTACTCGGGCACGCGAGCGTTGCGACCACGCAGCGCTACACGCACGTGTCGCGGGCTCGGTTGTTCCAGGCCTACGAGCAGAGTCATCCGAGGGCCTGACCGGTGCCCCCCGCCAAGAAGGCCGTCGTGAAGGGCGGCGTGGTGACCGCCGCGGAGCCGGGCGGCACGGCCACGAAGGCCAAGGCCGGCGGCACGGCGACGAGGACGAAGGCGGGGGGAACGGCCACGAAAGCAAAGGCCAGCACGGCGACGAAGACGAAGTCCCCGGCACGGGGCCGGGCCAAGGCCGCGACGGTTGTCGATGCGACCGTCACGGTTCCGCCGAACGTCGATGACGAGCTCGGCAGGAGCTGGCACGGGTTCAAGAGCTCCGGTGACGACGAGTCGCGTGAGAAGCTGATCCTGCACTACGCGCCGCTCGTGAAGTACGTCGCGAGCCGGGTCGCGACCGGTCTGCCCGCCAGCGTGGAACAGGCTGATCTCGTGAGCTACGGCATGTTCGGCCTGATCGATGCCCTGCAGAAGTTCGAGCCGGGGCGCGGCAACAAGTTCGAGACCTACGCGATCCCGCGCATCAAGGGAGCCATCATCGACGAGCTGCGGGCCATGGACTGGGTGCCGCGCTCGATCCGCTTCAAGGCACGGGAGATCGAGAAGGCGCACACCGACCTCGAGGCCATGCTGAAGCGGCAGCCCACCGAGCGAGAGATGGCCGAGCGACTCGGCATCTCCCGCCGCGAGCTCCACGACGTGGTCTCCCAGATCTCCTTCGTGTCGGTCTTGGCCCTCGACGAGCTCGTCTCGGTCGGGGCCGACCGGGGAGAGCAGGTCTCACTCATCGACACCCTGGCCGATCGGGGAACCGACCCGACCTCGGGCGTCGAGTCCCAGGAGACCAGGAGCCTGTTGAGCACCGCGATCAACGAGCTCTCCGAGCGGGAGAAGATCGTCGTGACCCTCTACTACTTCGAGGGCCTCACGCTGGCCGAGATCGGCGAGATCCTCGGCGTCACCGAGTCCCGCGTGTGTCAGATCCACACGAAGGCGGTCGGTGGGCTCCGAGGACAGTTGACAGAGGTGGACTGAGCTCTGCGCGATCCGCGCTGAGAGTGACGCGCATCACCGACGCCCGAGGCGTCCAGCCCTAGCGTGACGTCCGTGTTCCCGATGCGTCTCGTGCTCGCGTGCCTTACGACAGTCTGCGTCCTCACGGCGATGCCGGCGCCCGCAGGGGCGGCGGGCACGTGGGGTTGGCCGGTCACCGGCCCGGTCATCAGGGGGTTCGACCCTCCGGCGTCCCCGTTCGGGTCCGGGCACCGAGGCATCGACATCGCGACCCCTGTCGGCTCCGAGGTCGTGGCCTCGGCCGACGGCGTGGTCGCGTTCGCCGGACCCGTCGGCGGGCACCTGTTCCTCACGATCGTCCACGGCGGCGGGCTCGAGTCCACGTACTCGTGGCTCTCCTCGCTCATGGTCCGCCGCGGCGACCCGGTGGCCAGCGGCCAGCCGATCGCGCTCACGGGCCCGGGTCACGCCGGCGGCCCGATGCCTAGTCTTCATCTCGGCGTTCGGCTCGACGACGCCTACGTCGATCCGCTCGACTACCTGAGCGCGCTCGACGTGAGCGCTTTGATCCGGCTGGCGCCCCTGGCGGCGTGAGGGTCTCGCGTCGGCGTTTACGATGTGGCGGCTTTGCGCAGCCCATCCGCACCCGTCGGCGCCCTGTTCGCCGCTCTCACGCTGCTCCTGCCCGGTTCGATGGGTGCCACCGCCCTCGCCCAGGCTTCCTCGACGTGGGGGGAGTTCCAGGGTGGCCCCGCGAGGGCGGGGGCGAGCGAGACGGGACCGGAGCCCCCGTACCGCCGAGCATGGGAGACATCGGTGGCGCCCGAAGGCCCCGACGAGCGATTCGGTTTGTCCGCACCGGTCATCGCGGGCGACCTGGCCATCTCGGTGGGCCCCGAGCACGTGGTGGCTGTCGACGTCGAGTCCGGTGAACCGTCGTTCTCCGTCGACCGCGATCTCGGCCCGTCGGTCCCCGGGGCCGTCGCGAGCGTCCGAGGGGCCGATGTCCTCGTCTACACGCAGGGCTGGGGTGCGGGACCTCCTGCCGCGCCGGGCGCGACCACCCAGTCGCCGTCCCCTGCGACCCCCTCGGCCGGTCCGAGCGATTCACCGGGTGCGCCCGGCGACGACGGGCAGGTGTTCGACTCCGAGCTGGCGACGCTCGACGTGGAGTCGCAGCGGCAACTGTGGCCGCCCGTGCCGCTCGACGGGGTGAGTCGCTCCGGCGTGACGGTCGAGGGCGACCGGGCGTTCGTCGGCCTGAACGGGGGCACCGTGGTCGGCGTCGACCTCGCCGACGGAACCGTCGCGTGGCAGCGCGATCTCGACGGGCAGCTCGTGACCTCGCTCGCCGCGTCCGACGGGCTCGTCTTCGCAGGCCTGCAGGGCGATGGTGAGACGCCCCCGGTCCTCGCCGCCATCGACCAGGCGACCGGCGAGGTGCGCTGGCGGTACGAACCGACCGGCGCTGCCTCGATCGTATCGGCTCCGTCCGTCGCCGATTCCGCCGTGCACGCGGTATTCACGGGGCTATCGGAGACCTCGGTGGTCGCGCTCGCCGCCGGCACCGGTGAGCAGATCTGGTCGCAACGTCTCGATTCCGCGTTCGACGTGGCGGCCCCGCCCGTGGTCGCGGGAGGCGCGGTCTACGTGACCGATCCTCGCGGCCAGTCCCGGGCCCTCGATGCCGCCTCGGGCGAACAGCGCTGGGACTTCGCGCAGAACTCGATCGTGCTCCGCACCGTCCCGGTGCTCGTGGGGGACCATCTGATCGTGCCGACGATCGACGGCGAGCTCGCCGCTATTGAGGTCGCGACCGGCGAGCTCGTGTGGCGGGGGGTCGCCGATGGGTCCCCGATCAGAGCCATGGCGGTCGCGGGCGAGCGCCTCATCGCCGTCAGCGGAGGCGCGCAGAACGGATTCGTGGCGTTCGAGCACGACCCCGCCGGCACCTTGGTCCGTGAGCCCTCGCCGACCACACTGGCCCTCGTCCCGATGCTCGGGGCCATGGCCGTCGTGGCGATCCCCCTGCTCGCGCTGGTCCTGCTGCTCGGCCGGGCGCTCGCCTCGCGCATGGGACCGGCGTTCCCGGACGACGCCGGCAGCGCCGACGGCGGGCCCGATGACGATGGCGTGCCCATCCGCGACCCCTGGGAAGACGACGAAGAGGACCCCACGCGGTGACGAACCAGAACAAGCGCCGCAACCAGCGCCGAAACGACGGGAAGACAGCGCGGAGCGCCGCGTACCGCGCGCCCGAGCGCTCCGAGCCTGTGTCCCCGCGCCGACGTGGGTTGCTCGACTCTCTTTTCGCTCCCCGAGCGGCGGGCTCGCACTCGATGCCGAGCATCCGATCCTCGCTCGCCAGGGGCATCGTCACCGTGGCCGGTACGCCGGTGATCGCGATGGCCGGCGTGGCGGTCGTCGTCCTCGAATGGCTGGGCGCGCTCGCCCTCGGGTACGAGGGACCGTTCGCGCTGTTCTTGAACGCCCTGGCCCTGCCTCCGGTCGGCACGAGCTTCGACGCGAGCCTGTCGACCTCGCTGTTCGGCCTGCAGGGCGGGTTCATCGCGATCCTCGGGTTCGTCGCCTTCAGGGCGATCGTGCAAGCCGTGCTCGTGGCCATGATCGTCGACGTGCTGCGAGGCGGCTCGGTTGGACGATGGACGTTCATGCGCGCGCTGGGGGCGCTGCCGGTGACGCTCGCGGTCAACATCGGCGGCGTTGGGCTGCTGACCCTCGCGAGCCTGCTCGGGCCGGCGCTCGGGCCGGCCTTCGGGCTCCTGATCCAGATGGCGGCCCTGGTGGGGGGCGTCTACCTGCTGAGCTTCGCACCGGTGATCGCGGTCGACGAGCGTCGCCGGCTCTCCGAGGCCATGGGGCGTTCGGTGCGCGCGGCGCGCATGCCGGGAGCCGGCAACCTCACGCTCTCCGCGATCTACGTGATCGCGTCGATCGCCCTGCTCGTCGTGCCGAGCAAGCCGGGCTCCCAGCTGGGGGTCAACCCGGCAGTCAGCGCGTGGGTGATCGTGCTCGTCGCGAACCTATTGCATCTGGTGATGCAGGCCACGGTCGCCTTCCGATATCTCTCGGTGGCCGACGAGGTGCCCGAGCCTGCTCCACGCGCGCGACCCGATCGGGGCCGCCGCCGCTGACCGAAGCGGCGCTGCTAGACTGCCGGCGCCGGCGCACCGCGCCGAGCTCACACGTCCGGGGACCGCATCGACGGGGGTCCCGCGCCACTCGTGGCCGGGCCGTCGACGGAACGATCCGGGCGGAGGACAGAAAACCGAGAAGGAGGCACCCGTGCCTGTCGTCACCAGGCGGGAGCTCCTCGAGGCGGGCGTGCACTTCGGCCACCAGACACGCCGGTGGAACCCGAAGATGCAACGCTTCCTCTACGGGGAGCGTTCCGGCATCTACATCATCGACCTCGAGAAGTCCCTCTCGGGGCTCGAGGAGACCCACGAGTTCGTGCAGGGCCTCGGCCGCCGTCGCGGCATCGTGCTGTTCATCGGCACGAAGAAGCAGGCCCAGGAGGTCGTGCAGGATCACGCGATCCGCATCGGCATGCCGTACGTGAACCACCGCTGGCTCGGCGGCATGCTCACGAACTTCACGACGATCTCGAAGCGGCTGCTGCGCCTGCGTGAGCTGCACGAGATGGAGCGCACGGGCGCGATCGACTTCCTGCCCAAGAAGGAAGCCATCCGCCTGCGCCACGAGCGCGACAAACTCACGCGCAACCTGGGCGGCATCCAGGACCTCGAGCGGCTCCCCGACGCGGTCTTCGTGATCGACACGAAGAAAGAGCACATCGCGGTGAACGAGGCTCGCAAGCTCGGCATCCCCGTGATCGCGATCGTCGACACGAATTGCGACCCCGACGAGGTCGACTTCGTGATCCCGGGCAACGACGACGCGATCCGGGCCGTGAGTCTCGTGACGCGCGTGATCGCCGATGCCCTCGCGGAGGGCTACGGCATGGCCAAGGACGAGGACGTCGAGCGCGTCACCGCCCGCAGGGCCGCGCCGGCGGCCGCCGGACCGCGCTCGACGGCCGCCCCCGCGCGCGTGGAGGAATCCGAGACCCCGTCGGCGGAGGACGCGGCCAAGATCGCCGCGAGCACGGTCTTCGAGCCCGATGCTCCCGAGGCGCCAGCACCCGAGGGCGAGGGGGCCACCGATGGCGCTGAGACCGCGGAGAGCGCGGTGAGCGCGGAGGGCGCCGAGGAGACCGAGAACCCGGAGGCCACCGGGAGCGCCGAGCCGTTCGAGGCCGGCACCGAGGAGACGCGTGAGCCCTCCGAGGCGCCCGAGGGCGCGAGCGGGACCCCCGAGGACGTAGTCGTGGCCGAGCCGGTGGAAGCCGTCGCGGCCGCGGTGCCCGACACCCCTCAGGAGCCCGCATGAGCTACTCGCCGACCGCCGCCGAGGTCAAACAGCTCCGCGATGCCACCGGCGCGGGCATGATGGACTGCAAGCGGGCGCTGATCGAGTCGGGGGGGGACCTCGACCGTGCCGCCGAGATCCTCCGCGAGCGGGGGCAGGCCTCGGTCGCCAAGCGCGCTACCCGCGCGGCCAACCAGGGGCTCGTCGACGCCTATGTGCACTTCAACAACACGGTTGGCGTGCTGGTCGAGGTGAACTGCGAGACGGACTTCGTCGCGAACACCGACGACTTCAAACGGCTCGTGAAGGACATAGCGCTGCACATCGCGAGCCCGTCGGCCCCCCGGTTCCTGAGCCGCGACGAGGTGCCCCCCTCCGAGCTCGACCAGGAGCGGCACATCGCCCAGGTGCAGGCCAAGGAGTCCGGCAAGCCCGAGCACGTGATCGACAAGATCGTGGAGGGCAAGCTGAACGCCTACTTCAAGGACAACGTGCTGCTCGAGCAGCCCTACGTGAAGGACGACTCGAAGACGGTGCAACAGCTGCTCGACGAGACGTCGGCCAAGGTCGGTGAGCGCATCGCGGTACGCCGGTTCGCCCGATTCAAGCTGGGGGAAGGCGGCGAGCGCGAGCCCGAAGAGGCGACGGCGGGCGGCGAGGCGTCGTAAGGTCTCAGGCGACCGGGCAGGCCTCGGACTGGAGGCAGGCCGTAGGGAGGGAGCGCATGGCCGACGACGGAGGCACCGCACGGGCGCATTACGGCCGCGTGCTGCTGAAGCTCTCCGGTGAGGCCTTCGCTCCTGCGGACGCCGAGTACGGAATCAACACCGACGCCACCGCGTTGATCGCGCGCCAGCTCGCCGAGGTCATCGATCTCGGGGTGCAGACCGCCGTCGTGGTGGGGGGCGGCAACATCTGGCGAGGTCGGCAGGCCCCGGGCATCGACCGCAACCGCGCCGACTACATGGGCATGCTCGCCACGGTCATGAACGCCCTCGCCTTGCAGGACGCGCTCGAGAAGATCCATGTCACGACGCGCGTGCAGACCGCGATCGCGATGACGCAGCTCGCCGAGCCGTTCATCCCGCTCCGCGCGAGCCGCCACCTCGAGAAGGGCCGCGTCGTGATCTTTGCGGCCGGCCTGGGGGTTCCGTTCTTCTCCACCGATACCTGCGCGGCTCAGCGCGCCCTCGAGATCGGTGCCGACGCTCTGCTCAAGGGCACCAAGGTCGACGGCGTATACACGGCCGACCCCGTCATCGACGCCGCGGCCCGGCGCTTCGACGAGATCGAGTACGTCGAGGTGCTGAAGGAGGGGTACCAGGTGATGGACGCGACCGCGATCTCGTTGTGCATGGAGAACAAGCTGCCGATCATCGTCTTCGACCTCCGCGAGGAAGGGAACATCCGCCTGGTGGTCAACGGCGAGCCCATCGGCACGCTCGTTCACTGAAGGAGTCCGATGACGATCGACGCCAGTCTCAAGGACGCGGGCCACAAGATGGAGCAGGCTCTCACGCACCTCAAGGACGAGCTTTCCGCGATCCGCACCGGGCGCGCGACGCCAGCTGTGCTGAACCGCGTGAACGTCGAGTACTACGGCACGCCCGTGCCGCTGAACCAGCTCGCGTCGATCAACGTGCCCGAGCCGCGCCTGCTGGTGGTGCAGCCGTTCGACAGGACCGCGATCGGGTCGATCGAGAAGGCGATCCAGTCGAGCGACCTCGGCATCACCCCTTCGAACGACGGCCAGGTGATCCGCTTGGCGTTCCCGCCGCTCACCGAGGAGCGCCGCAAGGAGCTGGTGAAACAGGTCCACGCGCGCGCCGAGGAGGGCCGAGTGGCCGTGCGCAACGTGCGTCGCCACGCGAAGGAAGAGATGGAGAAGCTTGAGCGTGAGGGCGGCATCTCGGAAGATGATCTCGTGCGGGGGGAAAAGGAGCTCCAGAAGCTGACCGACCGGCACGTGGCCGAGATCGACGAGATCCAGGGCCACAAGGAGCAGGAGCTCATGGAGGTCTAGTGGCCAACGACAAGCGCGAGGGCGACGACCTGTTCGAGGATCTGGACAAGTTCTTCGCACCCATCAAGGACGTGGAGTGGGACGAGCCGGCCTCCTCCGGCGCCCGAGAGACCCCGAGCGAGGAGCACGTGGCCGTGCGCGCGGGCGAGCCGGGGGCGGTCCCGCCCACGCAGGCCTCGGCCGGGGACGAACCCCCGGTGTCGAACCGGCCTGGCGAGCTCGACGATGCCGAGGACGACGAGGACTGGTACGACACGACCGTGCTCGAGACGATCGAGGGCATCGGTGTCGACGAGGGTGACGCTGCATCCCTCGCCGACGACGAAGACGGCATCGCCGATGACATCGTGGGCGACGACGTCGTGCAGGGCGAGGAGGCTCTGGAACCCACGCCGGGTCAGGAAGGCCTGTTCGAAGGCGACGTCGGCGACGAGGGCGACGGGTTCGCGGTGGAAGAGGAAGTGGTCGGCGACGAGCTGATCGGGGACGAACCGGCCATCGACGAGCCGCTCGGCACCGAGACCGAGCCCATCGCCACCATCGACGAACTGATGGGTGACGTCGAGTCCCCCGATGAGCAGGATCTCGAGCAGGCCACCGAGTACTTCGCGCCCTCGGTGCGCGAGGAGTCCGACCTCGGCGGAACGGCGCCCGCTGCCACCGGCGAGGGGGTCGGCTGGCAGGAGCAGGGCACGGTCGTCGCCGGTTCCGACACCGACGCCCTCGGGAGCGACCCCGACGCCCAGGAGGTCGAGCACGACATCCTCTCCGATCTCTCCTCCGAAGAGGCTCCGGAGACCGTCATGGTCGGGAGCGGTGAGGGCCTCGGCGGCCCGAGCTGGCAGGAGCCTGGCGCGGTCGAGATCGGCGCCGACGTCGAACGGCGGGGGCCGGGGCCCGACGAACGCGACGTGCCGGCCGCCTTCCTGACCGGGGGCGTGCTCGCGATCGCCGCCCTCGCCTCGCTGCTGATCGGCGATTGGCTCTTCGGCCTGCTGGCGGGGGCCATCGTGCTGCTCGCCCAGGGCGAACTGTTCGGCGTGATGGTCAAGCATCACCGTCAGCCGGCGACCGCTGTGGGTCTCGTCGCGGGGGCGCTCATGCTCGCCGCGGGATTCTTCCGGGGGGAGAGCGCCGTGCTGGCCATGTTCGCCCTCGGTGTGGCCGCCACGTTCCTGTGGTTCATGGCGGGTCCAGCGTCGACCCGCAAGGACGTCACGGCCAACATCGGGCTCACGGTGCTGAACCTCGCCTGGGTGCCCCTGCTCGGGAGCTACCTGTTCGTGCTGCTCGAGGGGGAAAGCGGCACGTCGCTCGTGATCGCGGTCATCGGCCTGACGTTCGTGTACGACACCGCCGCGTTCCTCGCCGGATCGGTGTGGGGCGGCCAGTTCTTCCAGGCCCCGCTCGCGCCCACGGTGAGCCCGAAGAAGTCCGTGGAAGGCGTGATCATCGGCACGCTCGTCACGGTGGTTGTGTCGGTGACCTTGGTCACATCCTTCGTCGACCCCTTCGAGGAACGGCGTATCGAGGCGCTGTTGCTCGGGCTCGTGGTGGCCGCGGCCGCGACGTTCGGCGACCTCGCGGAGTCGCTCGTCAAGCGTGATGTCGGCATCAAGGACATGGGCAGCGTGCTGCCCGGGCACGGTGGCGTGCTCGACCGCATCGACTCCCTGCTCTTCGTGGCGCCGGCGGCCTTCTTCCTCTACCGCATCATCTTCGCCTGAGGAACGCGGACCCTTCCGCGGGAACCTCCACGAAGTCGGCGCTCCGAGCGTTGCGCGCGGCTCGGGGTAGGCTTGCACGCATGAAGTCGTTGGCGATCCTCGGTTCCACGGGGTCGATCGGCACCCAGGCGCTCGATGTCGTGCGCCACAACCCGGACCGGTTCAAGGTGGTCGGCCTGTCGGCGGCCGGCGCCAACTTGGAGCTGCTGGCGGGTCAGATCAGGGAGTTCGTGCCGCCGGTCGTCGCGATCGCTGACGAGGCCGCGGCCGCCGACGTCAGGCAGAAGATCGGCACGGTGCCTGGGGTCGAGATCGTCGTCGGACCCGACGCCGCCGAGCGCCTGGCCGAGGAGACCGAGGTCGACGTGGTGCTGAACGCCCTCGTCGGCTCGGCAGGCCTCGCGCCGACGCTCGCTACCCTCCAGACGGGCAAGACGCTCGCACTCGCCAACAAGGAGAGCCTGGTCGTCGGCGGCGAGCTCGTGACCGACCTGATCAAGGGTGAGCCCGAGCGGCTGCTGCCTGTCGACTCCGAGCACGCCGCCCTCGCGATGGCGATGCGCGGCGAGCGACGGGAGGACCTCAAGCGCGTCGTGCTGACCGGCTCGGGCGGACCGTTCCGCGGCTGGACCCGCGGCGAGCTCGCGAAGGCCAGCGTGAAGGAAGCCCTGCAGCACCCGGTCTGGTCGATGGGCCCGAAGATCACGATCGACTCGGCCACCCTCATGAACAAGGGGCTCGAGGTGATCGAGGCGCACTACCTGTTCGACCTCGCGTACTCCTCGATCCACGTGCTGATCCATCCCGAGGGGCTCGTGCACGCGATGGCGGAGTTCCGCGACGGCAGCCTGCGGGCCGAGATGGCCACCGCAGACATGCGTCTGCCGATCCAGCTGGCGCTCGCCTGGCCCGAGCGCCTGCCGAGCGGGGTCGAGCCGGTGCCGCTCACCGACCGCGCCCTCACGTTCGAACCTGTCGATAAGGAAGCCTTCCCGGCTGTCGATCTCGCGTACCGCGTAGGAGGGCTGGGCTCCACCTTCCCGGCCGTCATGAACGCGGCCAACGAGGTGGCGGTCATGGCCTTCCTCGAGGGGAAGATCCCCCTCACCAGCATCGTCGAGCTGGTGCAGCGCGTCGTCGACGAGCACGAGCCTGCGTCGGTCGTCTCGATCGTCAGCATCCAACGCGCCGACGCGTGGGCGCGCCAGCGCGCGGCCGAGGTCGTCGAGGAGCGGTAGCCCTTCCCCCCATGGACCTGCTCATCGGCGCCCTGATCTTCCTGCCCTTCCTCACGCTGATCATCGCGATCCACGAGCTGGGCCACTTCTACTTCGCGCGGAAGTTCGGCATGAAGGTCACGGAATACTTCGTGGGCTTCGGCCCGTGGAAGATCTGGTCACGACGCATTGGAGAGCTCGAGGTCGGGGTGAAGCCGATCTTCATCGGCGGCTACGTGAAGATCGCTGGCATGAACCCCTACGAGGAGAACCCACCCGGGGACACGCCACGCCTCTACGGCTCGAAGCCGCTCTGGCAGCGGGCGATCACGATCTTCGCCGGGCCGGGCAGCCACTTCGTGGTCGCGGCGGTGATCTTCGCGATCTGGCTCGCGGTCTTCGGCGACCCGCGCACCGCTCCGCTGACGCCGCTCGTGATCGACCAGGTCGAGACGACCCTGAACGGCGACGAGTCGCCGGCCGCGGCTGCGGGCATCGAGGCCGGCGACCTGATCCTCCGGCTGGGCGAGGTTGAGGAGCCCACCTCGGAGCAGCTCACCGAGATCGTGACGTCGCAGGTCGAAGACCGACCCGGTGAGCCGCTCGCCGTCGTGGTGGGCCGCGATGGGGAACGGGTCACGCTGAGCGTCGTGCCGGAGCTCGCCGACGTGGCGGGCGAGACCCGCGGCCGCATGGGGGTCATCGTCGCCCCGCCCGACCCGCAGCCCGTCGGCATCGGCGCCGCGCTCGTCGGGGGTGTGAAGGAGGTCGGGTTCGCGGTCAAGGAGTCGTTCTCGCAGATCGGCCGGGTCTTCGGCCCCGAGGGGGTCGGACGCGTCTTCGGCCTGTTGTTCAACGACGAGCAGCGCACGCCCAACGACGCCGCGAGCGTGGTCGGCATCAGCCAGCAGGTAGGTGTCACCTCGACGGCGGGCGACTGGTCCACGATCCTGTACCTGTTCGGTTTCGTGACCGTCTTCGTGGGCCTGATCAACCTCGTGCCGCTGCCGCCGTTCGACGGGGGACATCTGCTCACGCTCGCGATCGAGAGGATCCGCGGGAAGGCGGTCGACATGCGGACGCTGATCCCCATCTCGGCAGCGGTGATGGCGTTCTTCGTGATGTTCGTCGGTGCCACGATCGTCCTCGACGTCACGAAGCCGATCACACTTCCCTGAGCGTGCGAACCGCCGCCCGCGGGATCGGTTGCGCCCGAACCGCCGCCACGATTTCTCAACACCGCCACTGACCGCAGCACACACCTCACGACTACGATTGCCCGGTGACCCAACAGACCGTGCTCGTCGTCGAGGACGAGGAAGCCATCGCCGAGGCCGTCCGTGCCCGGCTCGAGTCCGAGGGCTACCGCGTCCTCGTGGCCCTCGACGGGCCAGACGCGATCGACCAGCACGAGGATCATCACGCCGACCTCGTCGTGCTCGACCTGATGCTGCCGGGCATGGACGGGCTCGAGGTCTGTAAGCAGATCCAGCGCGACGGGTGGACGCCCGTGCTCATGCTCACCGCGAAGACCGAGGAGGCCGACAAGGTCGCCGGGTTCGCGGTCGGGGCTGACGACTACCTCACGAAGCCGTTCAGCCTGCGTGAGCTCGCGGCCCGGGTGAAGGCGATCCTGCGCCGCATGGAGCGCATGGGCGAGCAGAAGGACACGGGGCCGATCGAGTCCAATGGGCTCGTGATGGACCCGAACAGACGCCGCGTCACGGTCGACGGCGAGGATGTCGGGCTCACGCCGCTCGAGTTCGAGATCCTGCTCACGCTCGCGCGCGACCCCGGCGTCGTGCTGTCCCGCGACCAGCTCATGGACCGTGTCTGGGGCTACCGTGACTTCGCGGGGGGCCGCGTCGTCGATTCCCACGTCGCGCGCATCCGCCGCAAGCTCGGGGAGGACGGGAACGAGCCCCGGTTCATCCGCACCGTGCACGGCGTGGGGTACGCGTTCCAGGAACGGTCGTGAGTTCCCGGCCGCTCGAGCGCCTCCCCACGATCCGGGGCAAGCTCGGGGCCACGATCGTCGTCGCCGTCGTGATCACCATCCTGATCTCCTACGCGTTGATCGGCTTCGCTCTGCGGAACTCGCCGCGCGATTCCGAGGCGATCGACGCGCTCTCCCTCGCCCGACGCATCGCGAGCGGTGAGGTCGCCGATCCTCCGGTCGACACGATGGTCGTGCGGCGCACCGCCGCCGACGAGGTATCGGTCGAGGGTGTGAACCTCGGCGTCCTTCCGCCCGACACACCGGGGCGCGTGCCGCGATGGGGCGTGCTCGGCAACAACGTATGGGCGTCGATCCCGACCGATGAGGGCGGCAGCCTGATCGTGCTGTACCCCTCACCGAGCCGGGGATCCCTGGGCCGCATCTCGGCGACCCTCGGCTTCCTGCAGAGCGTGTGGTGGCAGTTCATGCTGGCCGGCGCCATCGCGGCCGTGATCGCGTTGATCATGGCCCGCTGGCTCGCCCGCGGCATGACCCAGCCGCTTCGTGACATGGCGGAGGCGGCGCGCCGCATGCAGACCGGTGACTACTCGACGCGCATCCACACGACGACCCGTGACGAGGTGGGCCAGCTGGCGGCCGCGTTCAACCGCATGAGCCAGGAGCTCGACAACCTCGAGGCATCGCGACGCGACCTGGTGGCCAACGTCTCCCACGAGCTCAAGACGCCGATCACCGCGATCCGCGCGCATCTGGAGAACCTGCTCGACGGAGTCGAGGAGCCGAACCCCGAGACCGTGCAGATCATGCTCACGCAGTCCGAGCGCCTCGGGCGGCTCGTCGAACAGCTGCTCGACCTCTCGAAGCTGGAGTCGGGTGAGGTGCCGCTGCGGCGGGAGCCCGTCGCCCTCGCCCCGCTCGTCTCGCGGGTGATGTCAGAGATCGAGGTGGCGCGATCGGACCGCGACGTCGACGTGCACAGCGACCTGCCCGAGGACCTCCCCGCGATCGAGGCCGACCCCGAGCGGGTGCATCAGGTGATCTTCAACCTCGTCGATAACGCCGTGCGGTTCACCCCTGGCGGTGGCGAGGTGCGCATCGAGGCGCACCGCCACAACGGCGCCGTCGAGGTGAGCGTCGCCGACACGGGCGTCGGCATCCCCGCCGAGTCGCTGCCGCGGTTGTTCGAGCGCTTCTACCGCGTCGATCACGCCCGCGCGAGGGGGGACGGAGGCACCGGCATCGGGCTCGCGATCGCGCGATCGGTCGTCGAGGCCCATGGCGGCACGATCCGCGCCGAGAGCGATCCAGGTCACGGCAGCGTGTTCACCTTCGACCTGCCGATCGCCGTGCCAGGCAGCGAGACGGCCACGAACAGGAGGGATCCATGAAATCAGCGACCACGACCGTGACCATCTCGGCGCCAGAGCGCTACGCGTTCCTCGATCTCACCGACGACCTGCGCCGGGCGATCAAGGACTCCGGCGTGGTCGACGGGGCGGCGATCGCGTTCTGCGCGCACACCACGTGCGCGCTGCTGATCAACGAGTGGGAAGACGGCGCGATGGCCGACTTCCGTCGTCACCTCACCGACCTGGTGCCCCACGATGGCGTGTACTACGAGCACGATGACTTCGAGGTCAGGACGCAGAACCTGAACCCCGACGAGCGCGAGAACGGCCACGCGCACGTGAAGGCGATGCTGCTCTCGGCGACCTCCCATGCGATCCCGGTGGTGACGGGGGAGCCCGGGCTCGGCACCTGGCAGCGGCTGATCTTCTTCGAGATGGACGAGCCGAAGGACCGCACGATCACGTTCCACGTGTTCGGAGCCTGAGCGGCGCGCGATCGAGGAACTGGGAGACTGGCTGCCATGGGCATCGAGCGCAGGAAGAGCCGCCAGATCGACCTGGGCGGCGTCGCGATCGGCGGCGACGCCCCGGTCTCGATCCAGTCGATGACCACGACGAAGACCGCCGACATCGACGCGACCCTGCAGCAGATCGCCTCGCTCGTGGCCACGGGAGTCGACATCGTGCGGGTGGCGGTGCCCCACTGGGACGACGCCGAGGCGTTGGTCGCGATCGCCGCGAAGTCGACGGTGCCGGTCGTGGCCGACATCCACTTCCAATGGAAGTACGCGATGGCCGCGCTCGAGGCCGGCATCCAGGGGCTCCGCATCAACCCGGGCAACATCAAGTACCAGGACAAGGTGCGGCTCATCGCCCGCGAGGCACGGGCGAGGGGAGTACCCATCCGCATCGGGGTGAATGCCGGATCCCTCGAGCCGACCCTCCTCGCGAAGCACGGGAAGCCGACCCCCGAGGCGCTCGTCGAGAGCGCCCTGAACGAGGCGCGCATCCTCGAGGACGAGGACTTCCTCGACATCAAGATCTCGGTGAAGCACTCGAACCCGCTCGTGATGATCGAGAGCTACCGGCTGCTCGCCGAGGCGTGCGACTACCCGCTGCACCTCGGTGTCACCGAGGCCGGGCCGCTGCCGATGGGCGGGGTGAAGAGCGCGGTCGGCATCGGCACGCTGTTGGCCGAGGGCATCGGCGACACGATCCGCGTCTCGCTCACCGACGACCCGGTGGAAGAGGTGAAGGCCGGCGCCACGATCCTGCAGTCGCTCGGCCTTCGCGAGCGCGGGCTCGACCTCGTCGCCTGCCCCTCGTGCGGCCGGGCCGAGGTGAACGTGCTCGAGCTGACCCGACGGGTGAACGCGGCGATCGAGCGCGAGCGGTTCACGGTGCCGATGCGCGTCGCGGTGATGGGCTGCGTCGTGAACGGCCCCGGCGAGGCCCGCGAGGCCGACGTCGGCATCGCGAGTGGCAACGGCCTCGGGTTCATCATCCGCCAGGGCGAGGTCGTCGCGAAGGTGCCCGAGTCGGAGCTCGTCGAGGCGCTGCTCACCGAGGCTCGGGCAGTGGCTGCCGAGAAGGTCGCCGTCGGCGAGGGCGGGCCGTAGCTAGTCCAACGCGGACTAGATGCGGCGACGCCGCTCAACTTCCCAGGTCTCGGGCGCCGATACCCGTCGCATGGCACGCGCGAGGATCCTCACGGCCGCGGCGGCCATCGTCGCGCTGACCGCGACGGTTGCCCCGTCGACCGCGGTGTCGGCGTCAGCCCCGGCTTCGACCCCGAGGGCTCCGGTGCCAGGCACGAGCTGTCAGGTCTTCCTGGCCGACAACGTCTGGAACATGGACGTGTCGCGGCTCCCCAAGCACCCGAAGAGCAGGCAGTGGAAGCGGTCGAGCCACGCGGGCTCCACCGACCTGCACCCCGATTTCGGGCCGCCGTCGTACGGTATCCCGTTCGACGTGGTCGACGCGTCTCACGCAGACGTGACCGTCGACTTCTTCTACGCGGGGGAGAGCGACCCCGGACCGTATCCGTTCGGGGGCGATACCACGATCGAGGGCGGCTCCGACCGGCACGCCCTGATGATCGACCAGAGCACGTGCACGCTCTACGAGCTGTTCAACGCTCGGTGGAACGACGGGAACCCGACGGCCGGAAGCGGCGCGGTCTTCGACCTGGGCTCGAACGCCCTTCGGAAGACCGGGTGGACGAGCGCCGACGCTGCCGGGCTCCCGATCTTTCCGGGGCTCGTGCGGTGGGACGAGGTGCAGGCGGGCCAGGTCGACCATGCGATCCGGTTCACCGTTTCGTGCACGAGCCGGCGCTACGTGTGGCCGGCGCGTCACCAGGCCGGGCAGCCCGACCGGCGGTGCCCGCCCATGGGCGCCCGGTTCCGGCTGAAGGGCGGCTTCGACATCTCGCGGTTCGGCGCGGACGCCAAGGTCGTGCTGCGTGCGATGAAGCGCTACGGCATGATCGTGGCCGACAACGGCAGCGATTGGTACTTCCAGGGCACGATCGACGACGGCTGGACCAACGGCCTGCTCGACCAGCTGAAGCGGGTGCCCGCCGGCGCGTTCGTGGCCGTTGACGCGCGCCGGTGCCGCGTCTCGAAGCACAGCGCCGCGTTCGAGTACGGCCCTCGATGTCGAGGGCCGCGCCGCTAGTCGGCTACGGGGTTCGGCCCGAGAGCGCGATCAGACGGGTCGCGGGGTCCTCCTCGGCGCCGGTCTCGACCGGCCGCGAGGTCGAGCCGCCGGTGACCATCACGTCGACCAACGGCGTGACCCAGGCCTCGAGGTCGCGGGCGACGTCGTCGGGGATCACGTGGGCCACGCCGATGCCTCGAGCGAGGTCCCACCCATGGATCACGGCGTCGAAGAGCATCTCGGTGAGGTACGCGTCGGCGGTGACCTCCCCGCCCGACGTGTGCACCCGCACGCCCGGCGTCGACGAGCGGACGCCGGCGACCGCGGCCGCGCTCGCCCGCTTCCATGCTGCGACGGGATCGTCGCCGAGGCGGTCGCCGTCGTAGTGGTCGCCGACCTCCGCAAGCGTCTTCCCGGCGATGAGGTCGGGCACCCAGAGCGTCTCGTAGACGAGATGGTCGACGAGCGCGCGCACGTCCCACTCGGTGCACGGCGTCGGCTCGTGCCACTGCTGGGGGCCGATCGCGCCCACGTGCTCGTCGAGCTCGGCGAGCGCCGCCACGTATCGTTCCACCACGTCGTGCATCGCGTCCCTTCCCTCGGTGGGCGGGAAACGTAGCACTGCGGGCGGCCTGCCGAACGCGTCGCTCAGCGCGTGAGCGCCAGGAAGTTCCGCACGATCTTCGGGCCCTCGGGGGTGAGGATGCTCTCGGGGTGGAACTGCACGCCGAACCGGGGGAGCCGGCGATGCCGGGTGGCCATCACGAGCCCGTCGTCGGTCCACGCGGTGAGCACGAGCTCCTCGGGCAGGTCGCTCCGCTCCACGACCAGGGAGTGGTAGCGGCCGGCCTCGAACGGATCGTGCACGCCCTCGAAGATGCCCGAGCCGTCGTGGCGTACCGACGAGGCCTTGCCGTGCACGGGCTCCGTGCGGTCCACGGTGCCGCCGTACTCGATGCCGATCGCCTGATGGCCGAGGCATACCCCGAGCAGCGGCGTCTCGGCGGGCAGCACCTCGAGCAGGTGGATGAAGCATCCTGCGGCCTCGGGCCGTCCCGGCCCCGGGGAGAGGATCACGCCGACAGGATCGCGGGCGGCGAGCGCCTCGGCCGGCTCGGCGTCGCTCCTCACGACCTCGGTCTCGTGCCCGAGGCTCTCGACGAGCTGCACGAGGTTGTAGGTGAACGAGTCGTAGTGGTCGACGACGAGGATCATCCGATCCCCTCCCGAGGATGCACCGCCGGCAGCAGGGCGGCGGCCTTCGCCCCCGTCTCGTCGAGCTCGGCCTGCGGGTCGGAGTCCGCGACGACGCCGGCGCCCGACTGCACGTGCGCCCGGCCGTCCTTGACCACCGCGGTGCGGATCGTGATGCAGAAGTCGAGGTCGCCCTGGAACGTGCAGTAGCCCACCGCGCCGCCGTAGGGGCCGCGGGCATCGGGCTCGTGCGAGGCGATCAGCTCCATCGCCCGCCGCTTCGGCGCCCCGGACAACGTGCCCGCCGGGAACGTGACCGCCAGGGCGTCGAGCGGGTGCAGGTCGTCGCGCAGGTCGCCCTCCACCGTCGAGACGATATGCATCACCTTCGTGAACCGCTCGACCTCCATCAGCTGGGTCGGCTCCACGCTGCCGGCGACGCACACCCGGCCGAGGTCGTTACGGGCGAGGTCGACGAGCATCGCGTGCTCGGCCTGCTCCTTCGGATCGGCGAGCAGCTCGTGCTCGAGCAGGCGGTCGCGCATCTCGGTCTCTCCGCGCGGGCGGGTGCCGGCGATCGGCCTCGTGGAGACCCGCCCCTCCTCCACCCGGACCAACGGCTCGGGCGAGGACCCGGCGAGCTCGATGCCCATCATCCGTAGGAAGAACATGTACGGGGCCGGGTTCGCGACCCGGAGCCGCCGGTAGACGGCGAATCCGCCGTCGGGCGCGGGGTAGGTCACCCGGCGGGACGGTACCGCCTGGAAGATGTCGCCGGCCAGGATGTGCTCCTTGAACGAGGCGACGATCTCGCGGTAGCGGTCGTCTGACATGTTGGGCTCGCCGGCGAGCTCCACCGGACCGTCGGGCACCGGGGCGAGCTCGGGCGCGGTCGCGTCGTCGATGCGGCGGGCCAGCGTCCGCAGCGCCTCGACCCCGTCGTCGTAGCCGCCCGCCGGCACGTGGGCGACGAGCAGTAGGCGCTGCCTCCAGTGGTCGAACACGACGGCGCGGTCGACGACCAGCAGGCCGACGGGCGGCACGGGCGCGGACGACGGGTCGGGCACCGGATGCCCGTCGAGCAGTTCGGCGGCCTCGAAGGCGACGTAGCCCATGAGCCCTCCGGTGAGGGCCGGCAGGTCGGGCATCCGCGGGGCGCGCAGCGACCGCGCGATGCCGATCAACGCCTCCCTCGTGCCGCCTTCGCCCACGACGAGCGGGAGCTCGCGGACCACGTCGGTCACCCGGATACCGTCGCGGTCGCCGATCACGACGGCGGCCGGGTCACCGGCCACGAAGGAGTACCGGCCCCAACGCTCGGATCGCTCCACCGATTCGAGCAGTACCCCGGGCCCGTCCCCGGCGAGGGCGGGGAACAGTCCGACGGGCGTCGACACGTCCGCCAAGAGCTCCGACCAGATCGGCACGAGGGGCCAATCCGACGCCAGCGCGTCGAAGGTCTCGCGGTCGGGGCGGATGCGCTCGTGCACTGGTGATCTCCTCCGAGGAACGATGGCCGAAAAAGGTTCCCCCGGTTGGCTGACAGTATCGGCCGTCTGCCGAGGCTATCCTCTGCGCCACGCCGTGCCATCGCCCGTAGGGCCGCGACCGAGGAGGCTCCGTTGAAGAGGATGTGGGTGCGCGCCGCCGCGACGGCGACCGCGATCGGGTTCGTCGCCGGGGCCGTCGCGCTCGCCTCGAGCGGAGGCACGAGCGCGCCGAGCCGGCCGGTGCGGGCGCTCGGCGCGAACGGCGACGGCACGCTCGGGACCGCGTCGGGCGAGGGCGGCGCGGCCGCGAGCCCACAGGGCGGCAGGACCGCGACACCCCACCACACGCGGTCGCTGGTCGCGGCGCCGGTCAGCCCGTCGACGATCGAGCCCTGGGTGAGGCGGGAGCTCGAGCTCGAAGGCGGCGAGGAGGGCGACGAGGAGGTCGGTGGCGAGGAGTCACGGCTGCCGGTCGACCCGACCACCTCGCTCGACCAAGGCGACGAGGCCCGGCAGGCCGAGCGAGGCGCTACGAAGATCCCGCCGGCGAGCCTCAACCGGGCCGGCCTCGGCGCCGGCGCCAACGAATTCCAGCTCGTGCCGCCGGACCCGAACGGCGACGTGGGCGGCGGGTACTACGTGCAGATGGTGAACGTGATGTTCGCGATCTACGACGCCGACACCGGCGCCAAGGTCGAGGGGCCGCGGGCCATGTCGGACCTGTTCGCCCCGGGCTCGCTCTGCGGCAAGCACGACGACGGCGACCCGGTGGTCGTGTACGACGAGTACGCCCAGGCGTGGGTCATCTCACAGTTCGCGTTGAACCTCAACGCGCCGCAGTTCGCGGAGTGCATCGCGGTGTCGGAGACGAGCGACCCGACCGGCGCGTGGAACGCCTACCAGTTCGACTACCCGAACGTGAACGTCCTGAACGACTACCCGAAGCTCGGCGTGTGGCCGGCGGCCAACAACTCGGCGTACTTCGCCTCGTTCAACCAGTTCCGCTGCAGCTCCGCGGTGTGTGACTTCGCGTGGCGGGGCGCCGGGGCGATCGCCTACGAGCGCGACGCGATGATCGCGGGCGATCCCGCTCAGCAGATCTACGTGAACCTGTTCGGCGTCGACCCCAACGCGGGCGGGCAGCTGCCGTCGGACGCCGACGGCTTGAGCCAGCCCGGGGCGAACGCCCCGAACACGTTCCTGCAGATGGACGCCGACGAGTTCAACTACCCCGACGATCAGCTCGAGGTCTGGGAGTTCACCGCCGATTGGGACACGCCGGCGAACTCGACGTTCGAGCACGTCGACGACCTCGCCACGGCGAACTTCAGCCCGTGGATCTGCGGGAGGGGCCGCACCTTCTGCATCCCGCAGAAGGACACGAAGAACAAGGTCGACGCGTTGAACGACCGCCTGATGTTCCGCCTGCAGTACCGCAAGCTCGGGGCGAACGACGAGCGGCTGGTCGTGGCGCAGACCGTGCGGGCCTCGAAGGGCAAGGCCGGACTCCGCTGGTACGAGCTGCAGGACGCGGGCGGCGGCTGGGCGATCGTGAATCAGGGCACCTACGCCCCCGACAACAAGAAGAGCCGCTGGATGGGCAGCGCAGCGATGGATGCGGCCGGCAACATCGCCGTCGGCTACTCGCTGTCGAGCAGGCGCCTCTTCCCGTCGATCGCGATCGCCGGGCGCACGGCCGGGGCGCCGGCGAACACGCTCGATTTGGCCGAGCGGAAGGTGTTCGCGGGCCGAGGGTCCGAGAAGGGGCGGCACGGCCGGTGGGGCGACTACTCCGCCATGACCGTGGCCGAGGACGGCTGCACGTTCTTCTACACCCAGCAGCACTACAGGAAGACCGGTCAATGGAAGTGGGCGACCCGAATCGTCCGGTTCCGGATCGATGCGGGGGCCTGCGTCGCCTGAGCGACATCGTCCCGGGCGAGGGGGGCCCTGGGCGGAGCCGGGGCCCGGCGTCGGTCGGTATCCTGTGCCCGCCATGCGCCTGTCGAAGCTGTTCGTCCCGACGCTGCGCGACGATCCGGCCGACGCCGAGATCGCCTCGCACCGGCTGTTGCTCCGGGCCGGCTTCATCCGGCGTCTCACGGCCGGCATCTACAGCTACCTGCCGCTCGCCCTTCGCGTGATGCGGACGATCGAGCAGGTCGTGCGCGAGGAGATGGAGGCCGCCGGCTCGATCGAGGTGCGGGTGCCCATCGTGCTGCCCGCGGAGCCGTGGAAGGCGACGGGCCGCTGGCAGGCCTACGGCGACGAGGTCTTCAAGCTCGAGGATCGCCACGGCCGCGAGATGATGCTCGGCCCGACGGAGGAGGAGGTCTTCGCGCCCCTCGTGGCAGGCGACCTGCCGAGCTATCGCGACCTGCCGATCAATCTCTTCCAGGTCGAATGGAAGTACCGCGACGAGAAGCGGCCCAGGTTCGGCCTGCTGCGTGGGCGCGAGTTCCTCATGAAGGACGCCTACTCGTTCGATCGCGACGACGAGGGCATGCGCGAGAGCTACCGCATCATGTACGAGGCATACGAGCGCGTGTTCGACCGTCTCGGCCTCGATCACCAGATCGTCGAGGCTGATCCGGGCACGATCGGCGGCAGCATCAACCACGAGTTCATCGCGCTGGCCGACGTTGGCGAGGACCTGTTCGTTCGATGCGTGAACGGCGACTACCTCGCCGACACCGAGTCCGCCACGCCCCAGGCGCCACCGCCGCTCGACGAGGCCGAGCTCGAGGCCATGGCCGAGGTCGACACCCCCGGCGCGGCCACGATCGAGCTCGTCGCGACGCAGCTGGGCGTCGACGAGGACCGGACGTTGAAGAGCATCATGTTCGACATCGACGGGAAGGTCGTGGCCGTGCTCGTGCCGGGCGACCGCGAGGTGAGCCTGAAGAAACTCGCCAGGCTGCATTTCCCGAAGGTCGTGCGCGCCTTCGACGACGACGACTTCGAACGACTCGGCTACGCCAAGGGCTACGTCGGCCCGCAGGGGTTCGGTGACGACGTCATCGTGCTGGCCGATCACTCGGTGCGTGCGGGCGCGAACTGGGTGACGGGCGCGAACAAGCCCGACACGCACGTGACCGGCGCGAACGTCGGCCGTGATTTCACCGTGGATCGATGGGAGGACTTGGTCGAGATCCGCGACGGCGATCGATGCCCCATCGACGGGGGCGAGCTCGAGGTCGGACGCTCGATCGTGGTCGGGCACATCTATCAGCTCGGGACGATGTACTCGGCACCGCTCGACGCGACGTTCCAGGACGAGGATGGCTCGGAGAAGCCCTACCTGATGGGGAGCTACGGCGTCGGCATCACGAGGATCATGGCCGCGGTGGTCGAGCAGCACCACGACGATCAGGGCATCGTGTGGCCGAAGCACCTGGCGCCGTTCCAGGTCGCCGTGATCATGGCGAACGCCGACGACGGGCCGGTTCGCACGCAGGCCGAGCGCATCCACGCTGAGCTCCTCGACCGAGGGATCGAGGCCCTGCTCGACGACCGAGACGAGCGGGCGGGCGTGAAGTTCGCCGACGCCGATCTGATCGGATATCCCGTGCAGGTCACCGTGGGCAAGCGAGGGCTCGGCGAGGGAACGGTCGACCTGAAGCTGCGGGCCACGGGACAGCGCTCCAGCGCGGCGGTGGAGTCCGCCGTTCAGGCGGCGGTCGATCTGCTTGCGGTCGCCCCGTAGCGCGCTCGGGGCCGCTCCGGGCCGTGGATGAGGGCCCGCCGGGCCGTTCCCGCAGGTCGTGGGCTATACTGGGGTCGAACACGAGTTGACGAAGGGTGTCCGGAGGTGGGCTCGCGCCCACCTTCTCGTTCGTAGGGGAGGGTCGCGCGGTGGACGTGGAAGCGCTGCTGCGGCCCCTCATCGAGGCCGAAGGTTTCGAGCTGTACGACGTGACCCAGGGTCGGGAAGGCGGTCGCACGGTGCTGCGAGTCGTCGTCGACGGCCCTGGCGGCGTCGATATCGACACCCTGGCGCACCTCACGGAGCGCGTCTCGCGCCACCTCGACCTCGAGGGGTACGGGACCGGGCCCTACGACCTGCAGGTGTCCTCGCCTGGCGTCGAGCGGTCGCTGAAGCGGCCCGAGCATTTCCGCCGGGCGGTCGGGGAGCGAGTCAGGGTGAGGACCACGGCGCCCATGGCCGGGGCGACGACCCACACGGGCGAGCTGGTCGGCGCCGACGACGAGGGCATCACGCTCGCCGTCGCGGCGGGTGAGCTCCGGCTGGCCCATGCCGACGTCCGGTCGGCCCGGACGGTCGTCGACTGGAGCGCCGAACTGAAGAGGAGCAACGCATGAACGCCGAGATGATCGCCGCGCTGCGGGAACTGGAACGGGAGAAGGGCGTCGCCTTCGAGACGATCCTGCAAGGGCTCGAGGAAGCGATGGCGAGCGCCTACAAGACCTGGTGGAAGCAGGAGAACCCCAATGCCGATGACGACTTCGTGGGGTTCAGGGCCGAGATCGATCCGGAGAGCGGCGACCTCCGCATGTGGAAGCAGGACCTCGAGGAGATCGAGGTGCTGCCGACCGAGGAGGGAGCCGAGCCCACGCTCGAGATGAAGGTCCTGGGCGAGGAAGAGGTCGAGGTCACCGACGAGTTCAAGGGTCGCATCGGGGCGCAGACCGCCAAGCAGGTGATCTTCCAGAAGCTCCGCGACGCCGAGCGCGAGATGACCTACGAAGAGTTCGCAGGGCGCGAGGGCGACGTGGTCACGGGCATCGTGCAACAGCAGGAGCGCCGCTACACGCTGCTCGACCTGGGCAAGGTCGAGGCGCTGCTGCCGCAGGCCGAGCAGGTGCCGACCGAGCCCTACCGACACGGGGAGCGCCTGAAGGCCTACATCACCGAGGTCCGCAAGGGCACGAAGGGCCCGCAGATCGTGGTGAGCCGGTCGCACCCGGGGCTGCTGCGCGCGCTCTTCGCGATGGAGGTGCCCGAGGTCGAGGAGGGCATCGTCGAGATCAGGGCGGTGGCCCGTGAGCCCGGGCACCGCTCGAAGATCGGCGTGCTCTCGAACGAGCCCGGGGTGGACCCCGTGGGCGCGTGCGTCGGACCGAAGGGCTCCCGAGTCCGCATGGTCGTGAACGAGCTGCGGGGCGAGAAGATCGATGTCGTGCCCTGGTCGGAGAACTCGGCGGAGTTCGTGGCGAACGCGCTGCAGCCGGCCAAGGTGAAGGAAGTGCGCATCGACGAGGAGACGGGCACCGCGATGGTGATCGTGCCCGACTACCAGCTCTCGCTCGCGATCGGCAAGGAAGGCCAGAACGCGCGCCTCGCCGCTCGGCTGACCGGGTGGCGCATCGACATCAAGTCGGAGACGCAGGTGGCCGACGAGGCTCGAGCGGCGGCGGCCGCTCTGGCCGCAGAGGCACCGGTTCCCGAGGTTCCCGGAGAGGCCGAGGCTCGAGAGGCGCCGGTGGCTGCCGAGCCGGCCGAGGCTCCCGAGCCCGCGGAGGCTGCGGCTCCCGCGGCTCCTCAGGAGGTTCCGGCCCCGGAGTGACGGCGCTGGCGCCCGGACCGATCCGGACGTGCGTCGGGTGTCGAGTCCGGGCGCCCAAGGCCGACCTCCTCCGCGTGGTCGCGGGACGGCAGGGTGTGTCGGTCGACCCGGAGTCGAGGGCGCAGGGCCGGGGGGCGTACGTGCACCGCGATGCCGCGTGCCTCGAGGCGGCGAGCCGTCCCGGCGTGCTGGGCAAGGCGTTGCGAACGGGGCTCGGCCCCGATGAAGTCGGTAGGCTGATGATCGAGATCGAGCGGATTGGAGCGGCGTGAGGGTCCACGAACTGGCGAAGGAACTCGGTGTCACCAGCAAAGAGCTGCTGGGGACGCTGGAGCAGATGGGAGTGGCGGGGAAGTCCGCCTCCTCCAGCGTGCCCGAGGACCTCGTGCCGCGGCTCAGGGCATCCGGGGGCAAGGTCACCGAGGCCCCGAAGCGCCGGGAGGTGCTCGAGCCGCCGCCGCAGCCGCGCAAGCCGAAGGCCGCGCGGAAGAAGGCCCCTGCCCCGGGTCCGGAGACGGCAGTGGCGCAGGCCGAAGCCCCCGACCGGACCGTGTCGACCGCCGGAGAGCCGGCGCCTGCTGCGCCCACCCAGGTGGAGCCGGCCGTGCTCCCCGCTCCCGAACCCGCCACGGCGGCTGAGGCTCCCGCGCCGGCCGCGCCCGCAGGCCCCGGCGCCCGTCGCCCGCCACGCGTGGCGCACACGCCCGCCGAGCCCACGACACCGACGCTGCGCGTCGTGCACGGGGCCACGCCGCAGGCGATCGCCGAGAAGGTCGGCACGGGGCCCGCCGACATCGTGAAGATCCTGTTCCTGGCGGGCGAGATGGCGACCGCGACCACTTCGCTGTCCGACGAGGCGATCGGCATGGTGGCCAGCGAGCTCGGCATGGAGGCCGAGGTCGTCGGTCTCGAGGACGAGCTCGTCGAGGAGGATCATGACGACGAGATCGACGAGGCGTTGCTGGTGCCGCGGCCGCCGGTCGTCACGGTCATGGGACACGTCGACCACGGCAAGACGAAGCTGCTCGACGCGATCCGCGAGACCGACGTGGTCGCGGGCGAGTTCGGCGGCATCACCCAGCACATCGGCGCCTACCAGGCGCACGTGGGCGATCGCGACATCACGTTCATCGACACTCCCGGCCACGAGGCGTTCACCGCGATGCGCGCCCGCGGCGCCCAGGTCACCGACATCGCCGTGCTGGTCGTCGCGGCCGACGACGGCGTGATGCCCCAGACCCTGGAGGCGCTCGACCATGCCACGGCCGCCGGAGTACCGATCGTCGTGGCCGTGAACAAAGTCGACAAGGAGTCCGCCGACCCGACGCGCGTGCGCCGACAGCTGGTGGAGCGTGGCGTCGTTCCCTCGGAATGGGGCGGCGACACGGAGTTCGTCGACGTGTCGGCCAAGGCGAAGACGAACCTCGACACGCTGCTCGAGACGATCCTGCTGGTCGCCGACCTCGAGGAGCTCAAGGGTGTACCCACGGGTCGCGCGCGGGGCACCGTGATCGAGGCGCACCTCGACAGGGGTCGCGGTCCCGTGGCGACGGTGCTGGTGCAACGGGGCACGCTCGACATCGGCGACGCGCTCGTCTCGGGGACCACGTACTGCAAGATCCGCGCGATGCAAGACGAGAACGGCAACCCTGTCGAGGTAGCCGGGCCGTCGAAGCCGGTGCAGCTGCTCGGATGGGAGGCCGTGCCCGCCTCGGGCGAAGAGTTCCGAGAGGTCGCCGACGAGCGAGAGGCACGCCACGTCGCGAGTGAGCGTGAGGCCAAGGCCCGCGCGGCCGAGCTCGTCACCAGCCGACCGCCGACCCTGTCCGACCTGCTCCGGCAGGCGGAGCGCGCGGAGATCCCCGAGCTCAACCTCGTGGTCAAGGCCGACGTACAAGGGTCGCTGGGCGCCCTGACCGATGCGTTCCTGAAGCTGCCCCAGGACGAGGTTCGAGTGAACATCGTGCGCAGCGCTGCGGGTGCGATCGTGGAGAGCGACATCTCCCTCGCGGTGGCGTCGCAGGCGATCGTTGTGGGCTTCAACGTGCGACCCGACAAGGCGGCCGTCGACCTCGCTGAGAAGGAAGGGGTCGACATCCGCACCTACCGCGTCATCTACGACGCGATCGACGACATCAAGGCTGCGCTCTCGGGCATGCTCGCCCCCGAGAAGCAGGAGCACGAGCTCGGGCAGGCAGAGGTCCGCCAGACCTTCCGGGTTCCGAGGCTCGGCGTCGTCGCCGGCTGCTACGTGACCCAGGGCACGATCCCGCGTGACGCGCGCGTCCGGCTCGTCCGCGACGGCGTCGTGGTTTACGAGGGCCGGATCGGTTCGCTCCGCCGGTTCAAGGACGATGTCAGGGAAGTCGCGTCCGGCTACGAATGCGGCATCGCGATCGAGGGGTACCAGGACGTCAAGGAGGG